>CAISIV010000135.1 GCA_903885555.1 uncultured Hyphomicrobiales bacterium
ATATCGTCGGCAACGGCTTGTGGAGGGTGGCGCGTGGGGACTGCAACCATTTCAACAGAATCACACGCAAGGCATCAACCAAGAGTTACCCGTCGGCGAATGGCGCACGCTAACTAGCGCAGCGCGAAAGCTTTATTGGAACGTCGGCGTAGTCAACGGGGCGATTGATCAACGTGCTTTTCTCACCATAGGGAAGGCCATGCGTCCCATATTCACGGGCGCAGACAAAGAGTGGGGCAAACTTGCTGAAGCGTGGCTAAATGATTGGATGCAAATCTGCTACGTTGACGGCTCTTCGTGGTGGGATGGGCTGTTTCTGGAATCCGTCGGCATCGACAGGGACGGCGACATGCTGACGATCTTGACCACGACCGCAACGGGCTTTCCGCAGTTGCAGCAGGTACCGTGGCATCAGATGGGCGTCCGTGACCTTATGACCGGGCCGCTGACTGAAGGACCATACGCTGGGCTCGAAATGGTCAACGGCGTCATCCTGTCGCGACTCGGACGGGCTGTGGCTTACCGCGTGCTCGGTAAAACTTCCGAGCAAGACCGTGACATTCCCTCAACGTCCGCACAGCTAACTCGCGACCCTCGCGAAGTCGGACAGGCTCGCGGTATCTCTGCACTAGCGCCGGCCATCCTTGACCTTCGCTGTCTGGCAACACTCGGCAACGACATCCGAGTAGCCTCGCAGATGGCAGCCAAAATTGGATTAGTGGTGACCAACCAGACCGGCATTGCCGACGTTAGCGACCCAGCTTACGCGCTGTCCGAGCAGGCCGCGATCAATCCGACGGGCATTAGGATGGAGCAGATGCAGGGCGGCACGATTCAGTATTTTCAACCAGGCGAAAATGTAACGCAACTCAAGTCTGAGATCCCGTCCGAGGCTCAAGACCGATTGCAGGAGCGACTTATCAAACAGGCGTGCCTTGCGATGGGGTGGCCCGTTGAGTACGTCTGGGGACTCGACAAAATGGGCGGCGCAAGTGCCCGCATCGTTTTGGAACAGGTCAACCGAGTTACGTCTGACCGTCATCAATACCTCTCGCAGGCGTGCAAGCGCCGCTGTGCTTTCGCCGTGGCGCGGGCCGTCGAGTTGGGCTTACTGCCGGCTTACAAGGGCGCGGACAAGGACAAGGGCGGCGCGTATCAGTTCCGATTCACATCGCCTCCACGTCTAACCGCTGACAGCGGCTACGCATCGCGCGACGCCATTGAAGGGTACCGAGCTGGCATGCGCTCGATGTCCGAGATTCTAGGCGAAGGTGGACTCACGATTGATGAACACCTTGACGCCATCGAGCAGGACGAGCTTAACATCCGCGCACGCATGGAACGCAGCAACCTGCCGCGCAGTGTGTTCGGTATACTCACTCCCAACGGGCAACCGCCTGACATGCTACCAACGCCATGAGCTTCTCTCGCATAATTTCTAAAGTCTACGGCGAACCGTGGTTCATTTCTGCCGCAGGATTTGCGGCCATCGACCGCATACTTAAGCCGCGCATCAACGGCGACAAATACGAGATGCCGGACATGAGCGCGTTCGTGAATCCTCGCGAACCGATGATGATTGACGCCAACGGCATCGCGCACATTGAGATTTGCGGAACGCTCGCACGAGATATTTCCCCCATCGAAAAATGCTGTGGTGCTACGGATTATGAAGACATCGAAGATGAGCTTGAAGCCGCTATGGAAGCTCGCTGTCGTGGAATTTGGCTTGAGATTGATTCTCCCGGCGGTGCTTGCAATGGCAATTCTGAAGTGGCCGACGCGCTGCAAATGATTAGCCGCAAGGTGCCTACGCTCGCCTACACGGACGGGCTGGCGTGCTCGGCAGCATACAATATCGCCGTGTCATGCCGCGAAGTGTGGGCATCACCGAGCGCAACCGTGGGCAGCATCGGCGCGATCATTCCGTGGATCTCAACGTCCGCTATGTGGGCCGAGGAGGGCATGGAGTGGGATCCCATAACCAACGCCGAGGGCGACCTCAAAGGCGCGATGATGGGGCCCGAGTTGACGGCTGCTCAACGAGCGTCGCTCACGGAGTACGTGCAGGACAACTTCGACCTCTTCCGCGCAAACGTGTTACGCAACCGCAATGTCCCTGCGGAGGCCATGCGTGGCCAGTCGTTTCTTGCAAGTCGCGCACTAGCTAACAAATTGATTGACAAGGTGGCCACAGAAGAGC
>CAISIV010000136.1 GCA_903885555.1 uncultured Hyphomicrobiales bacterium
CCGAGTTCCGGCAGATCGATGACGAAGCAGGCGGCCAGCACTTCGGCGCCCATCTGACGCAGCAGCTTGACCGCGCCTTCGGCAGTGCCGCCGGTCGCGATCAGGTCGTCGACCAAAATGACGCGCTCGCCCTTTTTCACCGCGTCCTCGTGCATCTCCATTTCGTCGAGACCGTACTCGAGCGAATAGGCGATGCGCACTGTGGTGTGCGGCAGCTTGCCCTTCTTGCGGATCGGGATGAAGCCGGCCGACACCTGATGCGCTACCGCGCCACCGAGAATGAAGCCGCGCGCTTCCATGCCGGCGACCTTGTCGATCTTCGATCCGGCCCAGGGTTGCACCAGCGCATCGACGGCGCGGCGGAACGCCTTCGCATTGCCCAGCATCGTCGTGATGTCGCGAAACATAATGCCGGGCTTGGGATAGTCCGGAATGTTGCGGATAGACTCGCGCAGGTCGTCATCGAGAGTGTTCATCATTACTTCTTCATGCGTTCAACGAAAGTTTGCCCGCCCTTCATCTTGTCGGTCAGCGGGACTTCGACGATCTGCACCACCACGGCGTCGGCGGGCACGTCGCAATTCTTCATCACTGCCTGGGTGATGTCATACATCAACGCTTTCTTGGTTTCGGGGCTGCGCCCGGCAGCAAGACTAATGGTGATTTCGGGCATTGGAGTTCCTCCTGTTGGCCGGCGTAAAGAAGCGCGCGCGGCAAGATTGTTCAAGCCCTCTCTCAGCCGGGCAGCCAGCGCCGTGGCGTCTCGCGTTTGTCGTCATATGCCGCCTCGAACACGGGCGCGGCAAGGGTCGATGTGATGTGCAGCGTATCGGCGCCGGCGTTGGAAAAGCCGTGTTTATGCCCGGCCGGCACCACCACCGATTGGCCCGCGGTCAGCGTGGCACTGTCGCTGCCGACCCAGACCTCGGCGCGCCCGGAAATGACGTGGAGCACTTCCTCGACCGCATGAAGATGGGTCGGGGCGCCGTGGCCGGGATCGCACCATTGCTCGAACAGGCAGAGCTGGGCCGCGCCGTTGGCGGCCGACGCCCGCATGCGGGTGAGCACACCGGGGCGCCATTCCTCGGCGGGCAGCTTCTCCAGATCGACGACGTGCATGAGGCCCCGGGCATGGCGGGCACCCCTGGATGAGGGGTGCGGCATAAGACCTCATCTTGCCCGCGCACGGTAAGAGCGTCAATTCGCGCGGGTTAATGGGCCTTCGAGCCCTGCTCTGCACTTCTCACATTTATGTCATGCGCGGCGATGCATCCGCCCGACGAGCCGCTCCGTACCCCTTTCTGTAGTCGCAATCTGGGGCGACACAAAACAGGAGAGTGCGATGAAGGTTCTCACAATGCTTGCCGCGTCGACCGCGGTTCTGCTCGGCGCCGTTTCGGCGCAGGCCGTGGAAGTCGCGGCGCTGTCGGGCGACAACACCATCTCGATCGTCAATACCGACACCAAGAACGTCACCAAGACCTGGAAGATCGACGGCGTCAGCGGCCGCGTGCTCGGCATCGACGTCCGTCCGTCCGACAGCATGCTGTATGCGGTCGTTGCCGACGGCACCGTCTATACCGTCGATATCGCGACAGGTAAGGCGTCGATGAAGTCGAAGCTGGAAAAGACTTTGACCGCCGGCACGTCGGCGACCGTAGACTTCAACCCGGTCGCCGATCGTCTGCGCCTGATCGGCAGCGACGGCATGAACCTGCGCGCCAATGTCGATGATGGCAAGGTCACCGTCGATGGCGAACTGAAATTCGCCGAAACCGACATGCACAAGGGCGAGAAGCCGAATGTGGTGGCCGGCGCCTATATCAACTCGTTCAAGGGCGCCAAGGAAACCGCGCTCTACGACATCGACGCCACCATCGGCGGCCTGCTCAAGCAGGCGCCGCCGAATGACGGCATTCTCGGCGCCGTCGGCAAGCTCGGCATTGACGCCAAGGCTGTTGCGTTCGACATCTGGTCCGACGGTCAGGGCAAGAACGAAGCTTGGCTGATGTCCGGCGACTGGCTGCACAGCGTCGACCTCGCCACCGGCAAGGCAACGCCGGCGGTACAGATTAGCGGCGTCGGCGGCATTCGCGACATCGCGATCCTGCCGTCGGGCGCTGCCAAGCCGATGTAAAAATCGGCCTTTGCAACAAGGCTGATTTACGGCGCGCGCTGGGTCTCCCCGCCTGGCGCGCGCCGGCTATTTGCGGCTACCGGCCAGATAGCTGTCGTCGACGATCTTGCTGCGGTCGTAAGCCGCCTCGGATTTCATCACGTCGGCCTGCTGCATGATTTCGAACACACGCTTCAGGCTCAAATCCGTCAGCGACAGATCCCGCGCGATGACATCCATGCGCGCGGTGTCTTCGAGCGCCCGTTTGGCATTGGCCGGCGAGGTCTGCAGTTCCTTGGCGCCGAGTTCGGCCGAACTGTCCGGATGCGCGAACATGTAATCGGTGCCTTTACGCAGCGCGCGCAGAAAACCAACCATCAGCGGACGATTTTGCGACGCCCACTTGTTGTCCACCATGACCGATGTGAACTGATAGTCCGGCACCAGTCTGGCGATCGGCCCGAGATTGGTGAAGCCTGCGGCCTCCGCTTCGTAGCTCAACGGATAAGGCTGCAGCCCGGCGTCGATCTTCTTTTCCTTGAGCAATTTCTGACGCGCCGGCGAGCCGCCAACCGCTTCGACCTTGACGTCGCCGAGCGCAAAGCCGGCCGCCTTGGCGATATCCTTGATGAAAAAGGTCGTGCCTTCGTGCATCGACACCACGCCGATGGTTTTGCCCTTGAGATCGGCCAGTGTCTTTATTTCCGGCTGCGCGATGATGAAATGCGGCGGGCGCTGCGCCGTACCGGCCACCAGCCGCATGGTGCCGCCTTTATAACCGTCGAGGATCACGGTTTCGATCGACGAGATGCCGATCTGGATCGTACCGGCCTGCAGATCGGTGAAGATCTTGTGGGCGTCGTTGTAGATCTCGATCTTGGGCTCGATGCCCTCGGCCTTGAAGAAGCCCTGCTGTTCGGCGGTCCATGCCGGCAGATAGAAGATCGTACGCGACACGACGCCAATGCGTAGCACCGTCTCGGCCTGGCCCGGCGTTGCCGCGAACCACAGTCCGGCCGCGAATAACATCGCCACAAATTTTGATTTTTCACCCACGGCAGCCTCCCCGGCTTTTTAGACTTTTGTCGCAGGCTAGCCTTTCAAGACGCGCCCCGCCACCGCGGCGCGCCGGCCGTCATTCTTTCCCAGGCCATTTGGCGCGATAGCGGATTTCGCTGCCATCCGCGAGCCGTTGCCAGGCTCCGAGTTCGCTGGTGTGCGGCGCCTTGGCGGCCAAACCAATGGGGTACAGGCGTTCCGGCTGGCCCGCGATCTGGACCGCTAAAAACCGGCGCGCCGTCCGGAAGGCCATTTCGACCTGCCCGACGATCACTGGCTGATTCCCGTCGCGGCGAAATTTTCCGGACGCCAACTCACCTGGCATCGTGTTCAAGTCGGTCTTCAATTCGACCGCGACGTCGCGCAACGCAGGCAGCGCCGCGTTGGCGGGCAAGCGGATTTCGTAGTGCAACTCGGGAGTGGCGGCATTCGGATTGAGCCACGGCGTCGCCGTTTGCTCGAAATAGGAATAAGTCATGGCGCCGCCAACGGCGACCATCAGTACGGTCACGCCAAGGGCCTTGAAAGCACCGGCTACAAACTCGCCTGTGCCTTTTTGGCCGCGCGCCCGCAAGGCAAGCTTGGTGCCGATCATAAGACCGGCGAGCGCGCCCAGCGGCGCTATCATCAACAGCACCAGCAGGCCACTCATGATGGCGTCTGTCTGGACACCAGTACCGAGAAGGCTGAACACAATCAGAACAGCGAAAAAGCCGAGGATTGCGCCGATTACGCCGCCGACTATGGGTGACACCTTTTTCATGGGCTCGACCTTAGCGGAGACGATATGCAGCCGTCACCCGATGTCTCTCAGGCGCGCAGCACCCGTCCCGCCACCGCATCGAGCTTCTTGATCAACTCGGGATCGCGCGCTTCGGGCTGCGTAATCAGCGCGGTGTCGAGCGCGCGGTCGGAGCCAATCGGGCATTCCTCATGCTCGCGCGGGAAGTCCTGCGCCAGACGCGCCACCAGCCGCTTGGCGCGGTCGGCATTGGTTGTCAGCACTTTGATAATGTCCTGCACAGTGACGGCGTCGTGCTCGGGATGCCAGCAGTCGAAATCGGTCACCATCGCGACGGTCGCGTAACAAATCTCGGCTTCGCGCGCGAGCTTGGCCTCCGGCATATTGGTCATACCGATCACCGAATAGCCGAGCTCCTTGTAGGTCATGCTTTCGGCCAGCGTGGAGAACTGCGGGCCTTCCATGCAGACGTAAGTGCCGCCCCACTTCGGCTCCATGCCTTCGGCGCGCGCGGCGTCGCGGAGGCGGCGGCGCAGCACCGGCGACACCGGATGCGCCATCGACACATGCGCAACGAGGCCTCTGCCGAAGAACGAACTCTCGCGCTTGTAGGTCCGGTCGACGAATTGGTCGACCAGCACGAAGGTGCCCGGCGGCAGGTCTTCCTTGAACGAGCCACAGGCCGACAGCGACACCAGATCGGTGACGCCGGCGCGTTTGAGGATGTCGATATTGGCCCGGTAGTTGATGTCGGAGGGCGACAGCCTGTGGCCCTTGTCATGGCGCGGCAGGAACACCACCGGCAGACCGCCGATATCGCCGATGCGCAGCGCGCCGGATGGCTCGCCCCAGGGGCTTTTGACGTGCTCTTCGCGTACGTTCGCAAGTCCCGGCAGGTCGTAAATGCCGCTGCCGCCGATGATGCCGAGCACTGCCTTGGTCATTGCCAACCTCAATCCGTGACGTCCAAAAACGAAAGGGCCCCAACCGGGGCCCTGACGTCAAGAAATTTTGTACCGGCTTAGTGTGCCGCCGACCAGACTTTCTTCTTGGTGAAGTACATCAGGCCCGCGAACACGATCAGGAACACCATGACCTGAAGGCCGAGACGCTTGCGCGCCACCAGATGCGGCTCGGAGGCCCACATCATGAAGGACGTGATGTCCCTGGTGTACTGGTCGAGCGTCTGCGGCGAGCCGTCGTCGAAGGTCACCTGTCCCGCCTGCAGCGGCGGCGGCATGGCGATGCTGTGGCCGGGGAAATACTTGTTGTAGTTGCCGCCCGGCGGCACCTGGAAGTCCTTCGGCGCGTCGACGTAACCCTGCAGCAGCGCCACGATGTAATCCGGGCCCTGCTCCTGATACTGCGTGAAGATATCGAAGATGAACCAGGGGAAGCCGCGCTCGTAGGTGCGCGCTTTGGCCAGCGTCGAGAAGTCCGGCGGCGCAACACCGCCATTGGCGGCCTTGGCGACGAGTTCGTTGGCAAAAGGCGACGGGAAATAGTCGGCCGGACGGCCGGCGCGTTCGACCGCTTCGCCCTTGTCGTCGAGATCCTTGATCTTGTACTCGGACGCAACCGCTGCGACCTGCGCTTCCGAGAAGCCCGGCCCGCCGGCGTCGGCGAGATTGCGGAAGGCCACCATCTGCATCGAATGGCAGTTGGCGCAGACCTCGCGATAAATCTTGAAGCCGCGCTGCAGCTGGGCCTGATCGAACTTGCCGAACGGACCGCTGAACGACCACTTCACCCGCGGCGGCTGCGGCGTGTCGTGCCCTTCCTCGGCGAGAACGGGCGTTGCGGCGGCGGCAAAGCCTGCGAGCGTGAGGGCGAGAATTATGCGCTTCATGTCCATGTCCCTCGCCTTAAGCCTTCGAGCCCAACACCGATTCCGAAATCGAATTCGGCAGCGGCTTGGTCTTCTCGAATATGCCGAGCAACGGCAGGATGATGATGAAGTGCGCGAAATAGTAGACGGTCAGGATGCGCGCGAGCACCACGTAGATGCCCTCCGCCGGCTTGGCGCCGAGCCAGCCGAGACCAATGCAGACCGCGAAGAACAGCCAGAAGAACTGGCGATACAGCGGACGATAGCGCGCCGACTTGACCTTCGAGGTGTCGAGCCACGGCAGGAAGGCGAGAATGCCGATCGAGCCGAACAGTGCGAGCACGCCCAAGAGCTTGTTCGGAATGGCGCGAAGGATCGCGTAGAACGGCAGATAGTACCATTCGGGCACAATGTGCGCCGGCGTCACCGCCGGATTGGCCGGAACGTAGTTGTCGGCGTGGCCGAGATAGTTCGGCAGGTAGAACGCGAACCACGCAAACAGGATGCAGAAGCACACGATCATGAAACCGTCCTTGACGGTCGCATAAGGCGTGAACGGCACAGTGTCCTTGTCGGACTTCGGATCGATGCCAGTCGGATTGTTCTGACCCGCAACGTGCAGTGCCCAGACGTGCAGGATCACGACGCCCGCGATCACGAAGGGCAGCAGGTAGTGCAGCGAGAAGAAGCGGTTGAGCGTCGGGCTGCCGACGCCGTAGCCGCCCCACAGCCAGGTCACCAGCGGTTCGCCGATGCCGGGGAAAGCCGAGAAGAAGTTGGTGATGACGGTCGCACCCCAGAAGCTCATCTGCCCCCAGGGCAGCGTGTAACCGAGGAAGCCGGTTGCCATCATCAGCAGGTAGATGATGACGCCGAGGATCCAAAGTACTTCGCGCGGCTCCTTGTACGAGCCGTAATACATGCCGCGGAAAATGTGGATGTAGACCGCGATGAAGAACATCGACGCGCCGGTGGCGTGCAGGTAGCGCAGCAGCCAGCCGTAATTGACGTCGCGCATGATGGTTTCGACCGACTTGAAGGCCAGGTCGGCATGCGGCGTGTAATGCATCGCCAGCACCACGCCGGTGATGATCTGTACGCCGAGCATGAAGCTCAGGATGCCGCCGAACGTCCACCAGTAGTTCAGGTTACGTGGCGTCGGATAAGCGACGAATGACGAATGGACCAGGCCGCCAATCGGCAACCGGCGCTCCATCCATTTCATAAATCCGCTTTGCGGCTGGTAGGTCGAGTGCCCGCTCATGATCGAACCTTCAGAACAATCTGTCGCGGATCAGCCGATCCGGATCTTGGTGTCGGAGACGAATGCGTAAGGCGGCAGCGGCAGGTTCGCCGGCGCCGGACCTTGGCGGATACGACCGGAGGTGTCGTAAACCGAACCATGGCACGGGCAGAACCAGCCTTCGTACTGACCCTGGTGGGCCAGCGGAATGCAGCCGAGATGAGTGCAGATACCGACGACGACCAGCCACTGGTCGTGGCCCGGCTTGACGCGGGCCGAGTCGGGCTGCGGGTCGGGAAGGCTGCCAAGGTCGACCTTCTGGGCCGCCTCGATTTCCTTCTTGGACCGGTGCGAGATGAAGATCGGCTTGGAACGCCAGAACACCTTGATGATCTGACCTTCGGCAACAGGCGCCAGATCGACTTCGATAGGCGCGCCGGCCGCGATGGTCGAGGCGTCGGGGTTCATTTGCGCAATCAGAGGCACCACGACCGCTGCTGCGCCTACAGCGCCGATGGCGCCGGTGGCGATATACAGAAAGTCGCGGCGCGTGTGCTCCGCAGAAGACACGGTCGTCACGTCTGGATCCCTCTCCCCCGGCTGGCTTAGTCACCGCCCACAGCCGTGTGCCGTTGGGAAATCCCGCTGGTGGCGGGGCGGACCGTCACGACAGTCCTGGGAAAGGCAGGACCATTGCTGCGGCGCGTTTTATTGGCACCCTTGTGCTAATAGCGCAAGCCCGACAGCGGTAAGTCACATAAATCGTTCGTCTAGAACGGAATATCCCGGGCACAACATTAAATATCGACAGGCCGGCGGATGCGGATTGCCCTTTATGAGCCAGACATTCCCCAGAATACCGGTACGATTCTGCGGACCTGCGCCTGCCTGGGGGTGGAAGCCCATATTATCGAGCCGGCGGGCTTTCCGGTGACCGACCGGGCGTTTCGCCGCGCCGGACTGGATTATCTCGACAAGGTCGCCATCACGCGCCACGCCTCATTCGGCGCCTTCGACGTCTGGCGGCGGGACGAAAGCCTTAAACTGGTACTGCTGACCACAGCCGCGGCGAGCAGCTACCTCGAGCACAGCTTTCAGGACGACCAGATTCTGCTGTTCGGCCGCGAAAGTGCCGGCGTGCCGGAATCTGTGCATAACGCGGCCGACGCCCGGCTCTGCATCCCGATGCGGAGGGAACTACGCTCCCTCAACATCGCGGTCGCTGTCGCCATGGTCACCGGCGAGGCGCTGCGCCAGACCGGGGGCCTCGCAGCACTACCAAAGTGACATAAAGTGATCGCCATGAGCCAAGCCGAGATCGAAGCCCGCAAGACACGCGCCGAAACCTGGTTTCAGGCGCTGCGCGACGACATTTGCGGCGCGCTGGAAGCCGTCGAAGACGCCCTGCCCGGCTCCGTGGCACTGGCGGATCGCCCGGCCGGCCGTTTCAAACGCACGCCGTGGAACCGCACCGACCATAATGGCGCACCCGGCGGCGGCGGCGTGATGTCGATGATGCACGGCCGCGTGTTCGAGAAGGTCGGCGTGCATTGCTCGACCGTGCATGGTGAGTTCGCGCCGGAGTTCCGCAAGGAGATTCCCGGTGCCTCAGAAGACCCGCGCTTCTGGGCCTCCGGTATTTCGCTGATCGCGCATCCACACAATCCGCACGTGCCGGCCGTACACATGAACACCCGTCATGTCGTCACCAGCAAAGCCTGGTTCGGCGGCGGCGCGGATCTGACGCCGGTGCTCGACCGCCGCCGCACGCAAACCGACCCCGACACCATTGCGTTTCACGCGGCGATGCAGTCGGCCTGCGACGCGCACGGGACAATTGCGCCCTATGACAAATTCAAGAAGTGGTGCGACGACTACTTCCACCTCAAGCATCGCAACGAGCCGCGCGGCATCGGCGGCATTTTCTACGACTATCTTGAGAGCGACTGGGACGCGACCTTCGCCTTCACGCAGGATGTCGGCCGCGCCTTCCGCAAAATCTATCCGGAACTGGTTGCCAAGAACTTCACCACGCCGTGGAGCGAAGCCGAGCGCGACGAGCAACTCGTTCGTCGCGGGCGTTACGTCGAATTCAACCTGCTCTACGATCGCGGCACTATTTTCGGCCTGCGCACCGGCGGCAACGTGGAATCGATCCTGTCGTCAATGCCGCCCGTGGTGAAGTGGCCTTGAAATTTTTCTGACGTTCCGGCGTGTTCGAACTGTCATTTTGCCCGGCTAGCCTGTGCGTCCACCATCTAAAAAATGAGGGTCGACATGACGTTTGCAGCGGGCGACGTAGTATTTCTGAAATCGGGCGGCGAAGCGATGACCGTGAGCGCCGTCGAAGACGACGAGGCGATGTGCCTGTGGACCGGCGAAGACGGCGATCTGTTTCGCGAAATGATTCCGGTCGTCGCCCTACAGACCGCGCAGGCGGATGAAGAGGAAAACGAGGAAGAAGAAGACGAGGATTCGGAGCACGACGAAGACGAATCCGATGAAGACGACGAGGATGAAGACGAAAAAGAAAAGACCAAGTCGAAGAAGAAGAAAAAAGAAGCCGCTTAACCCGCAGTTTCAGGCAAACGCGTTGTAGATCAGCACCGCGCCGCCAAACAGCACCACCGCGTCGAGCACTGCCGTGTGTACATGCACCGGCATTCGCTCGACGAAGGCGCGTGCCAGAAACGCGCCCGGCAGCGCGACGACGCCGATCAGCAGCGCGAAGGCGATGATCTGCGGCGTCAATACGCCGGCAACGCCGAATGTCGACACCTTGACGATACCGATGACGATCGAAATCGCGGCATCGGTCGCGATGACAGAGGCGCCTTCCAGACCGGTCGCCATCAACAGCGACAGCAGGATGACGCCGGAGCCGGCCGTGCCGCCGACAAACACACCATAGACGACCGCACCTATCGCCAGGCCGCAATCGCCGAACTGCACCTCGTGATGCTTCAACAGCCGCCGCAACGGTACACTCAGGATCAGCATGCCGCCGACGACGAGTGCCGCGCCGGCGCTGGTCAGCTTGGTATAGCCCCAGGCGCCGAGCACGCAGGTCGGCACCGATGCCACCAGCACAATCGCGACGCGCCGCCACGACACATATTTCAGGAAAGCCGCCATGCGGCTTGAATTGGAGAACATTGCCGAGATGGCGATGATCGGCACGATCGGCGCCGGCCCGACCATCGGCACCAGCACCAGCGGCATTAACGCGCCGGTGCCGTAGCCCGACACGCCGCCGACGATTGACGCAAACAAGGCGACGGCAGCCACCAGCATGAGTTGCCAGATCGAGATATCGGCGAAAGCGGAAAACATCCGGCAAGCCCCCTGTGAAGTGCAATGGACACATAGCCGGGATTCGATGCCTCCGCGCTATCGGCTACTGACAGGCGAAAAAGCCAAGAAATTGAAGCAGTTAAAGCCGCTACAGCGCTGTTGCAGAATTACTACAGATGTCAAAATACACCTGTGATTTGCACAGTGCCGGTCGCCCTTGAGCGGTAAAACGTGCTCTGTTCACCCAACGATTGAACTTCACGGGGGTTGAAATGCGCCGTTTTATTTTAGCGTGTGGTTTTCTGAGTGTTGGTCTTGCCCACAGCGCGCTTGCCGCTGACATGCCCGTCAAAGCGCCGCGGATGGTCGCCGCGCCAATCTCCGACTGGACCGGTTTCTACGTCGGCGGCAACGTCGGTTACAGCTGGGGCGATTTTGGCGCCACTGGGGCGATCGTCTCGCCGTCCGGCTCACAAACCTACAACGTCAATGGCGTCATTGGCGGCCTTCAGGCTGGCTACAACTGGCAATTTAACCGCAACTGGCTTGTCGGTATCGAAGGCGATTATCAGTGGAGCGCCGAGAAGGCCAGCAACTCGTGGCTCTTCCCGATCACGATCGGTGACGCGCGTTCAGGTTTCACAATCGCCAACGAGTACAAGCTGCCATGGTTTGCTACGGCGCGTGCGCGCTTGGGCTACCTTCCCGATCCGAACTGGCTGGTCTACGTGACTGGCGGCGTCGCAGTTGGCAAAGTTACTGGCAACGCGTCATTTACGCTTGGCGCCTTAAGCGCCTCGGTATCCGATTCCGTGACCAAGACCGGCTGGACGATCGGCGCCGGCGTCGAGACAAAACTCGGCACCAACAGCCACTGGTCGACCAAGCTTGAGTACCTCTACATCGATCTCGGCACAGTGAACATGTTCACGAACGGTGTATCGATCCGGGCGCGCGACCACGTTGTTCGCCTCGGCCTGAACTATAAATTCTAACGCTCGATAATCTCGACGGATAAAAAGCCCCGGACAAATCGTCCGGGGCTTTTCATTTTGTACCGGCTCGCGCCGCCGTATCGGCGATGGTGTCGAGCGCCACTTGATCGTCCGGAAACCCGGCCGCGATCCACGCCGTTTCCGCCGCACGAAGTGCCACGCCGAGCGCCGGCCCTTTGTCGATGCCGCGCTTGATGAAATCGGCCGCCTTCAAGGGAAACGCCGGCGCGGTCCAGCGGTGCGGCGTCATTGTCATCGCATGCCAATTGGTATCGCTGGCTGAGGCTTCCGAGCGCGCCCAGCCGAGCAGCGCGTGATCGGTGAAAGCCTGCGGTCCCAGCCGATAGATCAGCGCGCGCGCGGCC
>CAISIV010000137.1 GCA_903885555.1 uncultured Hyphomicrobiales bacterium
AACAAGCAGATAATAGCACTGTGCCGAACAAATACGTATCTGTTTGACAAACGCCTATCCGGTTCGAGATAATTCTATTCGTTCGGCATACCGAACGGTGTTGGTCTGCACACCCCAACAAATATCGGGGTCGTCTTGGGCTGATACCAACCCAATCACCACCTTGGAAAGGGGCTGTCCATGAACGACGCTGAGAATCTCACCAAACTGCTGGTCCACCTGCCGCCGTCGATCGCCTACCGCTTTCTGACTGGCGAAATCGGCCTCACCCTGCCAAAACTCGACCCTAAACAAGGCAAGCGTCTACAACGGGCAGCGCTCGAGGCAGGCCTCGCGGCGCTGCCGGTGCGCGAACGCCAGAAGATTGACGAGGTGGCCGAACGCATCGTTCTGCTGTCCGACGGGGCCGGGCAGGACGTGGTCGAGGGCCTTCGCGAGGACATTGTCGTGGAGGCGAGCCGCAAGGCGTTTGCGGCGATCCACAACCAGTACGAGCGGGCGCTGTGGCTTCACAGCAATGCACCCGAAATCTTCAAGGAAGCGCTCGACGCACGCCAGGCCGATGTGTTCCGCCAGAGCACGTCGTGCTACTCCGGATTCATCGCCCCAAAGCACCTCGCAGTTAAGGACGATCCGGGGTCGAGAAATTTGTTCTGTCAGACGATCGCAGAGCAGTTTAACTGCGATACCGCGGACGTTGCGATCCAGTTCTTCAAACGCCTGCGCCCCGAGACCCACACCGGTGAGGATGTCGAGATCTACCAGATCAGCATTTATAACAATCGCCCGCCAGAGCTCGTTAACTGTGTACAGGCGAGCGAACTGATGAGCCACGAGTTGATCCGGGCAGCTTCCTCTCACATCACTTATGAACCGGCCAACGGCCATCTCGACGTGCTATCGAAGACCACCCAAACCAGGGAAGCGCTTGCCAGGGCCGCCGCCGATTGCATCCTCCAATCCCCGTTCTTCGGGGCAACGATTCCGCTCAAGCAGTATGACTACCAGAGCCTGGCAGGTCCACGGAATTTCGATCTGTCTGATGAAAACGTATCCTCAGTAAAAGTGGTCGAGCTGGGCTATGCCCAAGCCAATCACCGCTCGCTATTGGTAAAAATAGGGTCTACGGATGTGAATGATATCCACGTCGCGGCTCAGTCACTGGCCGGCTTAGCGTTCGATTTTCGTCACCACCGCCTGAACTACGCCAAGCTTTCCATCCGCTTGAAAAAAGACAGCACCGAGCGCGCACGCACCATCAGCGTCGTCTTGCGAGATGAGAACAAGTGCAACGTGAAGACCAAACGGGAGAAAGACCGCGCGTTGTGCGATCGGCTGCTCGCCAAGTGGCATCTGGTGAAGGAGATCGACGATGGCCCTACGGCCCCTGTCCACGCGCTTGCTGCTTGATCTGCTCGACCTATTTGAGCAATCCAGTCAGGCGATTGGCGACGCTAAGGGGCAGCGTCTGCACGGGATACCGGGCTGGCACATCATTAACCGCACATCACTGTCGGCTGATGAGATATCGGCCTGGACGGAGCGTGTCGGATACGTCGGATCCTACCCCGCAGATATCGGGGATGAGTGCGTAGCCGTCGATCTGCAAGAGGACGACGGCCCCGATCGCTACTGGTATCGCTGTCCGGAGACGTTTCGCAAAAAATATGTTTCTGCCGCATACGCGGCAGTCTACGC
>CAISIV010000138.1 GCA_903885555.1 uncultured Hyphomicrobiales bacterium
GAGCAGGTCGGCTGGTTCGGCGCCACCGAGATCTGGGTCGAGTCCATCGTCTCGGCGAGCGGATTGTACTATTTCTTCGCCCATTCGCTGACCACGACCGAGCCCTTCGTCCGCTTCGAGAGGTTCAAGGACCGCAATTTCGTTTCCGGCTGCGTGTTCAGTCTGGTGATCGGCGTGGTGCTGTTCGGCACCATGGCGCTGGTAACGCCGTTCATGCAGAACTTGCTCGGCTATCCGATCCAGACCGCCGGTTTCCTGCTTGGCTCGCGCGGCGTCGGCACGCTGCTGACCATGATGGCGGCGCCGCGGCTGATGAAGATGGTCGAACCGCGCTATTTGATCCTCACCGGACTACTGATCACCGCCGCGACGCTCTACGAAATGAGCGGTTGGAATCTCGACGTGCGGCAGGGCACGATCGTCGTCACCAGCATCGCGCAAGGCGTCGGCCTCGGCCTGCTGTTCGTGCCGGTGACGTCGGTGGCCTTCCTGACGCTGCCGGGCACTATGCGTAACGGCGCGACGTCGATGACGACGCTGCTGCGCAATATCGGTTCGTCGATCGGCATTTCGATGATGATCGCGCAACTGACCAGCACCAGCACGATCATGCATGCGCGCCTCACCGAGGGTGTAACGCCGTTCAACAATGCGTTGCAGATGCCGGACGTGGCCAACAACCTCAATCTGTCCACCGATACCGGCAAGGCGGTGCTCGACGGAATGATCACGCAGCAGGCGGCGCTGATCGCCTACCTCAACGACTTCAAGCTGCTGATGTTCTTGACGCTGGCGATGGTGCCGCTGGTGATGCTGATCGGCACGGCGAAGAAAGCCGCGCCCGGCGCGCCGAAGGAAGAAGTCATCCACGCGATGGATTGACGACTACTTCGCTGAAAACTCTTTGCGAATTTTATCCGTGTGCTCGCCGATGGCGGGCACAGCGCCGTAGCGCCGCGTCTCGCCGGCCCACAGCGGCGCGGGCGCCGGCAGGCTCACCGGACCGCCGGGCGTTTCGACCGTGATGCGGCGCAGATGCGGATGCGCGGCCAGTTCAGCCGGCCCGTTGACGCGGGCAAAGGCGATGTCAGCCTTGGTCAGACGCGCGATCAATTCATCGGCGGTGAGCGCGCCGAAAGACTTGGCCACCTTGCCATCCGTCACGTCACGGCGTTTCACGCGCTCAACATTGGTGGCGAAATCGGGATCGGCGGCCAGCGCCTTGTCCTGCATGACATCGGCGGCAAGAATTCGCCACTCGCGATCGTTCTGGATCGAAATCAGGATGTCGACGTCATCGCGCGTCTTGAACACGCCGTAGGGCGAGATCGACGTGTGGGCGAGGCCCATACGCCTGGGCGGCTTGCCGCCTTCGTGCTGCAGCAACGGCACCGTCATCCAGTCCGCCATGCCGTCGAACATCGAAATCGAAATCTCGGCGCCCTCGCCGGTGCGGCCGCGCGCGATCAGCGCTTCGAGGATCGACTCATAGGCGTTGAGCCCGGCAGCAACGTCGACGATGGAGACGCCGACGCGGGCGGGCGCATCCGGACCGCCGGTGACGGACGCCACGCCGGATTCCGCCTGGATCAAAAGGTCATAAGCCTTGCGCTGCGCGAAGGGCCCAGACTCGCCGTAACCCGACACCGAACAGCAGATCAGCCGCGGATAGTCCTTGCGCAAGCGGGCAAAGCTGAAGCCGAGCTTGGTCAGTGCGCCGGGCTTGAGGTTCTGCACAAAGACGTCAGCCTTGGCGATCATCGTCTCGAGCAGCGCCTTGTCGTCGGGCTTGCTGAGATCCAGCGCCACCGATTCCTTGCCGCGGTTAAGCCAGACGAAATAGGACGCCTGCCCGTTCGCCACCTGATCATAGCCGCGGGCGAAATCGCCCTCGGGCCGCTCGACCTTGATGACGCGCGCGCCGGCGTCGGCCAGCTTGCAGGTGCAATGCGGCGCGGCGACGGCTTGCTCGACCGAGACGACAAGAAGGCCTTCGAGCGGGAGCCGCATGTCAGTAGGAGCGCGGCAGGCCAAGCACGTGCTCGGCGAGATAAGACAGGATCATGTTGGTCGAGATCGGCGCCACCTGATACAGCCGCGCCTCGCGGAACTTGCGCTCGACGTCGTACTCCTCGGCAAAACCAAAGCCGCCGAATGTCTGCACGCACATGTCGGCGGCAAACCACGATGCGTCGGCAGCCAGCAGCTTGGCCATGTTCGCTTCCGGCCCGATCTCTTCGCCGGCTTCGTACTTGCGCGCGGCCTCATGCACCATCAGTTCGGCAGCACGCATCTGCGCATAGGCCCGTGCGATGGGAAACTGCACGCCCTGGTTCTGCCCGATGGAGCGGCCGAACAGCTCCCGCTCCTTGGCGTAAGCCGACGCCTTGGCGATGAACCATTTGGCGTCACCGATGCATTCGGACGCAATCAGAATGCGCTCGGCGTTCATGCCGGACAGGATATAGCGAAAGCCGTTGCCTTCTTCGCCGACCAGATTTTCCGCCGGCACCTTGAGATCATCGAAGAACACCTGCGTGGTGGCGTGATTCATCATGGTGCGAATCGGCGTGATCGACATGCCGGCGTTTTTCGCCGTCTGCATGTCGACCAGAAAAACCGAAAGCCCGTCAGTGCGCTTCTTGACCTGATCGCGCGGCGTGGTGCGCGCCAGCAGCAGCATGAGGTCGGAATACTCGGCCCGTGACGTCCAGATTTTCTGGCCGTTGACGACGTAATGGTCGTTGCCCTGGCGCTTGGCCGTCGTACGCAGCGACAGCGTGTCGGTGCCGGACGTCGGCTCGGTAACGCCGAAAGCCTGCAGGCGCAATTCGCCGGTGGCGATCTTCGGCAAATAGCGCTGCTTCTGCTCCGGCGAGCCGTGCCGCAGCACCGTGCCCATCGTGTACATCTGGGCGTGGCAGGCCGCGCCGTTGCAGCCGGACGCATGCACTTCCTCGAGGATGGCCGCGGCGGCGCTGATCGTCAGCCCGCTGCCGCCGAATTCTTCCGGGATCAAAGCGGCCAGATAGCCGGCCTCGGTCAGGGCGTTGACGAACGCTGTGGGATAGGCGCGCTCGCGATCGACTTCGCGCCAGTATTCGCCGGGGAACTTCGCGCACAGAGCGCGCACCGATTCACGGATCTCGGCGTAGTCGTCCTGCGGGGCGGCGGCTTTGGTCATGGCGCCTTTAGTGGCACAGACGCGGCGCACTCGGCAAATTCCAAACAGACCCGGTCAAATACCGCCCTGGCGTGGCGGCGCGACCGTCACCGCCCCCCGGATTTCACACATTGTTCACCGCAACATTTTACCGGGCCTTATTGCGGCGGGTGTTCACTCGACGCTGTCGGTGATCATTGGCTGGGGGGCCAGATGTCTTTCGGCACTTTCGCTTCATTCGTCAAAACGCCGTTTGGCGCGCGCCTGGTGCGCGGCAGTATCGCAGCGGCACTGGCCGCTGGCCTTGTCTGCGCCGCAGCCGGCAGCGGCCACGCGGCCAACGGTTTTGCCAGCGTGCCGTTTCTCGTGCCCGTGCGGGCCGGGATCGATGAGCCGGCATCGACCACCTTCAAGGAACGCTTTGACGTGCCGCAGACCTCGCGCGTCCGCGAAATGGTCGCGAGCCTGAGTTACTACGTCCCACAAACGGAAGTGACGACGGCGAGCCTGCCGCGCCGTCAGAAAATCGTACCCGCCGCCAAGGCCATTGTCGGCATTGCGTCGATGTACAATCCGACCGATCCGAAAGACATGGACGCCGGCAATGAAGAGCTTGCCTCCGGCGAGAAGTATGACGCCGATGGCTGGACCGCTGCTGTCCGCACCGACTTGCGCGCCCAGTTCGGCGGCGTCCGCTTTGGCAAGAATTACCGCCCGGCCTTTGCTTTGGTGACGAGCGGCGACAAACAGATCATCGTCAGGATCAACGACATCGGCCCGTTGCGCCGCGGCCGCATCATCGACCTCAATTTACGGGCGATGCGCCACTTCGATCCGACGCTCAAGCTCGGGCTCATCGGCCAGGTCAGCGTGACGCCTTTGGCCGGTCAGGACGTGGCAGTCGGCCCGATCGACGACAACCCGACGATCGCTGTCGCCAGCCGGTTCGACGAACTCCTGCTGCGCTAGCCCCAGACCTCACCGGCGATTTCGACGATCATCCGCAGCTTGGCCCACTGCTCGTCCTCGGCCAGCGTGTTGCCCTCTTCGGTTGAGGCAAAGCCGCATTGCGGCGACAGGCAGAGCTGCTCCAGCGGGATGAACTTCGCCGCCTGATCGATACGGCGCTTGATATCGTCTTTTGACTCAAGCTTGCCGGACTTCGAGGTAACGAGCCCGAGCACGACCATCTTGTCCTTCGGCACCATGCGCAGCGGCTCAAAGCCGCCGGCGCGGTCGCTGTCGTATTCCATGAAGAAGCCGTGGACGTTGATCTTGTTGAACAGGATCTCCTGCACCGCCTCGTAGCCGCCGGCGCCCATGTAGGTCGATTTATAATTGCCGCGGCACATATGCATGGTGATTGTCATGTCCGACGGAATGTCCGACATCGCCGTGTTAATCAGGTCGCCGTATAGCGCGCCGAGTTTTTCCGGATCGTCGCCGCGCGCTTTCATCTGCTCGCGGTATTTCGGGTCGCACAGCATGGCGATGAAGACTTCGTCGAGCTGGAGATAGCGGCAGCCGGCATCGGCGAAATCGTGCACGGCCTTTTTGTAGGCCTGGCCGAGATCGTCGAAGAACGCGTCCATGCGTGGATAGACAGTTGCGTCGATCGGCGTGCGCATCGGCCGGCCATAGATCGCCGACGGCGCCGGAATGGTGATTTTCGGCGTACGCTTGGTATGCGCGGCGACGAACTTGAAATGCTCGATCATGGGGTGATGACGCGAGCCGATCTTGCCGGTGACCTGCGCGCCTTCGTTGCGCGTGGTGACGGCGGCAAAAGCGACGCCGGTATCCATGACGTGCTTTTCGATGCCGTCGAGACCCCAGAGGAAATCGAGATGCCACCAGGAGCGGCGGAATTCGCCGTCGGTCACCGACTGAAGGCCGGCTTCTTCCTGCTTCTTGATGACGCGTTCGATCTCGCGATCTTCCACCGCTTTCAGCGCGGCGGCGTCGATCTGACCCTTGGCGAACTGTTCGCGCGCCTGCTTCAGGGCGGCGGGCCGCAGCAGACTGCCGACATGATCGGCACGGAACGGCGGCCTGGTTCGCTGGCTCATCCCCACACCTCTTGCGCCACTTCGACGATCATCCGCAGCTTGGCCCACTGCTCGTCCTCGGCAAGGATATTGCCCTCTTCGGTCGAGGCGAAACCGCATTGCGGCGACAGGCACAGCTGGTCGAGATCGATGAACTTCGACGCCTCGTCGATGCGGCGCTTCAACGCGTCCTTAGATTCCAGCGTGCCCGACTTTGACGTGACAATCCCGAGCACCACCGTCTTGCCCTTGGGCACAAGGCGCAACGGCTCGAAGCCGCCGGCGCGATCGCTGTCGTATTCCATGAAGTAGCCGTGCACGTTGATCGAATTGAACAGCACTTCGGCCACCGGTCCGTAGCCGCCCGAGGCGACGAAGGTCGATTGGAAGTTGCCGCGGCACAGATGCATTGTGATCGTCATGTCCGCCGGAATGTCGGAGATCGCGGCGTTGATCAGCTTGGCGTAGATACCCGGCAGTTCATCGGCGCTTTCACCGCGTTCGCTGACCTGTTCGCGCAGTTTCGGATCGCACAGGTAAGCAAGATTGACCTCATCGAGCTGCAGATAGCGGCAACCGGCATCGGCAAAGGCGCGCACGGCCTTGCGGTAGGTCTGGCCGAGGTCGCGGTAGAAGTCGCCCATGTCCGGATAGATCGAAGCCGGAATGGCATCGCGGCCATAGCGGAAATGCATCGATGACGGCGACGGGATCGTCATCTTCGGCACCGCGCGGGCATGCGCAGCGAGATACTTGAAATGCTCGATCATCGGGTGGCCGGTGAAGGTGCCGAGCTTGCCGGTGACGCGCATCATCATCGGTTTGGGATTGACGCCCTCGAACTTGATCTTGCGGACACCGAGATAAGCTTCGGCGCCATCGAGCGCGCCGAGGAAGTCGTAGTTCCAGAAAGCGCGGCGGAATTCGCCGTCGGTGACAGCTTTCAGGCCGACGTCTTCCTGCTTCTTGATGACAGCGGCGATCTCGCGATCTTCGACCGCCTTGAGCTGTTCGGCGGTGATCTCACCCTTTTCGCGCTGAGCGCGGGCGTCCTTCAGGGCCTTGGGACGGAGCAGACTGCCGACATGATCGGCGCGAAACGGCGGCTTGGTACGTGCAGTCATTGACCCCATACTTCCTTCGATAATTCCACGATCATGCGCAGCTTGGCCCACTGCTCGTCCTCCGCCAAGACGTTGCCTTCCTCGGTCGAGGCGAAGCCGCATTGCGGCGACAGGCAAAGCTGATCGAGCGCTATGTATTTGGTGGCCTCGTCGATGCGGCGTTTGATGTCGTCTTTCGATTCGAGTTTGCCGCTTTTCGACGTCACGAGACCCAGCACCAGCGCCTTCTTGCCCGTGGGGAAATGGCGCAGCGGCTCGAAACCGCCGGCGCGGTCGCTGTCGTATTCAAGAAAATAGCCGTCGAGATTGGTATGCGCCAGCAACTGCTCGGCGACGAAGTCATAGCCGCCCTCGGCGATCCAGGTCGACCGGAAATTGCCGCGGCAAGAGTGCATGGTGATGGCCATGTCGGCGGGCTTGTCCTTCAGCGCGGCGCGCGTGATCTGCGCGTAGATCGACGGCAGTCTGTCCGGATCGTCGCCACGCTTCACCGACTCCGCGCGCTCGTGGGGATCACACATCATCGCCCAGGCGGTATCGTCGAGCTGCAGATAGCGGCAACCGGCGTCGTAGAAAGCGCGGATCGCCTTCGCCCAGGTCTGCGCGATATCGTCGTAGAAGACGTCGATGTCGGGATAGGCGTCCTTGCTGACTTTGGCGCGGCCCTGCCGGAAGTGGAACGTCGACGGCGCCGGGATCGTCATCTTCGGCGTCGTGCGGCAATGGGCCTTCAGGAATTTGAAGTGCTCAAGATGCGGATGGCCGTTGAAGCCGACCTTGGCTTCGATCAGAATGCCTTCGCTTTTGGTTTTGACGCCGTGGAATTTGATGGCGGGCATCTGCACCATCTTCACGCCCTGCAACTCGCGAAAGAAATCGAAGTGCCACCACGAGCGGCGGAATTCGCCATCGGTGGCGAGTTGGAGGCCGACCTCCTCCTGTTTCTTGATGACTTTCTCGATTTCGCGGTCTTCGACCGCCTTCAGCGTCACGACGTCGATCTCGCCTTTGGCGAATTTGGCGCGGGCGTCTTTGAGGACCGCAGGCCGTAGCAGACTGCCGACGTGATCGGCGCGGAAAGGCGGCGACGTGCGCTGAGACATTGTTCTCCTCCCCGTGTCCCGGACGCGGTGCAGCGCGGAGCGGTGCACCGCTGATCCGGGATCCATTCTTATTTTACTGGATCCCGGGTCTGCAGCGCACCACGA
>CAISIV010000139.1 GCA_903885555.1 uncultured Hyphomicrobiales bacterium
GCTGCAGATTCCGCCGCGCAAGAAATAACGCGCACCAAGCTTTGAAATAACAAACGGGCCGCTGGTGACAGCGGCCCGTTTTTTATTGGAACGAAGCGTGGCCTATTTCTTCTTGCCGGCCTTCTTCATGGCTTTCTTGCCGCCCTTCTTGGCCTTCATCGCCTTGGCGGGCGCGCAGGCCTTCTGCGCCTTGACGACGGCGCCGTCATTGCCAGCCCAGCAGGCGTTGCGATAGGTGAACGACATGCCCCCGCGAGTGCCGCACACCGGCGCCGCTGCCGTGTACATGCAAGAAGCCGAACGCTGCGGCGCCGGCGCGGCCTTCTTGCCTTTGGCTTCGCTGGACACGGCCGAGCCGAGAACGAAGACGGCGGCGGTGACTGCGATTGCGGTACCGGTAACGAGATTTTTGATTTTCATGTGCGTGTTTCCTCCCACCCAATGTGGATACCCAGAATAGGGGAGGCTCGCGCTGTGTGGAGCCCAAACGCGCGCGTCATCTGGCCGCGCGCATGGTGCGGCGCACGTTCATTTTGCGTTCAGGAAGCCGCTAATGCTTTTTCGGCGCCGCGGCGGTGATGGCCTTGAGCATATCCGCGCGGCCGCCGTCCAATGTTGCACGCACGCTCTCGTTCTTGCCGAGAGCGCCCATCTCGCGTTGGCGCTTGACGGTCGATTCAACCATCAGTGGCTCCAGACCGAGTTCGCGCAGCGTGATGGCGGATTCTTCCATTTCCGCGGCGCGGCGCTCGCCGTGGCTCGCCATGCGCTCGATGTTGTAATCGGCGATCTGGGTCCAATCGAGTGTCGGGTAATTGTTCTTCAGCGACTTCGTTACTTCTTCCAGCAGGTCGGCGCGCGAGGCGGCGAGGAAGCACTCCAGCGTCAGGGCTTCGAGGCCCTTGATCATGACGCTGCGGATCATCTTGATCGCGGCCGCCTTGCCGGTGCCGCCGGGCACGATCGAAAACTTCATCTCGAGCTCGTCGAGCAATGGCCCGACGCCGTCGGCGTGCGGGCCCGCCACCAGCAGCGGCGTCTTGTGGCGCAGCGGATGGATCGGTGCGATCACCGCGATATCGACATAGCGGACCTTGCCGCCGAGCAATTTCTCGGTGTCCTGCTTGCGGCCGGGCGACACCGAATTGATGTCGAGGTAGTAGGGATTGTTCTTGAGATGCGGCTCGACCGAACGCGCCGCTTCGAGACTCGACGCCGCGGTCACGGCCGCGATCACGATGTCGCTCTCGGCCACGGCATCGGCGGCCGAGTTCGCGATGCGCACGCCGGCTTTCTCCGCCGCACCCTTGAGCTTCGCGCCGCCGGCATCGGGAAACAGGATATCCCAGGCGGCGATCTGCTCGATGCCGCCTTCGCGCAGGCCGGAGGCAATCGCCTGGCCGGCTTCGCCGAAGCCGATGAATGAAATACGCGGGGTGTTCTTGCGGCTCATGGATCGTCTCTAGGTTCGAAGGAGGCGTTGGCTCGATTGAATACTACAACATATCGAGCGATGTAGCTTTTTTTGGCGGCGGGAAGGCGCGGTCCAGCGTGGCGAGGTCGTCCGCGGTGAGTTTCAGGTCCAGCGCCGCGACGTCTTCATCGACATGAGCCAGCGCGGTGGCCTTCGGGATGACGATGACGCCGTCTTGTCGCAGCAGCCAGGCAAGGCCGACCTGTGCCGGCGTCGCCTTGTGGCGGCGCGCGACGTCGCCCAGCGCAGGATGGCCCAGCATGCGGCCTTGCTCGATCGGCGAGTAGGCCATGATCGGCATCTTGCGAGTCCTGCACCATGGCATCAGGTCGAACTCAATGCCGCGCCGCGTCAGATTGTACAGCACCTGATTGGTAGCGCAGGCGTTGCCGCCTTTTGTCTCGGCTACTTCTTCCATCTCGCCGGTATCGAAATTGCTGACGCCCCAGCTGAGAATCTTGCCGGCATCCTTGAGCGTCTCGAAAGCCTCGATGGTTTCGCGCAATGGCGGCGAGCCGCGCCAGTGCAGCAGATACAGATCGATGCGGTCGGTCTTGAGCCGCTTCAGGCTGCGCTCGCAGGCGGAAATCGTGCCGCGCTTGCTGGAATTGCTCGGCAACACCTTGCTGACGATGAAGACGTCATCGCGCTTGCTGCCGACAGCATCGGCGACAATCGTCTCGGCTTCGCCATCGCCGTACATTTCAGCGGTGTCGATCAGCGTCACGCCAAGCGAAAGCCCGTGGGCGAGCGCCTTGACCTCATCGGCGCGCTTGCGCGCGCTCTCGCCCATGCGCCAGGTGCCGAGGCCGAACTTCGGCATCGTAGCGCCGGAGGGCAAAGTGACGGTGGGGAACCGCGCTGCGGCCAAGAAAACCTCCGCTTACTTATGCTCGACTGGTGGCGTGCCGTGGGTGTGGAACGACTCGATGGTCTTGAGGCCCCAGGCCTGGCCCTTCTTGCGCTCGGTTTCGGTCCAGGTGATGACCTTCCAGTCGGGCGCCAGCACGAGACGCGCACCGGCGCAGGCGACTTCGACGCGATTGCGGCCAGGCTCGTAGACATAAAGAAAGAAAGTCTGCTGCACCGCGTGCTTGTGCGGGCCGGTCTCGATGTAAACGCCGTTCTCGAGGAAAATATCGGCGGCGCGCAGGATGTCTTCACGAGAGTCCAAAGCATAAGTGACGTGGTGAAAGCGACCTTTGGTGCCGGTGTGGTCGCGCGTATAGGCGAAGTCGTAGGACTTGTTGGTCGCCGTCATCCACATGCCGACTTCGGTGCCGTCATCGAGCACGATCTGCTCGGTCAGCATGAAGCCGAGATAGTGCTGGAAGAATTCGCGGTTGGCCTTGATGTCGGCGGCCAGCCCGTTGAAATGATCGATGCGCCGCACGTTGCAGCCGCGCGCCGGATAACGCTGCGCCTGGTTCTTCAGTGCCGGCTTCTTGTCGGCCGGCGCTTCGTACCATTCGGTGTCGTAATATAGTTCGATGACGTGGCCGTCTGGATCCTTGCAGACGAAGGTCTTGCCGTGGCCGAGATCACCGTCGCTCCAGCCGACATCGAAGCCGGAACCTTTGAGCGCGGCGGCGCGCCGCTCCAGCGCCTGCGGCGAGCGGGTGCGGAATGCGCAATGCGCCATGCCGGAGGTTTTCGACGCGGTCAGCTTCAGCGAGTAGCGCTCGTAGTCGTCCCAGCCGCGCAGATAGACGCTGTCGCCTTTCTCGCCGCTGATCGTCATGCCCATGACGTCCGTGAAGAACTTCACACTGGCGTCGAATTTCGGGGTCAGCATTTCGACGTGACCGAGATGGGCGATGTCGTGGATAGGTTCCGGCTGCAAAGGGCGTTCTCGCTGAGTAAGAGTCGTTTCGGGGCGCAATTAGGCATGCCGGGCGGGTCCGGTCAAAGCGCAAAACCGGCTGGCGGCCGGGGGACTTTGGCCCGTCCTGTTCGTTGTTTTTAGGAGGGTGATGGGGCAGGATTGGCCCAGCGGCTTAAGCCGCGTTTGTCCGGTGTGGGGGCTTCGGACAGACCAAAAAACAATCTGGGAGGATTCATATGCGCGCATTCTATTCTGTGCTGGCGGCAATCGCCGTCACCACGCTGACACAGGGCCCGGCAAGCGCTCAAACCAAGATCACCATCGGCATTCCGACATCGCCGCCGAATATCGTTCACATGCCGACGATCGTCGCCAAAGAGCTTGGCCTCTACAAGAAGGCTGGCCTCGACGTCGATATCGTTTCGCTGGGCGACGGCGTGAAGGTCTATCGCGCGCTGCTCGCCGGCAATATCGACCTGGGGCTGACGCCCGGCGCGCCGACCATCATCGGCCGCGCCAACGGCGCCACCGTGAAGGCGCTCTCCGCCAATCTGCCGAAGTTCGAGGCGTCGATGGTGGTGCGCGGCGAGATCAAGACGATGGCCGACCTCAAGGGCAAGCGCATCGGCATCCAGGAGCCGGGCGGCTTTGCCGATCTGCTCAGCCGCAGCGTTCTGCGCGCTGCCAAGATCGATCCGAAGGACGTGAACTTCGTCTCAATCGCCAGCGAAGACGTGCCCGCGCTGGTGGCCAATCAGGTCGATACCGCGATCCTGCATGTCGAGCAGGAAATGTTTGCCAAGAGCAAGGTGCCCGACCTGCACGCTATCGGGCGGATGTGGGAGTTGCAGCCGAAGACGCTCTATACGTTCCTGTCGGCGACCGAGAAGACGATCAAGGACAAGGCGGCCATCGTGCAGGCTGTTGTGACGGCCAACATTGAGGCCACCCGGATCATGTACACGGACAAGGCCAAGGTGATGCCGATCTTCGTCAAGCAGACCGGCTACCCGGAGAGGATTCTCTCGGAGAGCTACGACTTCATGGTCAAGGAATGCATCTGGGACGCCAATAGCGGCCTCGGCGCCGACCGCGTTAATTTCACGTCGGACCTGATGACCAAGATCGGCAATATCAAGGAAGGCAAGACGCCGAGCTACGACGATATCGTCGACCCGACCTTCGCCAAGAAGTCGATCGAACAGCTTGGCGAGTGGAAGGGCCCGATCTGCCCGACGACGGCGTTCTGATGAGCGTCGTCAACGGTATTCACAGCGGCGGCGTCACGCAGGCGCCGCCGGCCGCGATCAAGACGCCGTGGAGCGAGACGCCGGCGGTTTATCGCTACGGCTTTCTCGTCGTCCTTCTGATCGTCTGGGAAATCGTCGGACCCTTCATCAACCCGATCTTCTTCACCTATCCGACCAAGATCGCGGTGGCGTTTTACGACCTCACTTTGTCAGGCGAGTTGCCGTACTACCTCGGCCAGAGTCTGGAGGTCATGGTCTATGGCCTGACGGCCGCTTTGATCGTCGGCATCCCGCTCGGCATCGCGATGGCGCGATTCCGCCGGCTGGACTGGGCGCTCGATCTGCCGATCAACGCGCTCTATGCAACGCC
>CAISIV010000140.1 GCA_903885555.1 uncultured Hyphomicrobiales bacterium
CACTTCCGGCGTCTTGTAAGACGCCGGCTGCATCACCTTGAGGCCCGCGGCGAGCGCCGCTTCCTTCAAAGGATCGGCCTTGGCGCCTTCTTTTTCCGGCGCGACATAGACCGCAACGACTTCGTCGCCGCGCTTGAGCAGCGCTTCAAGCACCGCTTTGCCGAAGGCCTGCTGGCCGTGAACCACGATACGCATCGATGACTCTCCCAAATTCTATTTCTTGTCCCGGGCGCTGCGCAGCGCGGAGCGATGCGCTGCAGAACCGGGACCTTAACAAGCTCAGTATGCGCGACGGTCCCGGATCTGCGATGCACCGCAAGGGCGCTGCATCGCGTCCGGGACAGGAGTTACGCCGCTTTCTCTTTCTTCTCCGGGGCGCTGAGCGCGCCGGAGTTCTTGATTTCCGCGACCTCGGCGGCCTTGAAGCCGAGCACCTTGGTCAGGATCTCATCGGTGTGCTCGCCCAAGAGCGGCGAACGCGTCACTTCCGAAATCGAGTCCGACATCTTGATCGGGTTGCCGACGCTGAGATACTTGCCACGCACCGGGTGATCGACCTCGACCACCGTGCCGGTGTCGCGCAGTGATTGCTCTTGCGCCAGTTCCTTCATCGACAGAATTGGACCGACCGGAATATCGACTTCGTTGCAGGCGTTCATGACCTCGAACTTGGTCTTGGTCATGGTCCACTCTTCGATGCGGGCGAAGATCTGATTGAGCTTCGGCAGGCGCGCACGTGGCGTGGCGTATTCCGGATCGGTCTTCCAGGTCGGCTCGCCGATCAGATCGCAGATCGGGCCCCAGACCGGCGCCTGTGTGATGAAATAGATGTAGGCGTTCGGATCTTCCGGCGCGCCCTTGCACTTGAGGATGCGGCCTGGCTGGCCGCCACCGGAGTCATTGCCGGCGCGCGGCGTCGCGTCGCCGAACGGGATGCCCTCGCCGTACTGCGAGTATTCAGTAAGCGGGCCATGCGCCAGACGCTGCTGGTCGCGCAGCTTGACGCGTGAGAGGTTGAGCACGCCGTCTTGCATGGCGCACAGAACCTTCTGGCCGCGGCCGGTGCGGTTACGCTGATACAGGGCCGAGACAATGCCGAGCGCGAGATGCAGACCCGTTCCGGAGTCGCCGATCTGCGCGCCGGTGACCAGCGGCGGACCGTCGCGGAAGCCGGTGGTCGAAGCCGAGCCGCCGGCGCACTGGGCGACGTTCTCGTAGACCTTGCAGTCCTCGTAGGGACCGGGGCCGAAGCCCTTCACCGACGCGACGATCATGCGCGGGTTGAGTTTGTGGATGTACTCCCAGGTCAGGCCCATGCGATCGAGCGCGCCGGGCGCAAAGTTTTCAACGAGCACGTCGCAGGTTTTGATCAGCGCGTTGAGCACGCGCATGCCCTGCGGATGCTTCGAGTCGATCGTGATCGAGCGCTTGTTGTGGTTGAGCATCGTGAAATACAGCGAGTCCGCGCCCTTCACGTCGACCAGCTGGCCGCGCGTGATGTCGCCGACACCCGGACGCTCGACCTTGATGACGTCGGCGCCGAACCAGGCCAGCAACTGGGTGCAGGTCGGACCGGACTGGACGTGCGTGAAGTCGAGGATGCGAACGCCGGTGAGCGCCTTGCCGTCCAGACCGTAGGGCTTGGATGAAATTCGCGGTGCGCCGTTGCCGTTCTTGGCTGCGGCCTTTTTCGCCGGCTTCTTGGCGGCGAGCTTTACCACCTTGCGGGCGGACTTCTTCGCCGCCGGCTTGGATCTCGCCTTCGCCTTGGTTTTCGATTTCTTCTTGGCCATTTTGAATCTCTCCATCTTTCGCCGGCCATACCGCATGGGCATCCGGCGCTACCGAATTGCGTGGTGACTATTTCTTCTTCAGTTTGCTCTGCGGATTGAGGTTGCCGATACGGCCCGACTCGCTGCCGGCGGCCGGATCGAGCACCGCGTTGATCAGCGTCGGTTTGCCGCTATCCATCGCAGCATTGACGGCCCGCTTGAGTTCGTCCGGCGAGGTGGCGTTGACGCCGATGCCGCCGAAAGCCTCGATCATCTTGTCGTAGCGTGCGCCCTTGACGAACACGGTCGGCGCCGGATCGTCGGTGCCGCTGGCATTGACGTCGGTGCCGCGATAAATGCCGTCGTTATTGAAGATAACGATGCAGACCGGCAGATTGTAACGGCAGATGGTCTCGACCTCCATGCCGGAGAAGCCGAAGGCCGAGTCGCCTTCGACGCACAGCACCGGCTTGCCGGTTTCGACCGCCGCGGCGATGGCATAACCCATGCCGATGCCCATGATGCCCCAGGTGCCGACGTCGATACGCTTGCGCGGCTGGTAGATATCGATGATGCCGCGCGCGAGATCGAGCGTGTTGGCGCCTTCGTTGACGAGGATGGCGTCGGGCCGCTCCTTGACGATGGTACGCAGCACGCCGAGCGCGCCGTGATAATCCATCGGCACGTTGTTGTTCATCAGGCGCGGCGCCATTTTGGCGACGTTGTCATCGCGCTTGGTCTTGACCGCGCTGACCCAATCGGCCGGCGGCGCCGGCCAGGTGCCCATGCCGGCCAGCAATGCGTTAACGCAGGAACCGATATCGCCGACGACCGGCGCGACGATCTCGACGTTGGAGTCCATTTCCTTCGGCTCGATGTCGATCTGGATGAACTTCTTGGGCGCATCGCCCCAGCTCTTGCCCTTACCGTGCGACAGCAGCCAGTTCAGGCGCGCACCGATCAGCATAACGACGTCGCTGTCCTTCAGCACGGTCGAGCGCGCCGCGCCCGCGCACTGCGGATGCGTGTCGGGCAACAGACCCTTGGCCATGCTCATCGGCAGGAACGGAATGCCGCTCTTTTCCACGAAGGTGCGGATCGCGTCGTCGGTCTGCGCGTAAGCCGCACCCTTGCCGAGAATGATCAGCGGCTTCTTGGCGGACTTGAGCACGTCGAGCGCGCGCTTGATCGAGTCCGGGGCAGGCAACTGAGCCGGCGCGGCGTCGATGACCTTCACCAGCGACTTCTTGCCGGCTTCGGCATCCATCACCTGGCCGAACAACTTGGCCGGCAGATCGAGATAAACGCCGCCCGGACGGCCGGACACGGCGGCGCGGATCGCGCGCGCCAGACCGATGCCGATATCGGCTGCGTGCAGCACGCGGAACGCCGCCTTGCAGAGCGGCTTGGCGATGGCGAGCTGGTCCATTTCCTCGTAGTCGCCCTGCTGCAGGTCAACGATTTCACGCTCGGACGAGCCCGAGATCAGGATCATCGGGAAGCAGTTGGTCGTGGCATGCGCCAGCGCGGTCAGGCCGTTTAGGAAGCCGGGCGCCGACACTGTGAGGCAGACGCCGGGTTTCTTAGTCAGGAAGCCTGCGATCGAGGCGGCATAGCCCGCATTCTGTTCATGACGGAAGGACAGGACTCGGATGCCCGCCGCCTGCGCCATACGGCCGAAGTCGGTGATCGGAATGCCGGGCACGCCGTAAATCGTATTCAGGCCGTTGAGCTTGAGCGCATCAATGATGAGGTTGAAGCCGTCGGTCTGCTCCCGCTCTTCTCCGGCTACGGGATTGGTTTTTACTGCTGCTTCAGCCATAGGGATCCCCTCTTAATCCAGATAATCGGCGAATTTCGCCACGTGATCGGCAAGGCCGAGCGCGTGGTCACGGACCAGTTCCTCGGCGCGATCGGTGGAACGCGCTTCGAGGGCTTCGATGATGTTCATGTGATCGCGGATCGACCGCTCGACACGATCCTTCTCGACGATGGTTTTGCGCCGGATCATGCGCATGTGCGTGAAGAGGTTTTCCGCAAGGTCGATGAGCACGCGATTGCCGCTGAGCTTGATGATGCTCTGGTGGAACTCGATGTTGACCTCGGAATATTCGTCGAGGTGGGCGCGCGCCTTGCCGTCCTTGAAGGTGGCAAACATTTTGCGCAGCGGCGCGATTTCTTCGATGGTCGCGGTCTGCGTGATCAGACGCGCCGCCATGCTTTCGAGCGCCGCCCAGGCGGTAATCATCTCAATCACTTCGCGTTTGGTCTTGCGCACGACGTAGATGCCGCGGCGCGGCACCATGCGCACGAAGCCTTCGCTCTCGAGCTGGGCCATCGCCTCGCGCACCGGCGTGCGGCTGATGCCAAAGTCTTGCGCCAGCTTGCGTTCGTCGAGGCGGATGTCCTCGCGATTGCGGTAGATATCCATCGCGACGATGGCGTTCTTCAGTGCGGTGTAGGCCTTGTGCTTGAAGCTCTGCGTGGTCTCGATCGGCGCCAGCGACGGCTGCGATGCCAGCGGCGCACGCGCGGCATCAAGCCCGCGGGCACTGACTCTGACGTTGCTGGGGGATCGAACGCGGCTACTCATGCTGGTATACAATATGCCAGAGGGGTTTCACGGCGCAACCGGATTCCAGATATTTGCGTTACCCGGACGCCGATTTGTTGCGGCGCAACAAGGGCTTTCGCCATTGCTGGCCTAAACAAAAACCGCCCGCGAGTAATCCCGCGGGCGGTTGTTTTTGTAACGCCCCGGGATCAGCCCCGCGCGATCATCTTGGCACGCCATGGCTTCAAGACAGCGATGGCGAGCACTGCGGCCAGAATGTTGGCGACCGCGGCGATGATGAACACCGTGTCCCAGCTTCCGGTGATTTTCTGGATCTGGCTGGTGTAGGGCACCAACAGCGCCGCCGTTCCCTTTGCCGTGTAGAGCAGACCGGCGTTGGTTGTCGCGAACTTGGCGCCGAACGTGTCGGTGCAGGTCGACGGGAAGAGACTGTAGATCTCGCCCCAGGCGAAGAAAACCAAGCCGCTCAGGATCACGAACATCACCGGGTTATGCCCGAACAGATAGAGCGCGTAGATGCCGATGCCTTCGATGCCGAAGGCGATGAACATCGTATTCTCGCGGCCGATGTGGTCCGAAACCCAGCCGAAGAACGGACGGGTCAGGCCGTTGAGGATACGGTCGATCGTGGCGGCGAAGGTGAGCGCCGTCATCGTCAAGCCGAACAGCGATACCGGCACACCGGCGATCTTCAGATCCTGCGAAATCGGCGCAAGATTGGCCGTTACCATCAAGCCACCGGCGCCGACGATCACGAACATGAAATACATCAGCGTGAAGACCGGCTGTCCGCGCGTCCACACCGTGTAGCCGCCGTAGCCGAAGATCAAAGCGGCGAGCGCCAGCGGAATGTAGAACTGCTGACCGATAGCCCACATACCCAAGCCGCCGACCAGCGCAATGACGCCGCCGACGATCCAGAAATTCGTCGGCCCGATGATTTCGCTCGGAGCGAATTGCCGCGTGTTCTGGATAACCTTGGTGTTGCGCGTGGTCTCAGGAACCTGGCCGGGCTTCGGCGTGTTCAGGAAGAACGCCAGAACGCAAACGATGATGCCCTGGCCGATGCCGAAGTTGAAGAAAGTGGCCTGGAAGCCGCTCGAGGCGATCATCGCCTGGATCGGAGCAACGGTCAGCGCAGAGCCGGCGCCGAAGCCCGCTGCGGTGATGCCAGCAGCAAGACCGCGCTTGTCGGGGAACCACTTAAGCGCGGTGCCGATGCAGGTACCGTAAACGCCGCCGGCGCCGATGCCGGCGATGATCTGGGCAACGTAATATTCGGTGAGCGTCGTGGCATAGGAGTTCATCACCCAGCCGATGCCGCACAGCACGCCGCCGACGAAGATGACAATCCGCGGGCCGTATTTATCGACGAACCAGCCTTCGATCGGGACCAGCCAGGTCTCGAACAGAACGAAGAGCGTGAAGGCGATCTGGATCGAGGCGCGATCCCAGCCGAATGTCTTTTGAATATCGGGGACGAAGAACGTCCAGCCATATTGCAGATTGGCGATCATCACCATGCAGATGACGCCGATGACAAGTTGGCCCCAGCGCGTGAGCTCTGACGCGCGCGCAGCTGTTACGGTGCCTGTCGATACACTCATTGCATCCTCCCCTTTTTATTCGGCTTTTTGATCTGTCGTCGTCAAAATTCAACCGAAGCCCATTCACCCTAATCCTTCCAAATCAAAACGCAACGCTGTATATACATAATAACGGATCGCTGATGAGGCAGAAGCATCGTTGATCCGCGACGTCGCTGCGTTTCTGCTGCAGCGCAGCGATTTCAAATTTCGACGGTGGCAGTTGCCGATATGTGATTGTTGGAGAACTGTTGCGGGAACGAAATACGCCGCGTTGTTGCCGCGCACAAATTGCAAAAAAGAATTTGTCGCAACTGTCGTTGCCGGCTCGCATCTGATCCCGGTTTTTGGAAAAACAATTTGCGGGCAAAACGACTGAGGCCCGGTCCAATGGACCGGGCCTCAGTGCATGCACTCAATTTTGGTTGCGGGAGTAGGATTTGAACCTACGACCTTCAGGTTATGAGCCTGACGAGCTACCGGGCTGCTCCATCCCGCGTCAAAGTCTGGGGCTCTGTAGCAGCCTCAACCTTCCAGGTCGATGGCCTTGCTTACGCACGGCCTTGGCTGCTTACCTTGCTCAAACGCGAAGCGCGGGAAAGTGCCCCGCGCATTCGTTGTATGTAGCAATGGCGGACCCTAATGGGAAGAGCGCAAAGCGCCCTATTTCATAAACTTGTCACTAAAAGACGGCAAAAACCGGCCATGGCGGGGGCAGAAGCTCAAGACAAGAGCAGTTTCGGCGACGGATTGGCCGTGGCCGCCCGTGCAATCATTGCTGACGCTCGGGGTTCCCTTGCCAATTCCGAACTTTCCGATGCCGAAGCCGTTCATGAAGTCCGGAAGGCACTGAAACGCTGGCGTGCACTGATGCGGCTCTTGTCCGGCCCTTTGGGCGATCAAGCCGAACAGATGCGGATCGAAGCGCGCGACCTGATGCGGGCGCTGACCGGCGCGCGCGACGCCCAGTCGACACTCGATGCGCTGGCGGATCTGCGCAAGGCTGAGGTTCCGTTCTCGGAAACGTCGATGGAAACGATCCGCGGCCGGATAACCACAATTAAGGATGCTGCCGAGCAATCCGGCTTCAGCCAGGATATGCGTGACCGGCTCAGCCACTACCTCGACTTTGCGACATTGACGCTTGAACGCTGGCCGCTGAAGGAAATCAGTTTCGATACAGTGGCCGACGCGCTGGCCTCGACCTATCGCCGCGCCCGTCAGTTGATGCCGGAGAAATGGCTGGAGACGGATGCCGAGCATCTGCACGACCTGCGCCGGCGGGTGGTCGAGCACCGTCATCAAATGGATCTGGTCGAGCATTTGTGGCCGCGGCTCGGCCAGGTCTGGGCCGAGGAAGCGCAGCGTCTACGGAATCGGCTCGGTGCCTGCCAGGATCTTGCGATACTGACAGCCCTCACCGCGCCACGTCAAACGCTGGCGCCGTGGCGGTCGCGGCTCACGCCGGCGATCGAGGCGCGCCGCGCCGCGCATTTGAAAACCGCGGCGCGCATAGCGAGCCGCTTGTTTGCCGAAAAACCGAAAGCCTTTCGTCGGCGCATCGCGGCTTTGTATTCGGCGCGGCAGACGAAGAAACCGAAAGCCTGAACGCGCGCCACCACCAAAACAAAAAGCCGCCACGGATTTCTCCGTAGCGGCTTTCGTGTTTTTGGAGGGCAGCTCCAAAAACAAAACGGCCGTCCTTGCGGACGGCCGTTTGTTGAATATGCCGGCCATCGTGATGAGGAAACATTCGTTCTTGGCAGGACTGGCAGCGACCTACTCTTCCAAGTCTTAAGACTTAGTACCATCGGCGCTGGGGAGTTTTACGGCCGAGTTCGAGATGGGATCGGGTACAGGCCCCCCGCTAAAACCACCAGTCCGGCCAAGAACGAATTTGAAGCAAGGCCCGCTGCTAAGCGGACAAAATGAGGTCAGTCTATTTCAGTGTTGCGCCACTGCTCTCTTGCGAGAGCGATGGGCATTGGAAATGAGAGCAATCAAGACAATCGAGCTATTAGTACCGGTAAGCTCAATGCGTTGCCGCACTTACACACCCGGCCTAACAACGTGGTGGTCTACCACGGCTCTCAAGGAAGAACTCGTTTCGAGGTGGGTTTCTCGCTTAGATGCATTCAGCG
>CAISIV010000141.1 GCA_903885555.1 uncultured Hyphomicrobiales bacterium
ATTTCTACGGCTCGGAGGTCGCGACGACCGTGGCCGCGCCGACCAATTCCCGCATCGAGCTGGTCGCCGGCGACGGCTCGACCGCCGTGCTGAAGGAGAAAGTGCCGCTCAAGGCCGGCGAAGTCATCGACTGCTCGGTGATGAACGTCAAGGCGCTGCGTGCCTTCTTCGCCGCGCAGATGGATGCCGCGAAGAAGGACGGCATCCTGTTCTCGCTCCACTGCAAGACGACCATGATGAAGATCTCCGACCCGATGATCTTCGGTCATTGCATTTCGGTGTTCTTCGCCGACGTGTTCGAGAAGTACGCCGAAACGCTCAAGCGCCTGCGCGTCGACCCCGACACCGGCGTCGGCGAGATGATGATCAAGATCGAGACGCTGCCGGATGCGGAAAAGGCGGCGATCAAGGCCGACATCGAGGCCACGTACGCCAAGCGTCCGGCGCTGGCCATGGTCAACTCCGACAAGGGCATCACCAATCTGCACGTACCGAGCGACGTGATCATCGACGCGTCGATGCCGGCGATGATCCGCGAGTCCGGCAAGATGTGGGGTCCGGACGGCAAGCTGCACGACACCTTGGCCGCGATCCCCGACCGCTGCTACTCGACGCTGTTCCAGGCCACCATCGAGGACTGCAAGGCGAACGGCGCATTCGACCCGAAGACCATGGGCACGGTCCCGAACGTCGGCTTAATGGCGCAGCAGGCCGAGGAATACGGCTCGCACGACAAGACCTTCCGCATTCCCAAGGACGGCACCGTGCGCGTGGTTGCCGAGGACGGCACGGTCCTGATGACGCAGAAGGTCGAGAATGGCGACATCTTCCGCATGTGCCAGGTCAAGGACGCGCCGATTCAGGATTGGGTCAAGCTCGGCGTTCGCCGCGCGCGCATCACCAACACGCCCGCCGTGTTCTGGCTCGACGCCAAACGCGCGCACGATGCTGAATTGATCAAGAAGGTCGAAAAATACCTCAAGAACGAGGACACGAAGGGTCTCGACATCCGCATCATGGCACCGGTCGAGGCCACCAAGTTCTCGCTCGAGCGCATCCGCAAGGGCCAGGACACCATCTCCGTCTCCGGCAACGTGCTGCGCGACTATCTGACCGATCTGTTCCCGATCATGGAGTTAGGCACGTCGGCCAAGATGCTGTCGGTCGTGCCGCTGCTGGCGGGCGGCGGCATGTTCGAGACCGGTGCCGGCGGCTCGGCGCCCAAGCATGTCGAGCAGTTCAAGCAAGAAGGCTATCTGCGCTGGGATTCGCTGGGCGAGTTCCTGGCGCTGGGCGCCTCGCTGGAGCATCTGGCGCAGGTCAGCGGCAATGAGGACGTGAAGGTCCTCGCCGAGACTCTCGACGAGGCCAATGGCGAGATTCTCGAGCACAACCGTAATCCGGCGCGCAAGGTCGGTGAGATCGACAACCGCGGCAGCCATTTCTACCTGGCGCTCTATTGGGCCAAGGCGCTGGCCCGGCGCGACAACAGCTCCCCTCTCGCCGCCAAATTCAAACCGCTGGCGGAAGCGCTGACGGCCAACGAGGCCAAGATCAACGCGGAACTTCTCGCCGCCCAGGGCAAGCCGGTGGATACGGGTGGCTATTACCTCCCGAACGATGCCAAGACTTCGGCCGCGATGCGCCCGAGCAAGACGCTCAACGACGCGCTCGCCTCGCTCTGAGATCGTGTTCGATTAAAGCGGCCCGCCCGGTGATGACTTCACCGGGCGGGTTTTTCTTTGCCGCATCCACACATCAGTGATGACTTTTGCGGCTGCCGCAAGCACCAGCACGCAGAGCGCCGCCTTCGAGATCGTCTCCATCGTGCCCTCGATCAGCAGGGCGTGGACGACGCTTCCGCCGACGATGACGACCGCCAGCGGCATGTGCACAAGACGAAACTTCCGTAGGCCCAATCGCCGGCGAAATGCGGCCAAAACCGCGACGGCGAAGATGGCCCACATGGCGATCACGCCAAAGGGCGAGAACGGCGTCGGCGATGTGAAGGTCAGCGCATCGATCATGTCCGGCGGACTGGTGATCCAAAGCCCGCCGACGTGGACCAATACCGCCACGACCAGCACACCGCCGATCCAGTGGTGCGCACGCCGCGCGCGATAAGCGGACGGCCCCGGCAGATATCCGCCGATCAGCAAGGGCTGAACAAGCACGAGACCCAGTGCGATAATCCCTGCGAACCCAGCCACGATGTAGACCGGATCGCGCCAGGAGAACTGCGGGCTTAAGGCCGCCAGGGCGATCGGCACACCGATGGCGGCTGCAAGGACGACCCAGATCAAGACCACCCGGGCCAATCTCATCCCTGGGTTCCCAATTCGGTCAGGCCGGCTGAAGGACGAAGTGCGCTTCCAGGCTGCTCTCTTTTGCGCTCCGCATCACGGGCCGGAGAAAGACGGTTTTGAATTCGCCGCTGTCATAGGCGAGATGACCATGCGGCTGGCCGAAGATCGGCACGATCTGCGGCATCTCAAGACGGAACTTACCGTCCTTGTCGGTGAGCGTCGCCCCATGACTACGCTCGTCTTCTTCCCGCCCTTCTGTTGTATGCGCCCAGATCTGGATGCGCTGCCCGGCCAGCGGCGCCCCGTCTCCGGCGCGGCGTACGGTGCCGCTCATCCAGAAGCCGCCTTTGCCGATCCGATTCACGACCGGTGCACCCTTGAGGTAGTTGTTGGATCCGCCCGACATCGAAGCGGTCGGTGCGACGGCTTGCGCCCATGCGGGCAACAGCAGACCGGAAACGCCGGTTGCGAGAACGGCCCCGCCTGCGGCAAGAAGATTGCGGCGATTGAATGCGACGGAGTTCATGTCAATTCCTCCAGGCGACCGTGCAGTTGCTCCCCGGCGAGGACAGCAACCGGAGCAGAACTGAATCTAACGCGATTGCGCCTAATTTCCAATTGGGTGGCGCGATAGGCCGCAATGACAGTCTTGTGAACATGGACGCCGGCCGCTCGGCGAGCACCGCACTTGCCGCGCACTGCCCTCCACGCGAAGGCACAGCCGATGACAAATTCATCGGGCGGGTCCGTTATTTAGGCGGTAACGCGGCACGCTCGACGATCGCGGATGCGACTTAAGTCCGCGATCTAGCGCGGCTTTCACGGCACGAAAGTGGGTGCTATAGCCACGAACGTGACTCGTGCCGGCTCACTAAAAGGTGGCTCCTTACAATGGCGAAGATCAAGGTTGCAAATCCCGTCGTCGAAATGGACGGCGACGAGATGACCCGCATCATCTGGAAGCTGATCAAGGACAAGCTGATCCATCCCTATCTGGATCTCGACCTGCTGTACTACGACCTCAGCGTCCAGAAGCGCGACGAGACCAACGACCAGATCACCATCGATTCGGCCGAGATGACCAAGCGGGTCGGCGTTGCGGTAAAGTGCGCCACCATCACCCCCGACGAAGGGCGCGTGAAGGAGTTCAACCTCAAGAAGATGTGGCGCTCGCCGAACGGCACCATCCGCAACATCCTCGGCGGCGTGATCTTCCGCGAACCCATCATTTGCAAGAACGTGCCACGCCTGGTGCCGGGCTGGACCAAGCCGATCATCATCGGCCGACACGCTTACGGCGACCAGTATCGCGCCACCGACATCCGCGTGCCGGAAGGCGCGACGCTGACGATGAGCTATGTCGGCGCCGACGGCAAAAAGGTCGAACACGAAGTGTTCAAGTATCCGGGCGCCGGCGTCGCCATGGCGATGTACAATCTCGACGATTCGATCCGCGACTTCGCCCGCGCCTCGATGAACTACGCCTACGCGCGCGGCTATCCGCTCTATCTCTCGACCAAGAACACCATCCTCAAGGTCTATGACGGCCGCTTTATGATTATCTTCCAGGAAGTGTTCGACGCGGAGTTCAAGGAAAAATTCGCCGAGAAAAAGATCACTTACGAACACCGTCTGATCGACGACATGGTCGCGGCGGCGATGAAGTGGTCGGGCGGCTATGTCTGGGCCTGCAAGAACTACGACGGCGACGTGCAGTCGGACGTCGTGGCGCAGGGCTTCGGCTCGCTCGGCCTGATGACCTCGGTGCTGATGACCCCGGATGGCAAGGTGGTCGAAGCGGAAGCCGCGCACGGCACCGTGACGCGCCACTACCGCGAACACGAGAAGGGCAAGGAGACATCGACCAACTCGATCGCCTCGATCTTCGCCTGGACCCGCGGCCTCGCCCATCGCGCCAAGCTCGACAACAACGCCGCGCTCGGCAAATTCGCGCTGACGCTTGAGAAGGTCTGCGTCGACACCGTGGAGTCCGGCTACATGACCAAGGATCTCGCCCTCCTCGTCGGCCCCGACCAGAAGTGGTTGTCGACCACCGGCTTCCTCGACAAGATCGACGAGAACCTCAAGAAGGCGATGGCGTAACTCTTTATCCCTCCCCTGCAAAGGGAGGGTCGGCGAGTGAAACGAGCCGGGGTGGGGTTTAGTTAGCTATCCCCACCCGATCGGCTGCGCCGATCACCCTCCCCCTTCGGGGGAGGGATTAAGAAAACAACGGCGTGGGCAACCGCGCCGTTTTCTTATGAATTGCGCGGCTTTGCGTCGTCGGCTTTCGCCGCGACGACTTTGTTGCCCGTGCGCTTTTCCACGACATCCTTGATGCGTTCGGCGACGCGGGGATCGCGCTTCATCAGCGCGTGGAGATCCTGCGCCGACAGCGCCAGCAGACTGGTCCGCGTCAGCGCCGTCGCGGTGCCGGAGCGACGTTCATTTTTCAGCACAGCGACCTCGCCGAAGAACTGCCCAACCCCAAGCTTCACTTTCTTCTTGCCGACGGTTACTTCGACCTCGCCAGCGGCGATGAAATACATCGAATGTGCGTGGTCGCCCTCGCGGATGATGATCTCGCCCGGCTCGGCAAGCTGCGCGCGCAGCAACTCGCTGATATCGACGATTTCGGCGGCATCGAGTTCGGCAAACAGCGGCACCTTGGCAATCATGCCCCAGGTCACGATGAAATCGCGGCGGTGGATCTGCTCGGAAAACGCGGTCGCGATGATGCCGATCGGCAGCGCCATCAGAATCAGTCCCATAAAGATTGTGCCGGTGGCGATCAGTTTGCCGAGCGGGGTGATCGGCACGACATCGCCATAGCCGATGGTGCCGATGGTCACGATCGACCACCACAGCGCATCCGGAATCGTGCCGAGTTTGTCGGGCTGGGCTTTGGCTTCGGCCAGATGCATCAGCGCCGCCGCAACCAACGCCGTGCCGAGCGTGATGACCAGGCAGCCAAACAAAGCGCGGCGTTCGCGGTATAAGACGTCGAGCAGCGAACGCATCGCCGGCGAATAACGCGCGATCTTGAAGAACCTCACCATGCGGAACACCAGCACAAAGCGGAAGTCGGAAGGCAGCACCAAAGCCAGCCAGAACGGCAGCACCGCGACGAGATCGACGAGGCCGCCAGGGCTCAACGCATATTTCAAACGCGCGCCCATCGGCGTCAGATGCTGATGCGGACCGTGCTTTGGTCATGAACAGATATGCCGATCGTGGCGTAGATGTGCGATTCAGAGAGACAGCCACAGCTCCGAGAAGACCAGGTTTGACGGACAACTACTTCCCAGATCTCTTCGGTGACGATGGCTATGAATCTGCGAAAAACCTACTGCTCAAACGGGTTGCATCAGAAACCATGGCATCACCGGTGGCGGGTATGGAACGTTTCCTGCGTCCGGAGAAAGGAGGTGTCACTGAGGTGGGACCATCACCAGTGCCAACTGCTGCTACTGCTGCTCCA
>CAISIV010000142.1 GCA_903885555.1 uncultured Hyphomicrobiales bacterium
AAGGCGTGGATGGCCGGGACAAGCCCGGCCATGACGGCATAAGCAAACTTTGAAATGCACTACAGTGTCAGTATGCGGCCACTCGTCCTCAATTCCCTGTTTGCGGCGCTGACCAGCCTGCCCGGCGTCGGGCCAAAGCTGGAACTGCTCTATGCCAAGTTGCTGGAGCGGGAGCAGCCGCGCGTCATCGACCTGCTGCTGCATTTGCCGTCCGGCGCGATCGACCGCCGGGCGAGACCGAAGCTCAATGAGGTGCTGCCGGGCCAGGTCGTGACCGTCGACGTCACCGTGCTGGAACATCGCCCGTCGCCGCCAAACCGGCCGCGCGCGCCCTACCGTATTGTTACCGGCGACGACACGGACGCCACGCTGACACTCACGTTCTTTCATGCGCGAAAAGATTACCTGGAGAAGCTGCTGCCGGTTGGCGAGAAGCGCTACGTGTCCGGCACGGCCGAAATCTACGACGGCATGTTGCAGATGGTGCATCCCGACCGCGTCGTCGACGAAAAAGGGTTTGCCGATCTGCCGTTGGTCGAACCGGTCTATCCGCTCACCGAAGGACTCGGACACGGCCTCGTGCGGCGCGCGATGGATGGCGCCGTATCGAAGTTGCCGGACTTGCCGGAGTGGCAGGACGAAGCATGGGTCGCGCGCGAACGTATGCCGACGTTTGCCGATGCGCTGCGCCAATTGCACCGGCCGCACGAGCCGCACGATATTGTGCCGGAAGGTCCATCATGGACGCGGCTGGCTTACGACGAACTGCTCGCCGGCCAGCTCGCACTGGCACTGGTGCGCGCGCACATGCGCCGCCAGTCGGGGCGCGGCTCTTCCAGCGAAGGGCACCTGCGCGCCAAGATTCTCAAAGCCCTGCCATACGCGCTCACGCATTCGCAGCAGCAGGCCGTCAACGACATCATCAACGACCTTGCGCTGCCGCAACGGATGCTACGGTTACTGCAAGGCGACGTCGGCTCCGGCAAGACGGTCGTCGCGTTGGTCGCCGCTGCAGCGGTGATCGAGGCCGGCCGCCAAGCCGCTTTCATGGCGCCGACTGAAATTCTGGCACGTCAGCATCTCAAGACGATCGAACCGCTGGCCGAAGCCGCCGGCATTCGCGTCGCGATCCTGACCGGCCGCGAGCGCGGCTCGGGCCGGAAGGAAATTCTCGACCGTCTCGTCTTGGGCGACATCGATCTCCTGATCGGCACCCATGCGTTGTTTCAGGAAGACGTGGCGTTTCACGATCTGGCGCTGGCCGTGGTTGACGAGCAGCACCGCTTCGGCGTGCATCAGCGGCTAGCGCTGACGCAGAAAGGCGATGCCGTCGATGTGTTGGTGCTGACCGCGACGCCGATCCCGCGCACGCTGGTGCTGTCCTATTTCGGCGACATGGACATTTCCGAACTGCGCGAGAAGCCAGCCGGCCGCCAGCCGATCGATACGCGCACCATCGCGCTGTCGCGCGTCGAGGAAGTCGAGGATGCTGTCGGCCGCGCCATCAGTGAAGGCAAGCGCGCCTATTGGGTGTGCCCGCTGGTCGAGGAGTCCGAGAAGATCGATCTCGCCGCCGCCGAGGAACGTTATGCCGAATTGCGCAAGCGTTTCGGCAAGAGCGTCGATCTGGTGCACGGCAAGATGAAAGGCGCGGAGAAAGACGCGGCGATGGAGCGTTTTTCAACCGGCAAGACGCAGCTTCTCGTTGCCACAACGGTGATCGAGGTCGGCGTCGATGTGCCGGAAGCCACCATCATGGTGATCGAGCACGCAGAGCGCTTCGGGCTGGCGCAATTGCACCAGTTGCGCGGCCGCGTCGGGCGCGGCTCGGGACAGTCGACGTGCCTGCTGATCTACAAGGCGCCGCTCGGCGAAACCGCCAAGGCGCGACTGGCAATTCTGCGTGAAACTGAAGACGGCTTCCGCATCGCCGAAGAAGATTTACGGCTTCGCGGCGAAGGCGACGTGCTGGGCACGCGGCAAAGCGGCTCGCCGGGCTTTCAGGTGGCGCGCATCGAGATACATGGAAAATATCTCGGCGCGGCGCGCGACGACGCGGCACTGGTGCTCAATCGCGATTCCGCGCTCGCCAGCGAGCGCGGTCAGGCGTTGCGTCACCTGCTCTATTTGTTCGGCAAGGACGAAGCGATCAAGCTGATCCGGGCGGGGTAATCACCTCGCCCGGATTTGCAGCTTGCATCAGACCGGGAGCGGGTCGGCACCGTAGCGGTTCGGTCCGGACGTACCCTTGGTGCAATCCCAGACAATCAGCAGGATGATGCCGATGATGGTGAAGGCAATGAGCACCCACCAGCCGGTGCGATCGATGTCGTGCAGGCGGCGCACAGCAACGGCAAGCGAGGGAAGAAACAGGCCCAACGAAACGATCAGCCCGATAATGCCGAGGCCGAGAATGCCGTCGATAATGCCCGCGACAATGCTGGCGATGACCGAGAACAGCGTCCAAAACCAATATTCCGAGCGCGCCGCGCGGCCCGAAAACGTCACATATTTATTGAAACCCGCTTTGATCGCGTCGGCGAAACCCATGATTAAAGCCCCCATTGTCGATCATAGACCCTAGCAGCCGCCAACACGGCGACATACCCGGTCTGGGGATAGAACCAGGGCTTTTTACGCTTTGGCTACTTGCCCGCTATTTGGCGATGACCGGCGACCGCGCCGCCTGCGCCGTTTTGGCGGTTGCAGCCAGCGATGCCAGCTTCTTCTGCGCGTCATTGCCCGGCTGCACCATGCCGGCCGAGATCAGCAGCGTCATCGCGCTTTCGACCGAGATATCGAGCACGACGAGATCCTTGCGCAACACGTAGAAGAAGAAGCCCGTCGTCGGGTTCGGCGTACACGGCAAGAAGGCAGAGACGTGATCGCCTTCTGGCAGCTTGGCCGCGAGGTCTTCGCTCGGCGGCAACGACACGAACACGAGCGACCACATGCCCGGCGCCGGAAATTCAACCAGCGCTACCTGACGGAAGCTTGAACCCGTCTTCGAGAACAGCGTCTCGAAGATCTGTTTCATGGTTTTGTAGATCGGCCGCACGATCGGCATGCGGCTGAGCAGACCTTCGCCCCAGCCGACCATCGTGCGCCCGACCAGGTTTGCGGTCAGGAAACCGAGCAGCGTCAGCGCGATGAATGCGATCACCAGACCGGTGCCGGGGATCGGCCACGGCAAATACGTTTCCGGCCGGTAGGTTGGCGGAATGAAGGGCCGCACCAGGTTGTCGACCCAGTTGATAAAGGACCAGGTCAGCCAGGCCGTAACGAGCAACGGGCCCGCCACCACCAGACCGGTGAGGAAATAATTGCGAATGCGCCCGGCAAAACTGGTTTGCGACGCCGTAGCGTCGGCGCCTGTCACCACGCCGGAGTTCGGATCGATCTCACTCATCGCGTGACCCTACTCTACCGTGACCGATTTCGCGAGGTTGCGCGGCTGATCGACGTCGGTGCCGATTGCCGCAGCCGTATGATAGGCGATCAACTGAACCGCGATGGCATAGACCAACGGCGTCACAGTCGAGGCCATATCCGGCAGAATGATGGTTTCCAACGACTCGATGGTCGCTTCCTTGGCGCCCTGCGGGTCGGTCACCAGGATGATCTTGCCGCCGCGCGCGGCGACCTCCTGCATGTTCGACACCGTCTTCTCGACCACCCGATCAAATGGCGCGATCACGATCACCGGCATCTTCTCGTCGATGAGCGCGATGGGCCCATGCTTGAGCTCGCCGGCGGCGTAGCCCTCGGCGTGGATGTAGGAAATTTCCTTGAGCTTGAGCGCGCCTTCCATGGCGATCGGGAAACTGGTGCCGCGGCCGAGATACAAAACGTCCTGCGCCTTGGCGAGGTCGTGCGACAGCTTCTCGATCTGCGGCTCGAGCTTGAGCGCTTCCGCCATCAACCGCGGCACCTCGATCAAGGCGCGCACCAGCTTCTTCTCGTCGTCCGCGGACAATTCGCCGCGAGCGACGCCGGCGGCCAGCGCAATGCAGGCCAGCACGCTGAGCTGACAGGTGAAGGCCTTGGTCGAGGCCACGCCGATCTCAGGGCCGGCCAGCGTCGGCATGATGACGTCGCTCTCGCGCGCAATGCTCGAGGTGACGACGTTCACCACCGACATGATGTGCTGCTTCATCTCGCGCGCGTAGCGCAGCGTCGCCAGCGTGTCGGCGGTCTCGCCCGACTGCGAAATGAAGATCGCCAGATCGCCCGGCTCCAGCGGCGCACCGCGATAGCGGAATTCCGACGCGATGTCGATTTCGACCGGCAGTTTGGCGAAACGCTCGAACCAGTATTTTGCCACCAGCCCGGCATAGAACGCCGTGCCGCAAGCCGAGATCGACAGACGCTTGATCTTCTTCCAGTCGAACGGCAGGTCTTCCGGAAGCGCCACCTTCTCGGTGACCATGTCGATGTAGTGCGCCAGTGTATGGCCGACCACTTCGGGCTGCTCATGGATTTCCTTACCCATGAAGTGCTTGTGGTTGCCCTTGTCGACCATGTGCGCGGTCGCAGTCGATTTGACGACGTCGCGTTTTACCGGATGATCGTTGACGTCGAAAATATCGACGCCCTTGCGGGTCAGCACCGCCCAGTCGCCTTCGTCCAGATAGCTGATGGTGTCGGTAAAGGGCGCCAGCGCGATGGCGTCCGAACCTAAGAACATTTCGCCCTTGCCGTAGCCGATCGCGAGCGGCGAACCCTTGCGTGCGCCAATCATCAGATTGTCTTCGCCGGCAAACAGGAATGCCAGGGCAAAAGCGCCGCGCAATTGCTTGAGCGCGGCCTTAACCGCTTCGACCGGCTTCTTGCCCTTGTTCATTTCCTCGGTGACGAGATGGGCAACGACTTCGGTGTCGGTCTCGCTGCGAAAGGTCGCGCCGTTGGCGATCAGACGCTCGCGCAGTTCGCGGAAGTTTTCGATGATGCCGTTGTGCACGACCGCGACGCGGTCGGTGGCATGGGGATGAGCATTGCTCTCAGTCGGCCGGCCATGCGTCGCCCAGCGGGTGTGGCCAATACCGATATTGCCGCCGAGCGGCTCCTTCACCAGCCGGTCGGCCAGCGCCTGCAGTTTGCCTTCGGCGCGGCGGCGCGCCATCACGCCGTGATCGAGCGTGGCGATGCCCGCGGAGTCATAGCCGCGATATTCGAGGCGCCGCAGCGCATCGACCAGATGCCCGGCAACCGGGCTATTCCCAAGAATTCCGACGATCCCGCACATCCGCTTGGATGGCCCCTGTTATTGACGTGTTGCTTTAGCGGGCGCCGCTAAAGAAAAGGAAATCAAAACGCATTTCGTTGTGTGACAGCGTTACTTTTTCTTCGGCATGCCTTTACGGAGGGCCATAACCTCGCGAAAGCGCTTTGCCCAGCCTTCCTTGATGGTCTGTTCGCTGCGCTCTACCGCCAAGGCATCGGCCGGCACGTCCTTAGTCACCACGGACCCGGAACCGACATAGGCGCCGTCGCCGACCTTGACTGGGGCCACCAGCGACGAATTCGAACCGATAAAGGCACCGGCGCCGATGTCGGTGTGGTGCTTGTTGATGCCGTCGTAATTGCAGGTGATGGTACCGGCGCCGATATTGGCGCCTGCACCGACCCGCGCATCGCCGATGTAGCTGAGATGATTGGCCTTGGCGCCGGCCTCGATTTTGGCCGCCTTCACCTCGACGAAGTTGCCGATGTGAACGTCCTGACCCAGATCGGCGCCCGGACGAAGACGCGCGTAGGGCCCCACACGTGCGCCTTTGCCAACATGTGCCCCTTCGAGATGAGAAAACGAACGGATCACAGCGCCATCGTCGACGGTCACGCCGAGCCCGAACACCACGTTCGGTTCAATCGTGACGTCCTTGCCGAACTTGGTGTCGGCGGAGAGAAACACCGTTTCCGGTGCGACCATGGTGACGCCCGCCTCCATAGCGGCGCTGCGCAGCCGGTTCTGCAGCACGGCTTCGGCCTGTGCGAGCTGTGCCTTGGTATTGATGCCGAGCACATCGTCCTCCGCGGTTTCGATCGCGACCGCCTTCAACCCCATGTCCCGGGCGATGGTGACCGCATCGGTCAGATAGTACTCGCCCTTGGCATTTGCATTACCGATACGCTCCAAGATCGTCAGCGCGTGCTCGCCCGATAGCGCCATGAGCCCGCCATTGACGAAATCGATCTTGCGTTCGTCGGTGCTGGCATCGCGGTGCTCGACAATGGCGGTGAGTTCATCGCCCTTCATCACCAGCCGGCCGTAGCCGGTTGGATCGGCCGGCTTGAAGCCGAGCACGGCGACCGCCGCGCCCTGGGCGAGTGCGCCGCGCAATTGCGTGAGCGTTTCCGGCCGCACCAGCGGCGTATCGGCAAACATCACCAGAATGTCGTCGTGCTTTTCCGACAGCGCCGTTTTTGCGGCGAGCACCGCATGCGCCGTACCGAGCCGTTCGCGTTGCACGTAAACCTGCGCCTGCGGCACGAGTTTCTTCGCTGCCGTTTCGAGCGCGCCGTGATCGGGGCCGACCACCAGTGCAACGTCGGCGCCGCTGACCGCGCTCAGGACATGTTCCAGCAGCGTGCGTCCGCCGATCGCATGCAGCGCCTTCGGCAACGACGTGCGCATTCGGGTGCCTTCACCGGCGGCCAGCACAATCGCAAGGCATGTTCGTTGAGGCATCTCTTTAAGGCTCGATGTCGTGAGGGCTCAGTGTTGCCGGAATTGCCGCTTCCCATAGCCGAGGCGGCGGGCGGGAAAAAGCTTTGGCCTGTATAGGCCGCAGGCAAGGTCAGCTTTGCCGGATTCTGCTAATGTTTTCAATGATTCGTCGCCCACGACGAAGCTGAGAGCAAAACCATGGCGATCGAGCCTGCAGCACCAGATCCCGAAATTAACCCCTTGCTCCGTGGTGGCGCATTGGTGCGCCTCGGTGGCTGGGCCGGCGCCGCCATTCTCGCCGTCGCGCTGCTGGCGCTCACCGCGCAGACCGATATCGGCAGCGAACGGTTGAATGGCATCCTGGCCATGATGAACCCGCAGTTGGCCATCGCCAAAGCCGATCTGCCGCCGGAAAAGGATGCCGAAATCAGGCGCCTGGAAACGCTCGTGCTGGCGCTGGCCAATGATCGCGAACGGTTGCATACGCGGATCGCGAGCCTCGAGCGCAATCTCGACGACATGACCGGCTCGATCAAACAGCAGCAGGCCACACTCGCGGCCAAGGTAGCGGCCCCACCGCCCGCCCCCGCTGCGCCGCTCGCGCCCATTCTCGCGCCTCTGACCATGCCGGCAGTGGTCGATGGATTCTGGCCCGCTTCGGCATTGCCGCAACCTGTCGAACTTGATTCATCTCCGCAGCCGCCGGCTCGCATTGCCTTGGCGCCGGCGGATGAGCCCGCGCCGGAAGGGCCGCGTAAACCGGAAGTCGGAATAGACCTCGGCGGTGCAGCCAATCTCGAAGTGCTGAACGCTCGCTGGGTGGCGGTGAAGGCCAACTTCGGTCCGCAACTATCCGGCCTCTACCCCCGCGCCGTGCACAGCACCAAACCCGGCGCGTCCGACTATCGGCTGCTCGCCGGTCCACTGCCGAACAACGCTGCGGCGGCTCAGCTCTGCGCGCGTTTCATCACCGCCCGCATCACCTGCCGTACCGTTAGATTCGAAGGCGAGCGTCTGGTACAACGCTAGGCATGAAACTGTTTCTGCCGAGCGCCCGTGCCACCAATTTTCTGCTGATCGTCGGCTTCGCCTCGATCGGCTATGCGCTCTACATCCGTTATACCGCGCTTGAGGTATCGTCTGTCGGCCTCGCCTGCGCGGCCGGCCTCGACACGTGGCTTTGCGGTTCACGCAAGATCGTCGTGACGTTGCATCAGTATTCGGTATTCGGAATTGCCGCGCTGATCATTGCTGCGATCAACCTGCTGCGGCCGTCGCTGGTCTTGTTCGCGGCGGCGCTGGCGATGGCCTGCCTCGGCGTCGTGCTGTTCAATATCGTGATGTCGTCGCTGGCAATCGGCCTTTTGATCCTCAGCCTCGCGCGTCGCGCACCTGAGTCAGACTGAAGGCGATCACTACGAGCATCGCGCAAACCCATAGCGCCTGCCAGTTCGCCAACGTTTCATTGAACACGATGTACGGCACCGACAGTGCCAGCACGACGGCACCGACGAGTTCGGCCGCGCCACGTTCACCGCTCGGGCGTGGCATCAGGAGCGCCTGAAACAGCAAAGGCACCGCCGCCGCGGTCAGCGGCGCGAACGGAAAATCGCGGTAGCGCGGATCGAACACCAGACCCAGCGCAACGATCAAAGCCAGCAGCATCGTCCCGATCATGATGGCGCCGATCGCCCAGATTAGCGGATCGCGCGTGCGTTCGCTCGCCGGGCCAAGCAATCGTGAAAACCGCGGCAACGCAACGCCGCGTATCATCGCAATACTGATGGCAATCGGTGCGGCGATGGCGACAGCGGCAAAGGCCAACGAGCGCGTCCAACCGGCTATATAAAGACTTTCGATCGGCACATTGACGATCGTCCAGCCGATAAATCCGCCCGCGACGGCGTTGCCGGCGATTCCAAGCCATAGCGTCAGCGGAACGTTGTCCGAGCGGCGACCGGCCCAGGCCGCGCCGAAAACGATGACGGCAAATGCGATGCCGCCGGCCGCCTGCAATTTCCAATGCGGATGGTTGGACACCGGCGCGCCCCACTCGAATTTCTGCGCGCGATCGGCGTCGTTGAAGAAGCCCCAGTGTCCGCCGACAGTGCCTTCGAGCGCGCGTTTCCACGGCTGGTCGTAAGCTTCGATGACGTTGACGTGGATCTTGTCGCGCTTGGCCAGCGACAGCACATCCTGGACGACGCGGGCCTGATCCGCTGGCGACGGCAGCGCGCCTTCGCGCATACGGCCGGCACTCGGCCAGCCAACTTCGCCGATGATCACCTCTTTGCCGGCAAAAGCCTGCGCCATCTGGCGGTGGATCGACGCCACATGAGCGCCCGCGTCACGCGTTGCGATCGGGAAGTCTTCCCAATACGGCAGGATATGGATGGTCAGGAAATCGACCGTCGCAGCCACATCCCGGCTGCGCAGCCAGAACTCCCACACGTCGGCATAGGTCACTGGTACCTTCACTCGCGCCTTGGACTGCCGAATGAGGTTCGCGAGGTCCGGCGCGGACATATCGCCGCGCAGCAGCACCTCGTTGCCCACAACCAACGCCCGGACGGCGTCCGGATAGCGGTTCACCAGATCGATCGCCAAATCCATCTGAACCTTGGTTTTGACGGGGTCCCCGGAAACCCAGAAGCCCTGAAGGACCTTGAGACCGAGCTTCTGGGCGATGGGCAGCACGTGCTCCAGCCCCTGGTCGGCCGAATAGACCCGGACGCAGTCCGTCAATTTGGCGAGTTGGGTCAGATCCGCCTCGATCCGGGCGGCTGGAATAGCGGTTTCGACGTTGAACGGTGTCTCAAGGCCCCGGAACGGCGCGTAGGAAATGCACCAGAGTTTTTCGCCGGGGGTGAGGCCCTGCGGCATGGCGACCGGCGCACCGAGCCAGGCCCAGACGGCGGCAATGAGAGCGGCCGCAACGGCCAGGCAGGCCAGACCATGGCGCATCAGGCAAAACCCATTCCTACGGCATCAATTCAAGCCGGTGGAACGGCTTATAACGCGCGACCGCCGCTGCCAAGCTCCCGCCTTAACGACAAGGCATTGAAATGCTGGACAAGACTAGGGCGATCAGGCCAAGTTTTGTGGCGGGAGAATTCGGTTCAGGAACCGGGGGCTGGCATTCCAAGACGACAAGAATCCGGCAGGCCCGGCGGCCTGCGCCGTATTAGCGTCCCAATCCGGTCTCACAGGACACTCGCTTACGGGCGGGCAGGCTCCATCAAACTTCGGCGGGAATATGCCGTTTAAGATCAAGTTGCGTCAGTTCTGCGTTGTGCTGGTCACAGCCGCCTTCACCGTTGCTGGCAGCGCTGCGTTCGCTCAAAACAACAACGGCAAGCCACCGGAAACGCAGAAGCCGGCCGCCGATGTCATCAAGGAAGGCCAGAAAAAGATCGACGAGATCGCCGAGGCGACCCGGACGTTGACCGGCGCCGCCGGCAATCCGGAATGCGTCTGGCTTGGCCGCCGTGTCGCCAGCCTGTTGTGGCGGGACGACCTCGACACCGCCTTTCGCCATCTCGACCTTTATGACCGTTTTGGCTGCCCCAGCGCCCATATCCAGGCCACTTTCCGCTGCTTGGTGAGGCAGGGAAACATCGATCCCAAGGCCCAGGAAACCCTGAACGGCAGGGTCCATGCCTGCTGGCTTAACCCCGGCCTGCCGCCGACCGAGCCGGTCGCCGCCGCAGCGCCCGCCCCGGCGTCCGACGGAACAAGCGCCAAGTAACCGGGTTATCTCCCAGCGAAATACTTTTCATCGCCATGCGCATGACAAGGAATTGCCATGAGCATTGTTTACTTGAAAAGCTGCCTGATGCCGGGCTATGCTGCGGTGCAGTAGATCAAGCTTCGGCTGAGCCCAGGGGACGGGTTCAAGGTCTGCCACTCTGCCCCATTTGGTTGTGAGTCGATGCGCACCGTCGCTGCCGTTATCGCCCTTGTGGCGTGCGTGCATGCTGGGTTGTGGGCTTTAGCCCAGGACCACATCTCCGCCCCCAATTACGATGGCCAACTGGCCAGCGTGTCCTACTCACCCTTTGAAGGAAACGTGAATCCCGATGCCGGCGGTCGCGCCAGCATCGAGCGCATTCGCGCCGATTTGAAACAACTCGCGCCGGCAACGCGCGCGATCCGTACCTACTCATCCACGGGCGGTGTTGAACTGGTTCCCGGTGCAGCCGCCGAAGTCGGCCTGCGGGTCTCGGTCGGCGCCTGGATCGACAAGGACAAGAATCGTAACGAGCGCGAAGTGCGCAGCGTCATCGACCTCGCCAAGCGTCACAGCAACGTCTCGAGCATCGTGGTCGGCAACGAAACGATCTACCGCGACGACGTCAAGGTCAACGAACTCATCCAGTACATCCAGCGCGTCAAGCGCTCGGTTTCGGTCCCGGTCACCACCGGCGAAATCTGGAGCGTCTGGCGCGACCATCCGGAACTCGTCTCCGCGGTCGACTACATCGCCGTCCACATCCTGCCCTACTGGGAAGGCGTGTCGGAAAAGAGCGCCGTCGATGCCGCCATCGGCGGCTACGAAAACCTTCGCCGCCTCTATCCCGGCAAGCGCATCGTGATCGCCGAGTTCGGCTGGCCAAGCGCGGGCTATAATTTCAAGAACGCGACGCCGGGCCGCATCGAGCAGGCCGTCGTGCTGCGCGATTTCGTGTCGCGCGCCGAAGCCTTCGGCATCGACTACAACATCGTCGAAGCGATCGACCAGCCCTGGAAGACCAACGAAGGCGGCGTCGGTCCCTATTGGGGCGTGTTCGACGCCTCGCGCCACGCCAAGTTCGAGTGGACCGGCGTTCTCACCAATCCCGACCACTGGAAGATCGCCGGCATCGCCTTGCTGATCAGCGTCCTGCTGTCATTGCCAATCCTGTCGGCCAACACCGTGACGATCCGGCAATCGGTCGTTCTGTCGGCCGCCGCCAACGGCGTCGGCGCCTGGTTCGCGGCGGTCTTTGCCTACTGGAACGGCCACTACTTCGTTTGGGGCACGGCCTTCGCGCTCGGCCTCGGCACCGTATTGCTGATCCCGCTCGTCGTCATCGCGCTCGCCCGCGTCGAGGAGATCGCGCAGATCGCCTTTGGCCGCCAGCCACGTCGCCTGATCGGCGCGCCGTCCATCGTTCCGGCGGTGCCGGAAGGTCCGACGCCGAAAGTCTCGATCCACATCCCGGCCTATCGCGAGCCGCCGGAAATGCTCAAGCAGACGCTCGATGCAGTCGCCGCGCTCGAATATCCGAACTTCGAATGCGTGCTGATCATCAACAACACGCCGGATCCGACGCTGTGGAAGCCGATCGAAGAGTACTGCAAGGTGCTCGGCGACCGCTTCAAGTTCCTGCGCGAAGACAATTGCAAAGGCTTCAAGGCCGGCGCTCTGCGTATCGCGCTAGCGCACACCGCGCCGGACGCCGAAATCATCGGCATCATCGACGCCGACTACGTCGTGACCAAAGACTGGCTGAAGGATCTGGTCCCGGTATTCCGCGACCCGAACGTCGGCCTCGTGCAGGCGCCGCAGGATCATCGCGACAGCGAACGCAGCGTCATGCATCAGGCGATGAACGCCGAATATGCCGGCTTCTTCGATATCGGCATGGTGCAGCGTAACGAATACAACGCCATCATCGTGCACGGCACGATGTGCCTCATCCGCCGTCAGGCGATGGATGCCGCCGGCGGCTGGTCGAGCGACACCATCTGCGAAGATACCGATCTCGGTCTCACGATGCTCGAGCTCGGCTGGCAGGCGCAATACACCAACAAGCGCTACGGCCACGGCCTGCTGCCCGACAACTTCGAATTCTACAAGAAGCAGCGCGACCGCTGGGCTTACGGCGGCCTGCAGATCGTCAAGAAGCACTGGCGCCGGTTCCTGCCGGGCGAGAGCCGCCTCACCCGCGATCAGAAGCGCGAGTTCGGCCTCGGCTGGCTCAACTGGCTCGGCGCGGAAAGCCTCGGCGTTATCGTCGCGATTTTGAACATTATCTGGGTGCCCTTTGTCGCTTTCCTCGACATCGCCGTGCCGGATCGCATCCTGACGATCCCGATTCTGGCGGCCTTTGTCGTCTCGGTCGCGCACTTCGTCGTGCTGTATCGCCTGCGCGTGAAGAACAATCCCGCCGGCCTGCTCCGCACCATGGTTGCCGCCATGTCGGTGCAATGGACGGTGGCGCGCGCGGTGGGCAACGGTCTGATCAAGGATCACCTGCCCTTTGTGACCACCGTCAAAGGCGGCTCGCGCCGTTCGACCGACTTCCACGCGTTCTGGGAAGCGATCGTCGCCGGTCTGCTGTTGAGCGGCGCGATGGTGCTGATTGCCACCAACGCCAAGGAAATCCGCGAGATCAACGTCTTCGCGGCCGTCCTCGTGATCCAGAGCCTGCCCTTCATCGCGGCGGTTGCGCTCGCGCTGCTGGAACGCTCGCGGATCAACGACTTCGCCACTTGGCGTAACCTCGACGCCCGCGTCGCAGGCTTGCTGCGCCGTCCGGCCGCTCAGGCCGTGACCAGCGCGGTCGCTGGCGCCATTGCCGCGCAGCCCGCGGTGCAGACCGTGCCGGTCGTGGTGCCGTCACAGGAACAGGTCGAACTGGCGCAGTAGTTATCCGTCACCCTTCGAGGCTCGCCGCAAGCGCGGCTCGCACCTCAGCATGACGGGGCTACGCCGGCAGTGCGGTTTCCACCAGCTTCACCCAATACGACGTCCCGAACGGGATAACGTCGTCGTTGAAGTTGTAGCTCGGGTGATGCAGTCCGGCGCTGTCGCCGTTGCCGACCCAGATGAAAGCGCCCGGCCGTTCGTTCAACATGAACGAGAAATCCTCCGCGCCCATCATCGGCGGCAGATCGGTATTGACGCGATCCATGCCGGCGATCTGCTGCGCCACCGACGCCGCGAAGCCGGTTTCCTTCTCGTGGTTCACCAGCACCGGATAATTGCGCTTGTAGGTGAGCTTGGCCTTGGCGCCATAGGTCAGCGCCGTGCCTTCGACGACCTGGTGCAGACGCTTTTCCAAAAGATCGCGCACGCCAGCATCGAGACTGCGCGCAGTGCCGCGCAACTGCACGGTCTGCGGCAGTACGTTGTCGGTATTGCCGGCCTTGAACATGCAGATCGACACCACGCCGGACTTCAGCGGGTCGACATTGCGCGACACGATCGACTGGATGTTGTTGATGATCTGCGCGCCGACCAGCACGGTATCGATGCCCATGTGCGGGCGTGCGGCGTGGCTGCCGACGCCTTCGATGTCGATGGTGACAAAATCCGCCGACGCCATGGTCGGGCCGGGCCGGATGCCGAATTCGCCGACCGGCATGCCGGGGTAATTGTGCATGCCGTAGAACTCGCCGATGCCGAAGCGCTGGATCAGACGATCGTCGAGCATGGCTTTGGCGCCGGCGCCGCCTTCTTCGGCGGGCTGAAAAATGACCACGGCGGTGCCGTCGAAATTGCGGGTCTCGGCCAGATACCGCGCCGCGCCCAAAAGCATCGCGGTATGGCCGTCATGGCCGCAGGCGTGCATCTTGCCCGGCACCGTGGACTTGTACGGCAGGTCGTTGGCCTCCTCGATCGGCAGCGCGTCCATATCGGCGCGCAGACCGATCACCTTGCCGGAGCCCCCCTTGCGTCCCTTGATGACGCCGACCACGCCGGTCCGGCCGATCCCGGCCACCACCTCGTCGCAGCCGAAGGCTTTGAGCTTGTCCGCCACGCTCGCCGCCGTCCGGTGGACCTCATAAAGCAGCTCCGGATGGGCATGCAGGTCCTGCCGCCAGCCGGTAATGTCGGAGTGCAGGTCAGCGACGCGGTTGACGATAGGCATCGGTAAAGCTCCAGGCGCTGGCCGGAAGGCCTCGGCGCACCAAGTTGTTCGCGGGATAGTGTAACAAATATCGGGGCTTGCGCGAGTTCAACAATAGGGCAGCCGCCTATTGACCGGGCATAGCGGCGCCCGTAAACCCCCGGCTCTAGCCGCACGATCCCAAAAGACGGGAACCGGGTTTCCGGGCCAACATCGTGCGTTTGGTTAGGGCGCGTAGCTCAGTTGGTAGAGCACCTGACTTTTAATCAGGTGGTCCCGGGTTCGAGTCCCGGCGCGCTCACCATTTCCCATTCGGGTGAACACATCAAAGTCGGTTCGAAATTGATGTTAAAACTCGACCGAAGATGACTACGTCGACACTGCGCATGTTGCATCATCATAGATCGTCCGGCCCCACGTCGATGGATTGTGGGCCGAAGGATACCGATGCAATTTCAAGCTCACCTGTTGTTCGATCAAAACGAACTATAACTTCAGGATAAAAATAATCGGTTTTGGTCAGCGACGTTCGATGGTGCTCTGTCCATGAGGAGCCATCAAAGTCCTCCTCCTCGACCTCGACTTCGACGTCCAGCCCGATCTCTGCTGTGACCTCCGGTTCACAAACGAAGGTCGTCCCATCCTGCTCAACCACACTCACGCTGCTAATGTGGGTTGACCACACGTCATCGACCGCTGCCGTATTGATGCGCTTTCCACTACGATACGAGCGGCTAATTGTGACATCCAATTCTTTGATCTTGTCGG
>CAISIV010000143.1 GCA_903885555.1 uncultured Hyphomicrobiales bacterium
CCCAGTACCCGGTAACGGGATCCATTTCATAGGGAGATAATTCCGGAGCTCTAGCAAGGTTCCTTGAGACTGTCGGCTCAACTAAGGGGAAATACCTATGACGATAAAGATGATTGCGGCCGCGGCCGCCCTGATCCTTGCCGCCACTTCCAGCGCAGCCCTCGCATCGTGGGGCGACGGGGTAACGCAGCCCCACGTCGAGGCCCAGTCAGCAGTCCGCAAAGCCAAACCGATCTATATCCGTCCACACCGCCAGGAAAAGGAATCCCGCTGCAGCCACCACGGCTGTCAGGTCGCACAGGAGCGTTCCCATGCAGGACCCCATCAATCTGCTCGTCATGCTCAGCGCGATGCTGGCAAGCATGAGCGCCATCAGTCTCATGGCATTGCTGATCGCACTCTGCCGAAAATCGCCACGCAGATCGTAGCGCATCCCGCCGGTTGTCCCCGCACGTCATTCTGCGGCTGCGGTGCGGCGCTGGAAGTGTTCGGCAGGAGTATCCGAGAACTCTGGCTTGCCGCCAATTGGTTTCGCTTCCCGAAGGCCGAGCCGGCGCCTGGCATGGTGGCGGTCCGGCAGCACCATGTCTTCGTGATTCGCAAAGTGCTGAAGCCCGGCGTGGTGCTCGCCTACGATCCGAACTCCGGCCGCCATCTAACGAGAGTTCATGTCCGGAGTTTGTCAGGATACAGCGTGCGCAATCCGCACGGATCGGTGTTAGCCAGAGCTGGGTGATTGCCCATTAGCGCCGTCTCTCCGAGCTGTGACGCCTTTATCTCAGCGCGCTTTTCAGCGAACTTTGCCTGAAACGCAGCTTCGGCATCAGCCGGGAGCGGGCCAAAGCCGTATCTCTTGATTGCGGGCAGCCCCAACCATTCGTCAAACTCGGTGCCAAGCGTCTCGACCGTCTCGGCTATTACGCCGACATCATCGGCGGCTTGCTGTAGGTTTTTCATCTCAATCATCCTCTCGGAAATCGTAAGCGCCGGGCGTGCAAGTTTCCCAGCCGCCGTCATGGTGGTCGGTATGGCAGGCATCGCACCAAGCCCGATTGCCACAGCATTTTGGGCACTGATGCAGATTGCGTCGATTGCCTTCGCCCAGGGCCGCAATATCAGCGTCGCCGCGCAGAAAGGCTTGGCAGGGCTGCTTGCCGATGGTGAAGCGTTCGCGTGGTTTCTCGGCCATCATTCTGTCTCCTGTGGGCGCATAAGCGGCTGTCAGCCCGGCACCAAGTCGCGCATTGTGGTGCCGAGCGCATCTGCAAATCTGGCGAGAGTTTTAAGCGGTACATCGCTGCGTCCGCTTTCAATGTTGGCGATCTGCGCGCGAGACAGCCCCACGCCGGAGGCCAAATCCTCTTGGCGCATCTTCTTCGCCTTTCGGGCCGCAAGGATCATGTCCCCAACGGTCGCACCCTTGAGTTCGATTTGGCCGGTCCCTTCGCAATGCGGGCACGAGATATGCCCGTTCGCAATCTTGGCCATCGGCTTCGCCTCCAAATTCTTGCGCCGCTGATTGACGCGGTACGCTCGATCACGAAATCCGCCCATGCCCATGCCCTTTCCTCTCCTCACCGATCAAGGATCGGTTCGTCGCGAGCGGCGCAATGATACTCGCCGGGCCAACTCAGATTGCCGCAGCATCCTTCAAAAGCTTGATCCGTTTCGCCGCCGAGGTCCGGGGTGGGATCGGAAACTTTACCTTTCCCGCCACCAGCTTCTCGAGGTTCTTCAGCCGATCCTCGACATCGGTCTGATCGTGGGGAGCTCCGGCCGGCTTCACCCCGTTGACCCAGCCGCGCACCGTCGGATCCGGCCGGTCGAACCAGCGGGTGAGGTCGGCAACCCGGAGGTTGCCGTTCCGCATCACCGCCTGCAGGCGCTTCTGGATGCTGACCATGTCACTGCTTTCCGAACACCGAGTCGAGAGCGTTGGTCAGGTCCGGGTTGGGCGGGACGCCTGCAGCCATCCCGAACTGCGGCTGTTGAGCGGGCGGCTGCGCAGGTTGTCCAAAAGCCGGGGCCGCCGTCTCCGGCTGGCCCTGCGGCCGGAACGGAGCCATCGCGGGCTGGACCTGCGGCTGGACCTGCGGCTGGACCTGCGGCTGGACCTGCGGCTGGCCGGCGGCTGGAGCCTGTTGCGCCGCCTGCATCTCGGCCTGAGTCCGGCGCCGGCGGCGCTGGGGTTCAGACTGTGGCGTAGGGTTCGTTCCACCACCTGATGAGGTGGTGGTATCCGATGATAATGGTGCTGTCTGCTCGGATACCGTCGGCTGCCCGAAAGGGCCGGGATTGTTCACAGTGATGCCGGTGGTCTGTTGCTGCGGCTGACCCTGCGGAGCCGGAAGCGCCCCCTGGATCGGCACGTCGTTGCGCCCCACCAGGATGTCGGTGGCCTTCTCGGCCAGCGCCTTGTCGACAACCCCGGTGATTTCCGGCGTGACGAACACGGTGCCCTTGAATTCGATGACGCCGTTGACCTTGGGAGCGAACGACAGCTTGGTGATGACGTAGTCGAGGTCGATCCCGTTGCCCTCGAACTGCTTGCTGTAGGTCTTCCAGTTGTCGAACGAGCCAGGCGTCAGCACCAGCTGGAACAACATGCCGGGAATGGTCGGGACCAGCAGCGCCAGCCACTTCTCGTCGCGGCACGCCTTGATCGCCGCTCCGGAGATTTTGCTGATCTTGGATCCTCGCACGTTGTGCGGGCAGCCGGCGCAGGTCGGCGACTGCGGGCTCATGGCGTCGCGCGACGGCGCCACGCCGTTGGCCGACCAGCAGTCCGGCGGATCGTTGGAGTCAGGCGCCCACTCGTTGGCGAAATACTTCTTGTTGTTCTGATCGCTGACGTCGACCACCACGCAGTCCAGGGTCGCTCCGGCGTTCTGCTCGTTTCCGGCCGCGTCGATCAAAGTGAAGGAATTGCCGCGGATGGAGATATGAGGCGGGAGCAAAGCGCCGAGGCCGGCGACGGCCTTGACGGCGAGGTTGCGGGACTGACGGCCTTGAAGATGGGCGGGAAGTTGCATTGTCACGTTTACGTTCTCCGTATGTTGCAGCGTGTGAAGTATTCCACAGAAACGTAGGGCGGAGTTTTTCCGTCGTTCGAGTCCATGTATTCGCGAAGGGTGTCTTTATGAGGCGCAGCAATTTGAAGCATGCCGCCCCACTGCGGATAATTGTCCAGGCACCAGTCCAGATATTTTTCACGATCAACCGTTTTCGGCGTCATTATTGTGGACAAATAAGCCGTCCCGGCGTCGGTCTTGAGCGACGCTTTCTTGCCGGTCGGATCCCCGCCGTTCAACGCCAGCAGTTGCGTCTGCAACTCGGCCTCGATCGCCGCCAGCCGCTCCCGTGCCGGCTTGAGATGATCGTTCAAGCGCTTGGTCTCAGCGGTCAGATAGTCGCTGATGTCGTTGTGCTCCTTGATGAGATCGGCAGCGCTCATAATTCCTCGTTCCTGATTGCGTCGAGCAAAGCACCCTGTTTATTGAACGCGGGCAAATTCTCCGAAGTGTTTTTTGGCTGCTACAATATAAGCAGTGGTAGCGGCGTCTAGCGACGTGAAGTCGCCTAAACTAATCCGTTTTGTGCGAACTTGTATTCGGACCCGGTATTTTCCGTTTTCGCGAACGTGGATACCTTTGCCGCCACTTGTATTATCGACCCGCAAACTTGTGTTGGCTTGATTCAGAGAATCGTTGGTTAGACGCAAATTGCGCCAACGATTATCGTTTTTACAACGATTTCGGTGCTCCACATCTTCACGCGGCCATTTGCCCGTAACGTAGAGCCAGGCCAAACGGTGAGCTTTATACGACCGATTTTTAATTTTAATATGAATATAGCCGCTACTATGTAGAGAACCCGCTATCGATCCGGCTGCTCGAACGGCCGAACTGGTGATCCATGTAAAAGTGCCAGTACGCTTATTGTAACGCAGGCACTTTTTTAGTCTGGCTGCTGAGATCATAATTCTTCCTTCTGGATCAAATCCAACAGTGACCCTTGCAGCGATAGATTATTTTCCAGGCGGCGAAAAATTTCACGTTCCAACTGATTGGACACGATCTGCACCGCCCGCGTCGGGTACTTCTGGCCCGGACGCCGGATGCGCTTATTGCCCTGATCGTAGAGTTCAGCCTTCTCCGTAGGCCCAAACCAGATGGCCGTATCGGCAACGACAAACTCGTTGATACCGTGCGCGGTAGCTTGTGGATCGCAAATCACGATACGAAGTCCTTCAGGGTCCGCGAAGTTGTTGATGATTTTTACGCGATCTTTTTGACTGACGTTGCCGTTGAGAATACCGCACTTCCAACGATTCGATAACCGCTTATACAGTAGCTCAACGACACTCGTCAAGCCCGTAAAGACCACGATTTTACGGGTTGTTTCCTCAATGACGTTTTCGATCTCGGCGTAGCGCGGAGCCGCATCCACCAAATGGACCTTGTGGAATTCATCGTAAACAGCCCCCAAGCTGATCTGTAGAAACTTCTGCCTTGCAGCCGCTTCGTTGATGGCCGATACCGCATGGCCCGACTTCATCTCGATCTGCAAACTGGCTTTCAACTGCGCCATCATCTTTTTTTGTTCTGGCGTCAGTTCCACCGCGCGCTGCTCTGGCACGAGCGGAGGACCGTCCCACACAGAATCGATGGGGATGCGGATCGCGGGCGTCAAAAGTTTCGCGGCTTTGTCGTATCCATCGGCCCGCGGCACCCAACGGAAGTTGGAGACCTTGACCATTGTCTCCTGCTGGAACGTCGTGAATGATTTGCCAAAGGCGTTGTTGACCAGCTTTGAAATGCCGTAGGCATCGGTCGGGGCCGTTGGTGTCGGCGAGCCGGTAAGCGGCCACAGATAGCGCCGATTGGCAAAAACCAGTCGCGCGATGCGATGCCGCTTGGTGCGAGAGTCTTTGTAGGCGCTGGCTTCGTCGACAATGATGATTTGGATGTCGGCACGTCCAGCAAGCTCTGCCGAAAAACCGCCGAGCTCGAAACGCTTCCTCGTATGGGCGCCGACGCCAACGCCGTCGTGATTGATAATGAAAAAATCGACGTCTTGTTCTAGCCCGGCCAAGCGTTTTTGTTGTGAGCCGTGCAGTATTTCAAAACGGCGTCGGCTCAAGAAATTTGAAAAAATCTCCTTGGCCCATGTGGTTTCAAGCGTGGTCAGCGTTCCAATAATAAGACAACGGCATTTGCCTTTCGGATAGTGCTGCATGATGAAGTCGGCAGCCCACAACGATGAAAGCGTTTTCATCGTTCCAGGATCGCTGAGATTGAACATGCGGGGGTGGAGCGCAGAAAAATTCGCCATCAGGCGCTGGGTTTCAAGCGGCTTCTTGCCAGGCGCGATCGGCCAATCGTAGGTTTCGTCCGTCATCACTGGCGGCACGGCATAATTGTAGTAGCGAAGCGTTTGCGCGTTCGTCAGGGTAAACGGCACCGCGAACCAGTTGGCGTCCACCATGCGGGCGTCGGGAAGCGCCTGAGCCGACGGCGGGTGTCCTTGGTAGATTAAAAGATTGCGCGGTTTGTCGTGGTAGAAGGTCATACAAACAACTTTTCAACAACTTTTACGGATGTTGAAAGATCTCCGCGCATATCCCGAGTCCGTTCTTGTCGCCAAATACAAGTCCAAATTGGCTTCCTGTTGCAATTCGCTGGCGGCGGGGGACATCTGCCACGGCTTCACTGAAGCCCCAACGTCGTCTTGATCTGCTCGATGATGCTTTCCGAACTGTCGCCCCAGATAGCGATGCCGCCGGCTTGATGCATCTGACGCATCGTCAACTGCTGGCGCTCCGTCGGGACTTTTCCCGGCGCCTTGTATTCCAGCCCCACGAATTTTCCGTAGATGCAGCACAGGTCGTCCAGGGTCGGGGATCCCATTCCCATCTGGACCGGGCTGAACCGGTAACAGTTGGGCCCGAGGGTCTTCAGCCATTTTCGGACTGGGTCTCGGATATACGACTCAGGAGTTTTCACGGCTTATCCGGGTTGGTGTTTTCGGGACACTCGAAACGTCCGCACCATCCACATAAGGGCGTGACCTTCTTCGGAAACTCGTTGATCTTCCGGTAATTATAGATCGTCTGCATGATCGAGCAGACCAGATTCCACGTATCGCCGGTGTCCGACACGTCATAGACCTGACTGGTACGGCCCTGCTTCAAGTAAGTGTAGGCCCCCTTGATGGTCTTGAGCTGGGGATACTTGGCCTTCAGCAGCAGTCCGAAAATCTTGATCTCGAACGGATCCTCGTACTTCAACGCCTTGTCGGAGACGAATTTCCAGTCGTTGATGAAAGCCGTCTCGCCCTGCAGCAGCACCAGGTCGATCTTGCCGTGGCCGAATTTCTTAGGCGAGTTGCGCTGGCAGGCTTTGCCATCGGTGTCGATCTGATACCAGCCTTCGGTGATGGCCTTGCGGCCGTCGAACGGCGCCGCGAACGGCTCGCAGAACCGGTAGGCTTCCGGCAACGGCTTGCCGCCGCCGACCCGCTTGTCGAGAGCGTCGTGACCATCATTTCCAAATTTGCGCTCCGGCGTCTCGACGTATGGAACGCTACGGTCGATATACATCGCCTGCGCCGATAACGGACACTTGTTGTGGAAGGCATCCAGGAGGGAATAGCTCCAGATCAGCGGCCGCCGATCAAGGAAGGATGGGATGTCAGGCTGGGCGTTCATGCGAGGATTTTCTTCAACACCTGCTTGCGGCCCTCGGCGTCAAGCTGGATCAGGACGTCCCACCAGGACAAAATTTTGGCGATGATAGCATCGCTTTTATCCCAGTCTAAGGGCTCTGGCGGCGTTGTAAATTTTTGTTCGCGGGGCTTTCGACCCCGCTTCGCCTTAGCCGGCTTCTCAGCCTTGGCCTTGCGCGGTCCGCGCTTGGGTCGCTGCTCACCGGTGGTCGGCAACAGCCCTGGCACGAACGGTTCGAGTGTGGTCATTTAAGATTCTCCGGTTAAAACGTCACGCAGGCGGTCAGCACCGCGGCGGCGACCCAGTACGTCGCCAGCTTCCACTCGGCGGCAACGCCGTAACAAAGCGCGGCGCCGAGATCGATGGTGATAAGAAGCGTCGGGAAGATATAGGTCATTTTCGTTTCATCGGTGTTACGGTGATGATCGCGCCACTGTTCAACAATTGAAAAAACAATTCCTGCGGAAGTTTCAATAGCTGCAAAACCTGCATGGTTTTGTAAGTGGTCGGGGGGAGCTTGATCGTTTTCATTTAGAATATCGCTCCCCTACGGTGACCTCGGCGTCGAGCGGAATGCCCGGTAGCCAATCCGGCGGCCGGCGCATCTCGTCGAGTAAAACTTGAACATGACGGTCCTCGTGACTATCACGGGGTATCAGACAAAGCAACTCGTCATACGGCCAATTGAGGATACGATAGCCTTGCCTGGAAATTCTAATGGCGGCTTGTGAAACAATGACACGCGCCACGGCTTCGCACACATTCTGCACCAGTTTGGAGCCCCACATGGTTTTCCAGCCTTGCCGAGTTCGCAAACGCCAAAAACCGCGGCGCTCGAATTCGCGATAGTTCTCGGCGTCCTCCGGTGGCGGAACAAAATACTCCAATGAATCGTAGATGACCGGGCAGCCGTTTGGCAGGTATATGCGATGGTCTTTCACCAGCAGCGGCCCCCATTCAATCTCAGGACCACCACCAAGTCGCGCCAGCATCCGTCCGGCCTGTGCCCAGTAGCCGGTGTTGGGTGCGCAGACCGCGGGAAGCATGTTTCGCGTGATGCTGACGAAGCGCTCCGCATCTTCAAGAGTCATATTGATCGGCGGCCCGTAGAGGCCATTTCTAGCCGTGGTTTGAAACTGTTTACCTGCGGCGCCGTAGATGCACATCAATTTTGCCTGCTTGCCGGCACCTCGCTTGGCTTCCATCTCCTCGCGGCGTGGATCGGCTTTTCCGGCCTTGTAGATTTGCTCGCCGTAAAACTCCGACGCAACGTCGATGTAGGGATCGCCACCCTTGCGGAGAATGTCGAGCTGATCCTGTTGGCCCGCCAAATACAGACAGACTCTAAATTCAATTTGCGAAGCATCGACTGGCGCTAAGAGATAACCTTCCGGCGCACATAGCGCGCGTCTGATAGGTGAACGACGTTTGAGGTTGAGAAAATTTGTCGAGTCACCCCCGGTGGGCCTGAGCGTGCCCGCTCCTGCATATCGTATATAGACAGGCAGCGTGCCGTCAGTATGGCCAGATCGACCTTGCGCCATGAAGCCGAGAGTTTCAGCGCGGGTTTGCAGGATTGTTGATTTTTCACCAAGGCGGGCCTCGCATAAAGTTCGGATTCGTTCGTTGGGATGTTCCAACAATTCAACCATTTGTGGATCGGTCTTGGCAAACGCATAATTGAGTTTGGATTTACCAGTTTTTGTTGAGGTTCTACCCTGCTTCATCGCAGGTTCGATGCCCTCGGCGCGCAGCAACGCAGCAAACTTTTCCGCTGACTGCAATTCCGAAACATCGACGTTGAGGGCCGCGAGTCGTGCCGCTTTTTTGTTTTCTTCATCCTCCCAAATTGTCGCCAGCAATTCGACGTCGGCTCGAAGCGCTGGTTGGGTGAACATTTTAATTACAATGTCGATCACTTCAAATTCTTCCGGCGGCATGTCTTTGCCGAGAATCTGGAATAGCTGCCACGTCAACTCCACATCATGATTGCAGCCGTCAGCCAATTGTTTTTGCACTTCTGGCGAGAGCTCGTGCCAACGCTTTCCCTTGAATAGCTGGTACGGCACCGTTTTTGCAGCGAGCCCATAGTGTTTGGCCAACGCATCGAGTCCCACCGATAAATGATTTCCGAGTAAGAGCCGCGCGCAACTCAACGTATCGAAACAAAATTTAGGATGGACTCCGTAGTGATGAGAGAGGATCAAAAAATCAAATTGGCCGTGGTGGGCGAGTGCTCCAGTGTTGGTCCAATCAATGGATTTGAAAAGCTGCGGCAGTTCGTCCCGGTTCCACCATCGGGCCGGTGCAGTCGGTTCAAATTTGATGCTGCAGCCAAGCGCCTCGAAGCGGGGATCGCGGATATATTCGGATGTGGACAGTTTTTTGAGCGTGTACTCATCGTCCCAGAGTGATTCGAAATCTAGGGTTATGATCTTCATGGAAGATGCTTCCACGAACGACGTTGCCGAATGCGATCAACATGCATACGCGAAATATTAAATCGGCGCGCAACCTCTAAAGTGGAACCTTTTGCTTCGCGGATCGCCAACACGGTGGTTACGTCTAATTTGACGCAGCCGTGCGTTTCGCCTTTTGAATACAAACCGCGCTGAACAGCATCACGCGCATTGTCCAAGTGCGTGCCCAAAATAATATGGTCAGGGTTAACGCATATTTTAACATCGCAGGTGTGTCGCAATATAAGGCCGCGTGGAATCGGCCCTTTATAAAAGGTGTACGAAAACTTGTGTGCGTATAGTAGTTTTCGCGCTGGTCCGTAAAAACGACCGTATCCATTGCTGGGATTAACTCCGGCGAGCCACAGCCAACAGCCGGTATTGGGCTCTGGGATAAAACGCTTTTCAAAAGCTTCGATAGACCCTGTTTTTAATCGCATCGTTCTTCCAAACTATAAATAGCAAACCGGCCACCGCGGGACCGTATCCGCAGGCCGTGCTTGGCCATCTTGCGATTGATCTGCGCCGCCATCACCGCGATGATGTTGTTGGTTTCCGGCCCGCCGTTCGGGTCGTTGGAATAGAGCAGTTCCTTCACACGACCGACCGGGATACCATCTGGAGCTTTTCGCAGCACGTCAACCAGGCGGCGCTGCATCGCCCCCAGCGTGAACAAGCCGTTGGCCAGCCAGATATAGTCGGTGACAACTTGGCCGCAGCACGGGCACTTTTTGATCTTCACAAGCGTTCATCCGGCGTGACGATGCAGGCGACGTGAGCCAGCACGATCGCGGCGACAAGAACGAGGAGATGGGCGCCGAGAGTTTGCCACATCACAACAGCCCCACGTTCTTGAAAGCCTGAGCCACGATGTCGATGGCGGCATCGCGGGTCTCGAAAATGCGGTGGCTGACCTCGCCGTTCTCGTGAGCGTGGAACAGCGTCCAGTTTCCCGGCGTGCCGAGATAGCTGATGTCGATCGTGTCCCGGTCGGTGTAGCGTTGCGCCAGGCGCCAGAAGGAAGGACTGGCGACGTCCCACTCGAGGCCGGCGTGTTTGAAGGCTGGCATGGTTCCCTCCCTTTAATGATTCTCGGCTTCGATCCGAGTAATGTAGAAGTGAACGCCGCTTGAGCATTCTTCCTGCCAGTGCTCATCGAAACGATCTGGCGTGACGCGCTGCCCCGCACGATACTCAGTCTTTCCATCGTGCTGAGACACGCCGACATCGCCGCCGATTACTTCCAAAACGTCGGCATACTCAGCGCGGCACTTGCGCCCGAACGCAGATGAGCGTTTTGCGGCCTCTGGAATGGCGAGTTTAATCAACACGCCGTCTCGGCATTTCTTCCAACCGATCAGATTTCCATCTGGAAGGATGCGCGTCCGCGCGATAACCAATTCAGCGTCTTTCGCACCGCTGAGGTTCGCACCGCTGAGGTTCGCACCGCTGAGGTACGCACGGCTGAGGTTCGCACCGCTGAGGTTCGCACCGCTGAGGTTCGCACCGCTGAGGTTCGCACCGCTGAGGTTCGCACCGCTGAGGTACGCACCGCTGAGGTCCGCACCGCTGAGGTACGCACCGCTGAGGTTCGCACCGCTGAGGTTCGCACCGCTGAGGTACGCACCGCTGAGGTCCGCACCGCTGAGGTCCGCACCGCTGAGGTACGCACCGCTGAGGTACGCACGGCTTTTAATCGCCCACTGAACCGCCAGTCCCATCTTGATGGATGTCGGCGCGTCATCCGCGCATTCAATTTCGGCGGTAAATTGCACGGCACCGGAGAACCAATTGGTGACCGCGAATTTCAGAAGCTTTGGCATACCATCATCCTCCCAGGTTGCTTACCAATCGAATCGCTGGCCGGGCTTCCGGCCGTTGATCTCGGCATCGACGTCGCCACAGGCCCGCTTCCATCGGAGCCAGACCCAAGGCTTTACTTTGCGGCTTGTGCCGCCCGATTTCTCGTTCCGCTTCGGCGGCACCTTGCCCTGCAGAAACCACCAGATCGTGATGGCGGAATATCCTGTCAGCTCGGCCAGCCGGTTGCGGTCGAGACCGCAGCGGTTGAGCCAATCGACAGCTTTGGCGTGTTCGGTCACTGCGTATCCTCTCCGCAGGCGCGCATGAAGCGGGCGCGGTCGAACCGATGATTGCTCGAAGCGCAGGCGTCGGCAAATGCCAAAGCACAAGACCGCTTCTGAGTCCGCAGGCTGGCCGCGTGCGTCGGCATGGCTGCGATCACGCCGGCGATGAAAGCAAAGTGACGGTGCTGCAATTCGGCAGTCTTGCCGGTGGTGCGATCCTTGCGAGTAGCTGATTCGACGGTGAGCATTTGAAACCTCCCATTTCTGATTTTTATTCTCTACAGCACGCCGGGCACCCTGTCAACCCCACGATTCGAGAATGTTCCCGGCTTTGTGAAAAAATCTTGACGGTCGCGGGGAAGCAAGCGCACCATGCGGCGCTGTCAGGGTAAGAGCCGAAATGTCCATTTAATACGAAAAGGCCCCAGCAGGTGCCGGGGCCAAGTCGTTTGGGAACGTCACGGGAGGGTGAACACCCCCGTTGTCGCAAATCCCCGGCGGCCTGTCAACACGGGGTATAGCGATGATCGATCACGCGCTACAACTAGCGTCCAGGGGCTGGCGGGTGTTCCCCTGCCACACCACCGTCAGCGGATCCTGCAGCTGCGGCCGCGACTGCGGCAAGGACGCCGGCAAGCACCCCCGGATCAAGGCTTGGCAGACCCACGCGACCGCCGATCCGGCCCAGATCGAGCGGTGGTGGAAGAAGTGGCCGCAGGCCAATATCGGCCTGGCAACAGGCTCCGGCCTCATCGTGCTGGACCTCGACGGCGCCGCGGAAGCGGGCCGCTTTGCGTCGATCGCCAAGCCCCACGGCGGCCTGCCGCCGACCCTAGTGGCCCAGACCGGCCGCGGTTTCCACATCTATTTAGCGGGGAATTACCCGACCACCCGCAAGGTCGATGGGCTGCTGGTCCGGGGCACCGGGGGCTACGTTATCGCTCCGAACAGCCTGCATGCGAGCGGCAAGCGCTACGCCTGGGTCGAGGACCGGCCGATCGCGCCCGCGCCAGAGTGGTTTCTGAAGTGGCTGGAGCAAGGCTCTGGACTTACTGATGTTTCAGCGAACGCCGGGAGTGGTGCCGAGCGCGTGGCCAAGCTCCAAGTGGCGCTTCCACCGCATTTAGCCGAGCGCCAGCAGATACTTAGAGCCACGGCTTCAAGCGGAATAGCAGCGCGGGCGCTTAAATCCTATACAGAACAGTGGACTAGCGAGGAGGAGTCGCGGGTCCGATCGGCGCTGCAAAGCATCCCGGCCAGTTGCACCCGCGACGATTGGCTCAAAGTAGGGATGGCGCTGCACGGTCTCGGCTGGGAACGGCCGGACGGGACCGACGCCGGCTTCGAGATATGGCTGGCCTGGTCGGAGACCGGCGGCGACAAGTTCCAAGGGGTGTTCGACCTCGAGACCCGCTGGCGATCGTTCGGCCGCCGGGGCGGGGTCGGGCTGGGCAGCCTGTTTCATATTGCGGCGCAGTATGGAGTGCAGCCGGCCGGGAGTCCGGGGCCGAGTGCTGGACCGTTCGGCGCCCATGCCGCAGGGGCGTCTCAGCCGGGAGCGCAAGGCGCGGCGGGACCGTTCGGGGCCGAGCAAGTCCGGGCCGCGGCGGCCGATACCAACGGCCATGCCGTCCCACTCCCAGCGGCTTTCAATCTCCGGTTCGACCGCGACAAGGCGCACAACATCAAGCCGACCTGCCCCAACACTCGAATCGCGATCGGCGGCCTGGGGCTGGAATGCAATTATGATACGTTCCACGACCGTTTCGAGATTGGCGGCCGGGTGCTGGAGCAATGGGCCGGCGAGCTCGCGGACTCGACGGTCCAGAGATTAAGAACACTTATCCACAGGGAATTCCATTTCGATCCAGGGACCGTGCCGACCCACGACGCCGCCGTGCAAGAATGCCTGGAACGTCCCTATGACCCGGTTTGCAACTATCTGCAGGGGCTAGTGTGGGATGGCGTGCCGCGGCTCGCGACGTGGCTGCACACATATCTAGGGGCCCAACAAAGCGAGTTGAACGCACAAATTGGCAGGTTGTCGCTGGTGGCGGCCGTGCGCCGCGCCACGGCTCCAGGGACCAAGTTCGATCAAATCATAGTCCTCGAGGGCGAGGAGGGCCGCAACAAGTCAACAGCTATTCAGGTGCTGGCCGGCGCCGGTAATTTTTCCGATCAATCCATTTTGCTGCTCGACGATCGCGCACAGCAAGAAGCGATGCAAGGCGTATGGCTCTATGAGATAGCCGACCTGGCCGGCATGGGGCGCACCGACGTCGAGCGAATCAAGGCGTTCGCGTCACGCGATACCGACCGGGCACGGCCGGCCTATGGGCGTTCCAGACAGGACAAGCCGCGGCGCTGTGTGTTCTTTGCCACGACCAACGATGATTCGTATCTGAAGTCCCAGACGGGAAACAGAAGATTCTGGCCGGTGCGGGTCGGACACATCGATATTCCAGCGCTGAAACGAGACCGCAATCAGCTGTGGGCCGAGGCCGTGGAAGCGGAAAGGCTGGCGCGATCGATATTCCTGCCGGAGAACTTGTGGGGCGCGGCGCGAGAGCAACAAGAACTGCGGCGGGAGGTGGATCCGTGGGAATTCATCCTGGAGAATGTAGAGGGTAAACAAGTCGGAGACGAATATAGGATTTTAACCCGCGACCTGCTGGAGGTCCATTTACGGCTTGCGAGCAATCATCAGACCGGATCGAACCTTAAGCGGATGTCCGGCATCATGCAGCGATTTGGCTGGGAACGTGCTAAACTCCGCGATGGCGACAAAATCTTATCAGGATACCGCCGCAAGGGGTAACACGGGTTACTCGGGTAACGAAAATTCGCTTGGTTGTTCCAAGTGTGTAACCGCTGTTACCCATGTTACCCTTCTATCTAATAGGTATTATTATATTAACGTACACACCGCATACGCTATTACACATGCACTCTTAGTATAATAGCCCATGCGCCATAAGCCCTATATGGGGGGAGGGTAACGCGGGGTAACGGGGTAACAAATCGGTTTTAGGCTTTTAGGTTAGGTATCCTAGCGATAGGAATATATTTAGGTGTTGACTTCTCCCCGTAAAGAGTAAATAAGGAGGGACCGGGCGCGAGGCGCCGGGATGGAAATGGGAGGTTGCAGTGGCAAAGTATTCAAAGGCTGAAGTTGAGGAAGCGCGCGCCAAGCTCCGTGACTGGCTCAAGCCCGGCGATACGGTCTACACCGTGATCGATCATGTTTCGCGATCGGGCATGAGTCGCAATATCCGGGTTGTGGTGCTGAAGGCCGACGGCAAAGGCAAAGAGCCGGTTGCCTTGCATCCAAATCATTCCGTTGCCGTTGTGCTCGGCTACGGTCGTGCCAAGCGCGGTGACGGGCTTGTGGTCGGCGGGTGCGGCATGGATATGGGGTTCCACATCGTGCATTCGCTCGGCTATGCGCTTTGGGGCAAGGAAGCGTCGGAAGGAACGGGTGCCAAGGCGAACGCGCTCCGGAAGGCTTTGCTCAAGCATACCCAGCATTACATGATGCAGGGCGGCCGGAAGGATGAGCCGAACTGGCGCAAGCCCGATCGCGAGTGGTTTGGCGCCGCGGGCTATGCGCTCAATCATCGGTGGATGTAGCAGGCGCAAAGCGCTTGACTCGTTTCCCTGTAAAGAGTAAATAGGACGGGTAAGTTGAACCCTGGAGGGAATGGCTATGACGAAAGCACAACGGCACGCGGCAATTCGGGAACGTGCGGCAAGCGCAATCCGCGACCTGTACCACAACGCGACCCCGCGCTATCCAAGCCTTGACGATGAGCCAGCGCGAATCTTTGAAGACTGGTTCCAGGACGCGGCCCAAGCTGAGATTGAGTACCTGCAGGACGGCGGGGCGTATGGGAAGGATTATAGAAAAACGCTCGAGGCGCCGTGCAATGCCGGCCAGTTCAGGAGCTCGGCCGCGCGGGCCTATTACGTGCGCTGGAAAATGCAAAGCATGCGTGAGGAACGGGCGCGCTGCAATTCGCTCGACTCCCGCCGCGACCTGGTAAACTCACAATGGGAACGCATTGGCGAACTCGGCAAGCTTCACACTTACGGCCGCGGCGGGAGGACACTGGCGCCGGCGGATCTTGTCAGGACGCGAGGCGGTTCATCGTTCGGCATGCGGGAGGATTATTGCGACGAAAGGCCGATCGCGGATTGCGTCGACCTGGTTCGGATTGTCGAGTCGTTCAATGCTTGCGTCGCGGGGTGGTGCAAAGGCGTTCCCGAAATGTGGGCAGAGTATTGGAACGAGTACACGGCCGACGTCGACGCTGAATTAGAGCCGACGGAATAAGCGACCATAAATAAACCTGTGGATAAGTTTTGAGGGTGGAATCAATGACTAGCAACATTCACGCACAAGTGCAGCAATTCGCTCAAGCTTGGGAAAAACAGGAAGGCTATAAGCCGGCCGCGTTTCAAAAGGCGATCGCGATGCAACGCCTGGAGCGCGGTCAAACCATAGCGGAAATAATCGAAGCGCTGATCGCTATGAGGGTTGACTTTTAATCCCGTAAAGAGTAAATAGAGGGGATTGAGGCTTTGAACCTGGAGGGAATAAAAATGTACGAATGGTCTAACAACCCGCGGAGCCCGCGTTTCTTGCAGCTTGATCATGAGATCGACGCTTGCGTTGATACGCGGGAGATCGCGGGTAAAGGTTATTTGTGGCAAGCTGGCAAGCGCTACGGTTACCAGGCGACGATCGAGGAAGCCAAGGCTATGGCGGAAGGCGTGGCCGATCATTTCAGCCTGCCAGCATCGAAGCGCTGGCTAAGCCTGTAAGCGCCGAGAGTCAGGCGACCATAAATAAACCTGTGGATAAGTTTGGAGGGAAAAATGTTCGAACCTAAAAACCTGAAGCGCTGGACAATGCCGTCACACTATTTCGGCGCCAATTGGCCTAACCACTATTCGGCCGGCGTTGGTCAAAGCCGCGACTCGGATTGTCTGGAGCAATCCAATTTTGCAACAATGGTGCAACTCCTCGGCGGCGAGTCGGACGTCGTCACGATCGTCCGGGAATCGCATTGGGCGGTCGGCTGGGTTGAGTGGATTGCCCTTGAAGCAGATGGCACGCCGGAGTCCGATAAAGCTTTGGAGATAGCCGACCAAGCCAAAGCACGGATTGAGGACTATCCGGTTTTGGATGAGTCGGATTTTTCAGAACGGGAGCAAGCCGCGGCGGATGAGACTTGGAAAAATTGCTACGATGAAAAAGAGCGAATCAAATACATTCGCCAGCACCGATCGCAGTTTGAATTCCACGATATGGCCGACTTGTTCGGCTGTGTTCGGGGAAAGTATTTTGCGGGGTACGCTTCAGAATTGCTCTATTGAAGCGCTTGACTCTCAATCCCGTAAAGAGTAAATAGGGGATAGTTTCAAACCTTGGAGGGAAGCTATGAACGTAGGCATTGATTACGGCATGGGTCGCACGAACGTCGACGTTGAAACCGGAATCCGATATGGCGTCATTTCGCAGCACAGTATCAGCCAAGCATGGTCCGACTCGGCTGAGCCGGACTATGGCAAGCCTTCCTGCCCTAAGTGTGGTAATGAAGCGCTGTCGATCGACAAGTGCGAATCCGAAGACGTCGAAAACTGGGATTGCGCTGAACACGAATGTTCGGACTATGTTTGCGAGTCTTGCCAGTATGTTTTTGGATCCGAGTCCGCTTTTGGCGATGAGCCCCAAGGCTGGAACTATGAAGGCGACGGTTATGTTCTAACCGATTGCCTCGACTCAGACGTCATCGTGATCAAGTCTGAATTCTACACTCTCGGCAACTACTGCAGCCCTTGTGTTCCAGGTGCTGTCAGTTTGGAGTCGGATAATCCGGACGGCGCCAAAGCCTATTGCCTTTCACATGATTGGTTTGAAGACGGAAAGGCGCCCTATCCGGTTTATCGCGTCGACAATGGGCAGGAAGTGTTACCGGAAAAAGCAGCGGCTTAAAAATATCTGTGGGTAACTCCAGCGGCCGGTATCAATCACCGGCCGTTTTCTTTTGAGCAGGGGATAGTTTCAAACCTTGGAGGGAAGTATGCGCGCTTTCGATAATGGGTGTTTCTTTACTGTGCTTTGCAGTGAGTTCGATGTTTCGGCTTTCGCCGATCGCTGGCCGTGTTTCGGAAAGCGTCGCAGCCTTTGGTTTCAGTTCGATAAGCGCAATGGCGATTTGGTCGACACAAACCAAGTCGACGGCGAACAAGACGGCGCTGGCGTGGTCGCGTTGGCCGATGATGCAAAGGCATACGGCATTCGCCGCTTGAAGCTTCGCGCATTAGCGGCTTAAAAATATCTGTGGATACCTCCAGCGGCCGGTATCAATCACCGGCCGTTTTTATTTTGGGCTAGGCGTTGACTCTCTTATCGGTAGAGAGTAAAAAACCAATAGTTCAAACCTTGGAGGGAATCAATGCAAAAATATCGTGCTGACGAGTCAACACTTCAATCCGACGGCGCCGTTGTTTGGTCCGCGCGTTGGATGGGCGGGCTTAGCCTTGCTCGCATTAACAATTGCCGATGGGAGTCCCTGGCAGGCGAGCCGCGAATCACGGTCTATGTCACTGGCGAGCCCGATACCTTTTTTTCACAGCCGGCCGTTTGCTCTTACAAAGGGCGCCGCGTGAATGGCTATATTACTGGTGACGATTCGGGCCTCGTTTTCCGACACACTTATTTCTAGCTAAAATATCTGTGGATAATTCCAGCGGCCGGTATCAATCACCGGCCGTTTTCTTTTGGGCATATAAGGCGCGGTGGTGCGCTGCAGCGGCGCCGATCTTGGCGAGCTCACAATCGACCGCTTCCCAAGCCCATGCTGGCGCACGCCGGCGCCCTTTGCGCCAATGCTTAACGGCCGACATGCTGCAGCGACCGTTGAATAGTTCGATGATTGATCGGTGGCGGAATAGTCCAACGCTGTAGAGAGCTTGTCCAAACGGGCTTAGGTATCCAGTGATAGGCGTTGGCTTGGCATGGTATCTTTCGAGGCCGTGACCGCTCGCCTGGTCCGCAATGCGTTGGGCTAGGTTCATGGCCGGCGAATCTGTCCCCGACCGCTCGGCGCGTCAAGTCCGGAGCTCGGATCTCGGCGCCGGCCGCCAGGCTTCAAAATGCCTTTTCCAGCAGCCCGACTTACAACGTTACAACGCTGAAACCCCATGCCAGCAAATCCAAAGGCTTAGCGCCTGCCCCCTGAAAACACCTGCTTTCGAGCAATACCGACAACCAATTTCCAAGCCGATCGAGGCTCGAAACCCGTCGATTTAGGGTGCCAGGCGGTAGGTTCCACACCACAACCTACAGCACGTAAGGGGCCGTTTCCGCAACCGATCGGCCCGCGCTAGAGAACAATTCTGGTCACCCCTACGTGTCCTCCGGCAAAAAATTCAAAATGTGTAGTCGATTGCACTACACGCTTTTTTCTGCTAGGCACGGCCCATGACTCATCGCGCCTACTACAACGAGATCGAACCCTACTGCGCGCAAACCTTCATCGAGAGCGTGATGGATTGTCTTTGAATGCACGCCCCCACTCCACGGCTTCCCGAACTTAGAATTCTCACCGGCGACGCGCTCACCTGGCTGCGCCAGCTTCAGCCGAACAGCAGCGACAGGTCTTCAAAGAAACGGGGGACATCTACGATTACCGGCCCTATAAAAATGGACACCAATCCGACTACCTC
>CAISIV010000144.1 GCA_903885555.1 uncultured Hyphomicrobiales bacterium
ACCCTACGCTGCCGAACGCCGTGCAGTTCCGGGTGCCAAACATCGGCTTCGACGTGCAGAAGGCCGCGGTCGACAAGGGCATTGCCAAGCAATTCCCGCTGATCCTGACTTCCGGCCGTCTGGTCGAATATGAAGGCGGCGGCGAAGAAACCCGGTCCAACAAATGGCTCGCCGAGTTGCAGCAGGACATGTTCGTCGAGATCAATCCGGCCGATGCCGCCGAGCGCGGCATCAAGGACGGCGGATGGGTCTGGGTGACCGGCGCCGAGCACAACTCCAAGGCCAAGATGAAGGCGCTGGTGACCGAACGCGTCGGCAAGGGCGTGACCTGGTGTCCGTTCCACTTCGCCGGCTGGTTCGACGGCGTCGACCAGCGCGCCAACTATCCGAAGGGCACCGATCCGATCGTGCTGGGCGAGAGCGTGAACTCACTCACCACCTACGGCTTCGATCCGGTCACCGGCATGCAAGAACCAAAGGCCACCCTCTGTCAGGTCAGAGCGGCTTAAAGGAGCAACGATCATGGCACGTATGAAATTCCTCTGCGACGCCGACCGTTGCATCGAATGCAACGCTTGCGTCACCGCCTGCAAGAACGAGCACGAAGTGCCGTGGGGCATCAACCGCCGGCGCGTCGTCACGCTGAATGACGGCAAGCCGGGCGAGCGGTCGGTCTCCATGGCCTGCATGCATTGCACCGACGCGCCTTGCGCGGCGGTGTGTCCGGTGGACGCCTTCTACACGACGGTGGACGCCGTCGTGCTGCACTCCAAGGACATCTGCATCGGCTGCGGCTATTGCTTCTACGCCTGCCCGTTCGGCGCCCCGCAATATCCGAAAGTCGGAAACTTCGGTTCGCGCGGCAAGATGGACAAGTGCACCTTCTGCGCCGGCGGCCCGGAAGCCGACAACAGCAAGGAAGAGTACGAGAAGTACGGTGCCAACCGTCTGTCTGAGGGCAAGCTGCCGCTCTGTGCCGAAATGTGCTCGACCAAATCGCTGCTGGCCGGCGACGGCGACGTCATCGCGCAGATCTACAAGGCGCGCGTGACCAAGCGCGGCTACGGCTCCGGCGCCTGGGGCTGGCAGACGGCCTATCGCGAGACGATCGCGACCTGATGCACCGGGCGGCGCGGGAATGTCTCGCGCCGGTTTCGTTCAACGACAAAAATCTTTGCTTGAGGAGACGATGCCAATGCCGGGGATTTTGGCCAGGCTTTTGACCCAAGTGTCAGCGAATAAAGTTCGCTTGATCGTTGGCGCACTGGCGCTCACGTTTATCGTCGCGATGGCCAGTCCGGTGTCGGCGCAGCAGCCGAATTCGGTCAATCCGACCGCCAGCTCGGTGAACGAGCAGAAACTGCTGCAGGAACTCAACAAGATCCAGGGCCGCGGCACCATCCCGGACACCAAGTCCTACGTGATCGAACAGCCGGTGGGCCTCGAATGGCGGCACTGGCACGAGGTGACGCTGCGCTGGATCGGCGGCATCGCCGTGCTCGGCATGCTCTCGCTGCTGGTCGTTTTTTATCTGGTGCGCGGCCAGGTCAAGCTCGAAGCAGGCCCTTCCGGCCGCAAGATCGTGCGCTTCAACCAGTTCGAACGCACCGTGCACTGGATGACGGCAAGCTGCTTCATCGTGCTCGCGCTCTCCGGCCTCAACATCACCTTCGGCAGGCCGTTGCTGCTGCCGATCATCGGCGCCAGCGCCTTCAGCACCTGGTCCGAGCTTGCCAAGTACGCGCATAACTTCCTCAGCTTCCCCTTCACCATCGGCGTGGTGCTGATCTTCCTAATGTGGATCGGCGGCAATATCCCGAACCGGACCGACGTCGAATGGGTCAAGCGTGGCGGCGGTATCATCGGCAAGGACCATCCGCCGGCTGGCCACTTCAATGCCGGTCAGAAGATGATCTATTGGATCGTCGTGCTCGGCGGCGGACTGGCGTCGGTGACCGGCTATCTGCTGCTGTTCCCGTTCTACGGCACGGGCATTGGTGGCATGCAGACCGCGGAAGTCATCCACGCCGGGGTCGCCATGCTCTTCATCGCCGCCATGATGGGCCACATCTATATCGGCTCCATCGGTATGGAAGGCGCTTTCGAGGCGATGGCCGAAGGCACCGTCGATATCAACTGGGCCAAACAGCACCACAAGCTCTGGCTGGAAGAAGAAGTGACCCAGGCTGCCAACGATCCCAAGTCGCAGGGTCGCGCTGCCGCCCGGCCGGCCGAATAGCCTGACCCGCCGATCCGATCCAAAACGCCCGGCTTCACAGCCGGGCGTTTTGCTATAAGGGACCCAATGAATAGCCCCATGCGTATCATCGGCCTCGCCGGCTGGAGCGGCTCCGGCAAAACGACTTTGATCAGCAAAGTCATTCCGTGCCTGCTGTCGCGGGGCCTACGTGTGTCGACGCTCAAGCACGCCCACCATGGCTTCGATCTCGACAAGCCGGGCAAGGACTCGTTCGTGCACCGGGAATCCGGCGCCACCGAGGTCATCATCTCGTCGGCCAGGCGCTGGGCGATCCTGCACGAACTGCGCGACGAGGAAGAATGGAACATGGCGGACCTGGTCGCCAAGATGTCGCCGGTCGATCTGGTGCTGGTCGAAGGCTTCAAGCGCGACAAATTCCCGAAGCTCGAAATCCATCGCGCTGTGAACGGCAAGCCGCTGCTGCACAGTGAAGACCCCGGCATTGTCGCGATTGCCGCCGACACGCCCTTGCCGAATGCCACGGTGCCGGTGGTCGATCTCAATGACATCGAGAAAATCGCCGATCTGCTGTTGAAACACGCCGTGCCGATTGCGAGATAAGGTTCATGGCGCAACTGACCGACGACTGTTTCGCGTTTTCCGGGCCGCTGCTGCCGCTCGGCGAAATGGAGCGGCTGATTGCGGAACGCGTCGTGCCGGTGGCGCAGACCGAGCGCGTGCCGTTGCGCAGCGCGCGCGGGCGCGTCATCGCCGCCGATCTGAAAGCGCCGGTCGATCTGCCGCCGTTCGATAATTCCGCGGTCGATGGCTATGCCGTGCGTCATGCCGATCTCAAATCCGATGGCGACACCAGGCTTACTGTGGTCGGCCGCCTGACCGCGGGCCGCCGTCCCGATGCCGCGGTCAAAGCCGGGCAG
>CAISIV010000145.1 GCA_903885555.1 uncultured Hyphomicrobiales bacterium
GATCATCCAGCGCGAGCGCGAATTGAAGGCGGGGTAGTTCTTATCCCTCCCCCGAAGGGGGAGGGCGCGATCCGAGCGAAGCGAGGATCGGGGTGGGGGCGTCTCACGATAGACAGCTAACCCCACCCGGCTCGCTCCGCTCGCCACCCTCCCCTTGCAGGGGAGGGATAAGCAAGAAACGAAACACTTTTCTTAAGAGGCCAGTAGCGTGAGCAGAAGTTCAGGAGCGGCGATGGTTGATCACTCGCGATTGGGACGCGGTCTTGCTTCGCTGATGGGCGAGGTGTCCGAGGAATCTCCGGTAGCGGAAGTTTCGCGCAAGCCGCGCAAGGCGCCGATCGAAAACATCGTTGCCAATCCGCGCAACCCGCGCCGCGCCTTCACCGAGGCCGAACTCGCCGAGCTCACCGCGTCGATCAAGGAACGCGGCATCATCCAGCCGATCGTCGTGCGCGCGGTTGCCGGCAGCAACGACAAGTTCGAGATCATTGCGGGCGAACGGCGCTGGCGTTCGGCGCAGCGCGCCGGTCTGCACGAAGTGCCGATCGCGATTGTCGAAGCGACCGACGCGCAGGCGCTCGAATTCGCCATCATCGAAAACGTGCAACGCGCCGATTTGAATCCGATCGAAGAAGCGGCCGGTTATCTGGCGCTGATGGAAGAATTCAATCACGGCCAGGACGACGTTGCGCAGATCGTCGGCAAGAGCCGTTCGCACGTCGCGAATTTGTTGCGGCTGCTGAAGCTGTCGGAGCCGGTGAAAGCGCTGGTGCAGTCCGGCGAATTGTCGGCCGGTCACGCGCGCCAGCTCGTCGGCCAGCCGAACGCGCTGGAGATCGCCAAGGACATCATCCTGCGCGGCTTGAGTGTGCGTCAGGTCGAGCAGGACATGCGCAAGGACGGCGCCAATCAGGTGCGCGATCTCAAGAACGAAGCCAAGGGTCACACCAGCGGCGCCAAGGATGCCGACACCAAAGCGCTGGAGCGGCGGTTGTCCGACACGCTCGGACTTGAAGTCACGGTCGATCACCGCGGCGAGGGCGGCACCTTGATGATCAAGTACAAGGACCTGGATCAGTTGGATTCGGTGTTGAGGAAGTTGGGCGGGTAGACCAGATCGTTCACCGCCGATTGCGAGCACTGGTTAACTATTTGCAAGCATTGAGAGAATCAGTGTTCTTTTTAGGCCGGAAATTAAAGTTTTCCAGCGCTTTCCCACCTCGAATAGTCTGAAAAGAAGTAACGCGAAGAAATAATTTTCAGCTACGCCAACAATCCAAGTATATTTTGACAGGCTGTCAAACAGCCATGAAGACTATTATTAATTACAATAGCTTACGGCCAAAAACCGATATTTGCCTCTAATTCGGGTGCCTAAATGGTGCTTTCGAGTGGGCTGTAATTACTTTCCAGAGCGGGTTGACAGCTGTCAACCCAACAGACTCCCGAAAACTCCCAAATTATGATCGCGGCACGCTTTGGAAATCCTAAGGCGGCTTATTTGGCTTTGCGGCCAAAATCTTTGTTTGGGTCTTCTGGCCGATCAACTCGGCTGGCTCGTCCAACGCCTTAGAGATACAAACAAAAAAGCCCCGGACCGAAGTCCGGGGCTTTTTCGATTCTGACGATCCGCTGGATCGAAGCGCGACGTCCTAGCGGAACTTGTAGTTCAGGCCGACGCGAACGATGTCGTCGGTGACCTTGACCGAGTGCGTGTAGACGTTGGTCGGGAACGCAGTGCCGCCCAGGGCGAGCAAGTTGGTCGAGGTGCCCGAGACCGAGCCGAGATCGACGTGCAGGTATTCGAGCTTGAGCGACCACGGGCCGGCCATGCCGTATTCGACACCGGTGCCGAGCGCCCAGCCAACCTTGGTCTTCGAAACGCTGGCGCTTTCCGTGGCTCCGGGCGTCGAGAACGTATCGAGGAAGTTGAAGTCGGCCTTGACCTGGCCGATGGCCAGACCGCCGGTGACGTACATCAGCCAGTTGTTGCTGGTAAAGCCGACGCGCGGACGCAACGTCATCAGCCAATCGGTCTTGGCGGTCGAGGAGACGGTGAAGCCGGTCGGGGCGCAGCACGGGTAGAGCGCGCTGGCCGAAGACGAGGCGCGCAGGCCCATGTAACCGAAGTCAGCCTCGAGGCCGAACACGGTGTTGTTGGTCTGCCAGTTGTAGCCAAGCTACAAACCGCCGGTGAAGCCGGCCTTGTTGGCAGTCTGGCTGCCGGCCGTGCTGATCGCCGGAACGCTGGTCGCGGCGAAATAGCCGGTCGGGCTGAACACGGTGTCGGTCGACGCGCTGGCGCGGCCGAAGCCGACGCCGGCGTTCACACCGGCGTAGAAGCCGGACCAGTTGTAAACCGAGACGGGCGCATAGGCCTTCACCGGCATGTCGGCGGCGGAGGCCGCGACGGACGATGCGAAGATGGCGGCAAGCGCAGCAACCGAAGTGATTGAAAGTTTCATGGAAGTCCTCCCGAGAAAATGGCGATCGCAGCAAATTGAAATCTGCTCTCGCGCGGGACATTGATCCCATATCGGAACCGTACAACTCCTATGCAGGTGTACTCGAGCAAAATGCTCGCAATGGTATTTTGCGATTAATCTATAGTAATCAGTTAGTTAAATAGGCCTGGTTCCGCCCAGTCCAAATCGAGGGTCTTTGAATCCAAAAAAACCCGACTTAATTACCACAGCGCTTCGGACGAGTTCCCGAAGGCAAACCTGGCCATATTGATCAGCCGCGCATGTAATCCTTGATGTCGCGGGGCGGCTGTTCTTGCGGCTTGAACAGCGCATCGAGCGTGTAGGAGTTCGGGCAGAACTCGTGGAAATGCGCGGCGGCCGAGCCGACATCGAGTTCATGCGCGCATTGCTGCTTGTGACCGCAGGTGACGCACAGCCGCTGCAGGTCGCGCATGACGGCGGGATCGCTCTTGGCCAGCGCCACCGGATCGACTTTCAGGGCCAGCAGCATTTGCTGCAATTTGTCGGCACTGCCGGGACTCTTGGCTGCGATCTCGCGCAGTTCGGATTGCGGAATGTTGAGGTCGCTGGCGATCTGCGCCACTTCGGCGGCGTCGCATTGGCCGAACTGGTCGCGGACGCCGGCGTGTTCGCGATAGTAATTGACCCAGTGGGCGATCGCACCAAGGACCATCTGGACCGTCGGAAAACTCGGCTGCTGCGTTTCACGGTTGGGCATTGCGGTCTCCTGTTGGAGCATCGACCGCATGTTTTTCGCATGACAGGGCTGTGGCTTCATTGCGCTGGATCAACATCGCGGCATCGCCCGCTCGCGGCTGTTGCAGGGTTGTCAAAGCTGGGCAATAAAGTCGTCCCGCCTGCCCCCAGCCATCAGTGATCAAAAAATGAAATTACCGTCCGAGATCGATAAAAAGATCAGTCATTTGCCCGTCAGTACCATGACACGCCGCACGGCGATGCTGGGCCTGCCTTTGTTCGTGGCCGGTTGCGGCATGTCGCCCGAAGGCTTCTTTTCCGGCGGCGATTACGGCAGCATCTCCGACGACGGCCATGTCATCCCGCCGCTCGATTTCGGCGTGATCGACCGCGACAAGCTGCGCACCCAGGTGGCGTGGTCCGGCAAGGAAAAGCCGGGCAATGTGGTCGTGAAAATTCCCGAGCGGCATCTGTTTCTCGTGATGGAAGGCGGCCGCGCGCTGCGTTACTCGGTCGGCGTCGGCCGCACCGAGGGTTTGAACTTCCGCGGTACGGCAACGATCGGCCGCAAGGAAAAGTGGCCGCGCTGGACGCCGACACCGAACATGATTGCGCATATTCCGCGCTACCGGCCTTACGCCGGCGGCATGGCGGGCGGCATCGACAATCCGCTCGGCGCGCGTGCGCTGTATTTGTATCGCGGCGGCACCGACACGTATTTCCGGCTGCACGGCACGACCGAGCCGGAGACCATCGGATCCGCGGTGTCGTCCGGCTGCGTCCGGCTGTTCAACCACGACATCGTCGATCTTTATAACCGCGTGCCGCTCGGCGCGACGGTGACGGTGATTCAGTAGCGGCTATCTGTCGAGAAACGCCGCGCACAAACCCGGATCGAATTGACGATAGTCGTTCGTGATCTCGGCGCCCTTGGGAATGGTGCGCGTGGCGATCACGTAGCCGTTTTTCCAGACTGCGTTCGCGCGGTCGGAATGGTTGATGTAGTGGTCGTTGTCGACGGTGAAAAGAATTTCGCCGTCGGCTTTGTAGGCATAGTCCTTGAGATAATCGCGCGCCTGTTTCGGCAATTTGGCGAATTGTTTCGGCGTCCAGCAGCGATCGTAGCCATCGACGAAACGCCAGATCTTTGTGCCCTTGGCGATGCGCTCGCCGGCGAACACGCCGAGGCCATGGATCTTGCTGCGGTCGAGATAGGTTTTGACGAGCAGCATCGTTAGCGCTTCTCCGCCTTCATCACGACGTCGATGGCCTGGACGAATTTCTTGTCCTTGTTCGCCTTGCAATAGGCCGCAACGTTGCGGATCGCTTCGCGCACTTTGCCGACGTTGATGGCGCGGTTTTTCGACGCGCCGTTCTGCCAGCCGACGGTCCAGGTGCCGAGGAAGTCGGCGTCTTCCGGCGGTAGATTGGAAAACTGCGCGCAGGTCAGATTGCCGGTGTCGATGTTGCCGCTCGGCGCGGCGTATTTCGGCAACTCGACCTGGGTCAGCGCTGCCGCCGCGGCTTCGACCGCCGCCGGGCATTCCTTCTCGAGATCGTCGGCGATCTGCATGCCCATGAACGATCCGCCGGGTTTGAAAGTCGCACCCTGCAGAACGTTGTAGACGCGGCCGGCGCCCTGCAGCGGGACGTTACGCGTCGCCTGCCACGAGCCGTCGCCATTCTTCATAAAGGCGTCGCAGGGCATGCCGCTTTGGCCGTAAGCGGGCGCACCAGCCGCCAAAGTCAGGGCCAAAAGCGCCCACCAAAACCGCATCGTCGTCTCCCTTATCCGGCGGTTAAACTACCATGCCCGGTGGCTTTCTCCACCGCCGAGGCTTAGGTCTTAAGTCTGGGCAGTTTGGACCGGGAGAACGCCATGCAGAAGCCGCCGAAGAAAAAAGAGAAGTGCGCCAATTGCGAGGGCAAAGGCCTGATCAAACTGGGCGACAAGAAAGTGAAATGCCAGCGGTGCGGTGGCTCGGGCTTCAAGGCCTCCGCGCCGACGCACTAGCGCATGACTAGCGGAACTTAGTCGCCTCTGCCCGGTTGGAGTCTTATTAGCTCCAACCGATATTCAGGGATGCCAGCGATGGCCGGCTTGCTGCGGAATTTGTGGGCTCGTTTGATCGCGCCCAGCGCGCCGGAAACGCCGCCGGTGCCGCCCGTGGTCATCCACGACCCGCAAGCGAAAAAGGCGCACGATCTCGACGATCCGTTTTTCGATCCGAACGTGCAGACGCGAATCGCCGACGTGATCGCCCACGCCGGTCAGCATCAGAAGAAGTGAGAATTAGCTTTCGAGCCGGCGGCGGTTGGCCCGCACGGCGCGGCGGTACGGCGCGTAGGCCTTGACCGCGGCGGTTTCAATGCTGGTGCCCTTCATGAGCGCCGCCATCAGCACGCCTTGCGATTCCGCGAAGGCCGCGACTTTTTCCGACACCATGCGGTGGGCTTCGGTGGTAGCGCCCGGACCGCCGGAGGCCATCTTCATCAGCCGCATCGCGATGACGCTCTGACTGTCGGCGCCGAATTGGGCCGCTTCGAACCAGGCTTTCATCATGGTGCTGAACAAAGGCGCTCTCCTTGAAAGGTCGCACTTAACAACCCGCGGCGGGAACTTACGTTCCGGCCGGCCGGTCACGCTAGCACTTAAATCGCGCCTGTCCCGGCATTGTCGAAGAGTCCGAGGGTCTTTTGTGCGCTTTCGGGCATGTTCGGCACGCGCAGCCGGCGCCCCATGTAGGTCATCCAGGGCTTTTCGGCGATCGGCTGGAGCTGCACGAAATTCCAGAACTGCCGCTCGCTCATCTCGATCTCGGTGACCTGATGGTCGAGCACCCAGTTGGCGACCATGCTCAGCCGCGGCTGGTCTTTGCCGTTGAGCATGGTGTCGGGCAAGGCTTTACGCATCGAAAGCTCCTGAAAGCGGTATCCGGCATCCGTCTTAGGCCTTTCGGCTTAATAAGCTGATGCCCGGCCGCCGTCTTGAAGCCGCCTTGCCGCTTCAGGGTTAACCGAACGTGCAGAAATACGCGCCGCCGCTAGCGAACGAACGAGAACAGCCCGCCGGCGAAGGCCGCGATGGCAAAACAGAACATCGCCGCGCCGAATATGAACCAGGTGTAGCCGATCGGATTTTCCAGCGCGGCGGTGGCGGGGTTCGCCGGATCGTAATGCACTTCGACCGCAGCGCCCGTCGGATAACGCGCCGCGACTTTCTCCGCGCCGCCTTGCGAGCCGGCGGTGGTCATGCCGAGATTGATCTGCCGGCTGTGATATTCGACGCCGTGAACCTGATACGCGTACTCGACCGCGGCGGTGTATAAAGTCGTCGTACGGCCATCCTCGGTCTTCTGATACGAGTCGACGCCGCTGCTGACGACTTTGCCGGGCACCGACGGCCAGCTTTGCGCCTTCTTCGAAGAACGTCGCGCCGCGATAAAGAACAGCAGCACCAAAAGACCGAAGCAAGTGGCGGCTAAAACGAAGGGACCTCTGTCGGGAGTCGGAAGATGGGTGTCGAGATAGTTCACAATGCTGCCGGTGAAGAAATAGAATCCGCCGCTGATCACGGCGAAAAACGCAACGATCGCGGCGCAGCCTTTCGCCGCGCCTTTCGGGACGTCGCGCACCAGCACGCAATGGCTTGGATCCTTGGGATCGTAGAAAACGGGGACGGTCGCGCCGGCTTTGAAACGCGTTAAGGTCGCTTCGCTGTTGGCGCCGCCGCTGTCTTCGCCGATGCTGATCCTGTTGCCGCGCCAGGCGCGGCCGTTGGCGGTGAATTCGTATTCGACCACCGGCACGCTGGTCACGGTGGTGGCCTCGCCGGAATGCTGGTGATGGCGCACTTCCATTCCGGATTTGAGTATCTTCGCGGTGGTCTGCGGCCAGTGCGATGCATTGCGCGCTTCAATCGTTTTCACGACGATCATGACAATAACGAGCATCACCATCGGCAGCGCGATCAAGCCGACGTAGAAATAATCAGAGTTGGCAAAGGGCAGCATGGCTCGCAGTGAACTGCTGTAGGAAATCAGGACGACAAGAGCGATGGCGCCAACAACCATTGCAATCGCCCATGTCGGCGGTTGCGACGTGTCGCGCGCCGCGACAGCCGTGGGCCGCACCGGTTGTTGGGCTTTCCATTGGCAGAGTCCGCGCCAGCCGGCGTCGCCGTTGAGATATTTTGTGAGAATTGTTTTGGTCTGCAGGGCGTCGATGGCAGCGGCGGAATCAAATCGCTGGCCGCCCGCGAGCGACACCAGACGGAAATGTCCGTCAGCCTGCGCAGTGGCCTCCATATAACCTTCGTCGGCGTCGAGCGTGATGGTCCAGCCAGCAGGGTGCGGTGCAGCATCGATCGCGGCTGCAACGCCCGCAGCTGTCGGATTCGGGGTATCTTTGCCGTCGATGGTCAGTTCCATAACGCGATGATAGCCGTCATGGGGCGCGTGGAACAAGAATGCCGCAGATCTATTTGCGTAATTCGGAATACACGCCTTTGTGATTTGTTGGTTCTGACAGCGCGGCGTAGAGAAACCACCATCATAAAAATCACGGGGGAAACGACTTTGGCGCTCAACAACCAAAACAGCTCGCATCCGATGTTGTCATGTGCCGACGGCCTGGCCGCGAGCACGTCCGACATTGTGCTTCTGATCGGCCGCGTCATGCTGGGCTTCATCTTCGTGAAGAGCGGCTATGGAAAGCTCTTCATGATCGACGCGGTCGCGGCGACATTTCCGCCGCGCGGCATTCCGGCCTTCATGGTCTATATTTCCGTGCCGGTGGAATTCTTTGGCGGTCTGGCGATTATGTTCGGTCTCGCCACCCGCTACGTCGTGACGGTGATGGTGATCTTTATGCTGGTCGCGACGTTCTCGTCGCACCGTTACTGGGAACTCTCGGACCTGGCGCAGCGCCGCATCCAGGACTCGAACTTCTGGAAGAACATCGCGATGCTGGGCGGCTTCGCCTTCTTGTTCGCCTCAGGTCCCGGACGGTTCAGTCTGGACGGCTGGCTTCGCAAGCGCGGCTAAAGTTCTGACCCCTTGGCTGCCGGTGGCAGCCAAGGGGTTTGCAATGTGGCGGCCGGTTTAGCGGCGGCCATTCAATAACTTATTCGGACTCAGAATCGCCGGTCTTCGACATCTTGTTGCGAAGCTCGCTGGTGCCGGTGACGCTGTCGACCACGGCGTGATAGGCGCCGCTGACTTTCTCAGTGAAGGTCTTCGGCTTTTTCGGCTTCGCGGCTTTGGCTTTCTTCTTTGCCGGCGATTTCTTGACCGACTTTTTGGCGGATTTTTTCGCGGTTTTCTTGCTGCTCTTGGCAACCGATTTCTTGCCGGATTTTTTGGAAGCTTTTTTGCTCTTTTTAGCCATCGACGTTCCCCTTCACGGAATTGGAACCGCCACAATAAGAGGGGCATTGCTGGCGCGCCAGTGGCGGCGCAGAATTCTTATGTCATTTTGTCCCTGCTGGTTATTTTGACCAGCTTGCGATAAATCCACTGCCGCCCGGCCAATAACATTCCTCGGAGGAAACTGGTGCCCGCATCTCTGCAAGGTGAACTGCAACCGACCGTCTATCGTTTCAAGCTGGGTGGTTTCGAAGCCATGACCGTCCTGGACAGCAAAGGCATCCGCGAGGGCCTGCATCCGTTGTACGGCGCCAATGCCACCGCCGAGGAAGTGCAGGCGCAGGCGCGTCTCAACAACATCGACCCCAACAAGCTCGAACACCCCAACATCCCGACTTTGGTCAACACCGGCAAGGAGCTGGTGCTTTTCGACGTCGGCAACGGCGCGCTGCCGCGGGAATACGAGCAGCTCAAGGCGCGTATGCCGGCCGGCAACCTGGTCGCCCGGCTCGGGCAGGCCGGCTACAAGCCGGAAGACATCGACGTCATCGTCTTGACCCACGGACACCCGGACCACATCGGCGGTCTGGTCGAAGGCGGCAAACCGGTGTTTCCGAAGGCGCGCTATGTCTTTGGCGCCGCCGAATACGATTTCTGGAAAAAGAACGAAGGCGTGCGCGAGGCGCGCAAGTTCAACCAGAAGCTCTTCATGACGATCTGCGAGCCGCTGGCCGACCGCTCGACCTTCATCAAGCCCGGCGACGAAGTGGTGCCGGGCATTCGCTCGGTCGATGCCGCCGGGCATTCGCCGGGGTTGATGGCCTACCACATCGAAAGCGAAGGCAAGCGCTTCATGATCACCGCCGACACTTTCACGCATTATGTGATGGGTGTGCAGAAGCCGGAATGGCACTTCGATATGGATGACGACAAGGACAATGCGGTGGCCACGCGCAAGCGCATGCTCGACATGCTGGCCACCGACAAGTTGTTCGTCGCCAGCTTCCACATGCCGTTCCCCGGCATCGGCTGGATCGACAAGACGGCGTCAGGCTATCGCTGGGTGCCGCACAGCTATCAGCTGAATTTGTAATGTAACGGGGCGGCGGCGCGCAGGCGTTAGCGCTTGCCGCCCCAGACGAAATCCGTTTTGTACGTGCGGTTCGTCGCCGGCGATGCGTCGTCGCAGCGCTCGATCTTGTCTTCCTGCGCTTCGCCGGATTTGTTGTTGAACACCGTGGTGCGGCAGAACACGCCGTCGAGCATCGGGCGCGAGATCTTGCCGGTCTTGCGCTTCTCGGTGGCGGCGACTTCCAGCTTGGCGTTTTCCTGCATATTGCCGATCAAGACGACGGCGCCGAGAATCAGATTGCCGCCGATCACGATGGCAAAGAATAACGAGACGATGAGAACGCGCCAGTATTTGGTGCGTGCTTCGCGTGTCCGAAACGCAGCGCGGTGTGCCGGCTGCGGCACATCGGGCGCGTTGGTGGGAATGATCAGTCGCATTACCGCATGAATACGCAATTCAGGTGGAAACGGCCTGAAGAATTTCAGTTAAAATTTAGTAAGTTCGCCGGTACTCAGTGGTCGCGGCGGCGGGCTGCCTGCGAAATCGTCAATAAAGTCCGGTGTGCGATGGCTTCGGCCAGCGGCGCATTGCGGCGCATTTCCAGCGATGCGGTGGCCAGCTGTTCCATGGCGGCAAGCAGCCGCGCCGGCGCCCAGCTGCGCAACGCCGATTCCACCGCGGCCTTGCGGGTGAAATGCACCGGCGGCGCCCCGCGCATCATGGCGAATTCGACGGAGTCGCCGCCGTCGACCGACAGCTTCATCTTGTGCAGGTTGGCCACCTGGCGGATCGCCGCCGACACGATCGCCGCCGGCGACGAACCGCTCGATCGCGCCTTGCCGAATTCGGTCTCGACGTCCGGCGTTCTGCCGGCAAAGGCGGCGTCGATGACGCCGTCGAAACCCAGCGCCGAAGCGTCGGCCACCACCGCCACCACGTCGGCGAGTTCGACGCGGC
>CAISIV010000146.1 GCA_903885555.1 uncultured Hyphomicrobiales bacterium
AGTTCAAGGGCACCGGCAACTCCGAACTCATCCTCGACCGCAAGGTCGCCGACAAGCGCACCTTCCCGGCCATCGACATCACGCGCTCCGGCACGCGCAAGGAAGAGCTGCTCACCGATCCGGCCGTGCTCAAGAAGATGTACGTGCTGCGCCGCATCCTCAATCCGATGGGCACGATGGACGCCATCGACTTCCTGCTCGACAAGCTCCGCAACACCAAGAACAACGCGGAATTCTTCGAGAGCATGAACACGTAAAGCCGCCCTCGCGGTTGAACTGGAAAGGCCGGGCCTCACGCCCGGCCTTTTTGTTTGCGCGTTTCCCCCTGCCCGCCGTTAACCGCTGGGTGTAGGCTTGCCAGACCGACCAGCCCCGTTAGAGGGCGGCGGAGCCCTGGGAGGGGACAGCATGAAGCCTCGTCAGCTATCGCGCCGCGGTATGCTCAAGGCCGGCGTTGCCTTGAGTGCGACCACTATGTTCGCTCAGCCGCTACGCGCCACTGCGCCGCCGTCCAGCACGGTAACGCCCGCTCTGATCGAAGCCGCGCGCAAGGAAGGCAAGGCGTCGTTCTACACCGCGCTTGAACTTGCGACCTCGGAGCCGCTGGCCCGCGCCTTCGAGGCGAAATATCCGGGCATTGCCATTCGCGTCGAGCGCTCAGGCGCCGAGCGTGTGTATCAGCGCATCGCGCAGGAGCAGTCGAGCCGGATCTTTGCTGTCGATGTGGTGTGCAGCACCGACCCGTCGCATTTCATCGACTGGACCAGCAAGGATTGGGTCGAACCTTACGTCACCGAGGATATGGCCAAGCATTTTCCGGCCAATCAGCGCGATCCAAACGGCATGCACGCGACGCTGTGCGCCTGGCTCGAAGTCATCGGCTACAACACCAATCTCGTGAAGCGCGAGGACGCGCCCAAGAGCTACGCCGATCTGCTCGATCCGAAATGGCAGGGCAAGATCGTCAAAGGTCATCCCGGCTACAGCGGCGCGATCCTGACCAACACCTATCTGTGGGTTCGCGAATTTGGCTGGCCCTATCTGGAGAAGCTGGCCCAGCAGAAAGTCATGCAGGTTCAATCGGCCGCCGATCCGCCGAAGAAAATCGTTATCGGCGAACGCGCCGTCATGGCCGACGGCAATGACTATAGCCTGGAGCTGGCCAAGCTGCAGAACCAGCCGATCGAAATCGTTCACGCCGCGGAAGGTTCGCCGGTCATCCCGGTGCCGTCCGGAATTTTCCGCAGTGCGCCGAACCCAAATGCGGCGCGGCTGTTTCAGAGCTTCCTGTTCAGCGTTGAAGCGCAACAGATCTTTATCGATCGCTTCGCCCACCGCTCGTTTCATGCCCTCGCCAAGGAAAAGCCCGGGCGGGCGCCGCTGTCCAGTTTCAAGCTGCTGCACGCCGATCCAAAACTTGTGCTGACGCAGAGCGAGGAGCTCAAGGCCCGCTACAGCAAGATTTTCGGGGTGTGATCTCGCGCCAACGCCGCTGATTCCGCGCAAGACTTCAGCGCGCCCAAACTTTGTGCGCGTTTGCCGCTAATTGATGCGGTGGTTACAGGCGAAACGAAAGGATTTGGAAACCATATTCGCGCGACTTTAGTAGCGGAATCTCGCCAAGAGTAACTCTGAAATGCCTGCGCCCATTCGCCGTTCGATCCCGCGTCCTGCGCTGTGGATTGCGGCGCCGACCTTCATTGTCAGCCTGCTGGTGGCCGCCAGCGTTCACGCCGGTCTTGTTGCCGTTCTGACGATCGCGGCGCTCGGCGCGCTTGCCATCGGCATCTTCGCCGAACGCCGCCTCGCCCGCATCATCTCGTCGTTCGACCGCATCGCGCGCGGCGACCGCTACACGACGCTGCCCAATCTGGTCGGCGACGGCGCCATCCAGGGCTTTCACGGCACCGCCGAGACCGTACGCGCCGCGCTGATCGAAGCCGATACGCTGACGGTCGACCAGCTTCGCCGTGAGACCGAAGCAAGGCTGCATCACGCCGGCCGGCTGTTCTTCACTGGCAATTTCCGTCATGCGGTCGAGGAAGTCGTCAACGCTTTCACCTCCGCCGGCGAACGTATTCGCGGCACCGCCGACGAACTGGTGCAGAGCAATCGCCAGATGGCGCATCAGGTCACGGCCGCCTCGGACGCCGCGGCGCAGGCCGCCGAGGATGTCGCCGGTGTCGCCGCCGCGGCACGCGACGTCGAAACCCTGGTGATGAGTTCGGCGCAGCAGGTGGACGACGCCCGCGCCGCCACCAAGCGCACCACCGTCGAGCTGGCGCGTGCCGACGCCACTATGAAAACGCTGGCGGGCGCCGCACAGCGCATCGAGGAAGTGATCAAGCTCATTCACGCCATTGCCGGGCAGACATCGCTGCTGGCGCTTAACGCCACCATCTAAGCGGCGCGCGCCGGCGAGTCCGGGCGCGGCTTTGCCGTGGTGGCGGCGGAAGTCAAAGAACTGTCGCGCCGCACCGCCAAGGCGACGGAAGACGTCAGCGCGCAGATCCACGGTATCCAGCAGGCGGTCAACGACACGGCCGAGGCGATTCTGGCGGTGGACCGCAGCGTCGCCGACATGGGCAGCGTCAACGAAAACATCAACGTCATCATCGAGCAGCAGGTGTCGCAGCTCGACCGCATCGGTACCGAAGCCATGAAGGTCGCCGCCAAGGTCAGTGAAACGCTGCCGGGCATCCGCGCCGTCGTGACCGATGTGGCCATGGCCGGCGACGCCGTGCTGTCGACCGCCGAAGACCTGATCGGCCGCGCCGAATCGCTGGCGAGTTCGGTCAGCCGCTATTTCGCCGATCTGGACCACGGCTCGATCAAGGTCGGTATTCTGCATTCGCTGTCGGGCACGCTCACCGCCAGCTAGCGGCCGTTGCAGCAGCTGCTCGTGATGATGATCGAAAAGCTCAACCGTAACGGCGGCCTGCTCGGCCGTCCGGTCGAAGCCGTCATCATGGATCCGCGCTCCGACACCGGCGCCTATGCTGCTCAGGCGCGCGCGCTGCTGCGCGAGCACAAGGTTGCGGCCATCTTCGGCTGCTGGACATCGGCGTCACGCAGGCAGGTGCTGCCGGTGCTGGCCGAGCACGATGGCCTGCTGTTCTACCCAAGCCAGTACGAAGGCGAGGAGCAGTCGCCGAACGTCATCTATACCGGCGCGACGCCGCGGCAGCAGGCATTGCCCGCGGTCGATCATCTGTTGTCGCTCGGCCGCAAGCGCTTCTTCCTGGTCGGCACCGATTACGTCTATCCGCGCACCACCAATGCCATCATCCGCAATTATCTTAATAGCCGCGGCATCGGCGACGACGCGGTTGCCGAGATGTATACGCCGTTCAGCGAACGCGACTGGCGCGACAAGGTCTACGAGATCCGCAAGTTCGCCGGCCGCGATGGTGCGATCATCGCGACGCTGTCGGGCGATTCCAATGTGCATTTCTTCCGCGAGCGTGCGCGTCAGGGCCTCGATGCCGACGGCCTGCCGGTCATGAGCCTGTCGCTCGGCGAAGCCGAGATGCCGGCGCTGTACGAGCGCAACCTGATCGGCCACATGGTGGCCTGGACCTATCTGCACACCATCGATAGCGTTGAGAACCATGCGTTCATCAACGAATGGCGGACGTTCACCGGCGATGCGAACGCCACCACCAACGATCCGATGGAAGCGAGCTGGCTCGGCTTCCAGCTCTGGACGCAAAGTGTGCAGGCTGCGGGAACGACGGATGTTGCGGCAGTACGCTCGGCACTTGCCGGGCGCAGCATCCGTGCGCCGTCGGGTTTCGACATTGTGGTCGATCCCGAGAACCAGCATCTGCACAAGCCGTCGATCATCGGCCGTATGGACGAGAAGAACATCATCTGGCCGGTCTGGACCAGCAGCACTGTCGTCGCGCCCGAGCCCTGGAGCCAGTGGCTGGCCAAGAACGCGATGCCGGCCTTGAAGAAGGCGGTTTAGCTACTCGGCAGGTTCCAGAACGCCGGCTGCTGGTCCGCTCGACGTTTTTTCCGGGGCAGTACGGGGCGATGTGACGCGGCGGCTGAGCCATTGTGCGACGCCGACGGCAAACAACGCGACGACAGCGCCACCGGCAAGATCGATGAAGTAGTGCGAGCCGACAATGGGCGCCGCCGCGATCAACGCGCCGTTGAGGATGAACGCGACCCAGCGCACGATTTGAACCGTCTGCAATGCCCAGATGAACAGCAAGGCGCCGACCGTGTGAAAACTCGGGAAACTGATCAGCCCCTCAATCGCGCTGAGGTCGACCCAATAACGCGCGCCGGAGCGCAAGGCTTCGAGTGTCGGTACCGGCGTGTATAGAGCGGCCGGTATTTTCGCGTGAACCGGCAGGCCAAGGTCGAGATAGATTGTCGTGATCGATGGCGTGAACACTGAAATCGCGACGGTGACAGACAGGCCGATGCCGACGGCGAAGATGAACTGCTGCAGGCGGTGCGGCTGGTTTTTGAAGAACAATACCAGCGGCACGAACACGAACTGCGGCATCAGCGTGAAATATGCCAGCACGATTGTGTTGTAGAGCCACGGCCGGCGCGAAAAGAAGCCGATGTAAGCGTGGCGGTCGATGCCGAGCGCGTTATCGATCGACAGGAGAGCGGCGTCCTGGAATGGAAAAGGCACGGCCGCGGCGGCGTAGCTGAGCAGTGTGCCAAATAGTAGGATCAGCAAAACCTGCGTGAAGCCTTCGGCCAGGGCTTGCAGGCGACGGTCCGGCCGCATCGACGTGTAGAACCACCACGTCGCGCCCAGCACACCGAATGGAAGCAACAGGAGAGGCCGGCTGAAGGGGTCGACGTGGAGACCGGTGAGAAGAAAACTGGTGAAGGTCAGCGCCACCATAAGGGCGATGAGAGTCCAGATGACGCGCGCATATTCGGCGATCGCGTGTGGCGCGCTGGTATGATGGTGCCCCATAGGTATTGCTATTAGGGCGTGCAGGATTAAAGTTTTGCTACTCGGTGCCTCGCAATTATTTCATTTCGCAAATAATTTTGGTTCCAATCAACGTGCTTGTTCTGTTGCATAACGACGTGTGATTAGCGCGGCTGTTTGCAGCATGTTCCATCACTTGCGTTTATCACTCGCCGTGCATTGAACGCAGCAACACTGTGAGTTGATGCGCGTCTGTTACCGGCAGCGAACATTTCTCGCCGACACAAACGAATGCTGCGTTGAGCGCCGCCGCGATCTTGTCGCGCGCCGGGTGTGTGACTGGCAGTGCGTTGGCGGTCGGCGCACGCAACACGATGCGTTCGATGAAGGGCAGCTTGAGCGCGGCCTGCGCCAGCGCCTCGCTCTCCGTACCGGTCACCACGATCTCGGCGCCGCGCAGGCGTAGATCGAGCGCATTGAGCAGCGCGACATGGCCGAACAGATTTTGTGCCGACGCGGAGAGAATGTTTTCGGTCAGCCGGTCGGCGCGGTCGCGCCATTTGTCGTCGCCGGACAACACGGCGAGCCGGATCAGGTTCTGCGCCGCCACCGAATTGGGATTGGGCGTGGCGTCGTCCGATGTCGAATGCGGCCGCAGCAGCAGATCGCCGGCGTCGTCGGCGCTCCAGTAATAGCCGCCGGTGTCGGGATCGGTGTAATGCGCATCGAGCGTGCGCTGCCAGATCAAAGCCTTTTCGAGCAAAGCGTGATCGCCGCTGGCTTCGTGCAGCGCGATCGCCGCGCGGATCATCGCGGTGAAGTCGGAGGCCAGCCCCGGGAACAGCAGCGTGCCGGCGCGATACGAGTGCCCGAGACGGTCGCCCTTGGTCATGGTCGCGGCGATGAAGTCGAAGGCGCGCCGTGCCATCGCAATCCAACTCGGCTCGTCGAAGATGACGCCGGCATTGGTGAGCGCTGCGATCATCAGGCCGTTCCAGTCGGCCAGGACCTTGTCGTCGAGGCCGGGGCGAACGCGGGAGGCGCGCGCCTCGAGCAGAATGGCGCGCAACGCGGCGAGCCGTTCCTCGTCGGCAGGCGTCCGCGGTGGCGCTTTCAGGCGGTTGAGAATGACGTGGTCTTCGAAATTGCCGTAGTGCGTGACGTCGTAAAAGCGTGAGAAAAATCCAGCGGCCTCGGGCCCGATCAGCTCGATGATCTCGTTTTCCGACCAGACATAGAACTTGCCCTCCTCGCCTTCGCTGTCGGCGTCGAGCGAGGCGGCGAACGCGCCGTCCGGTGTCGTCATTTCGCGAGCGAGCCAGCGGACCGTTTCGGCCGCGCGGGTTTTGAATAACGCATTGCCGGATCGCTGCCAGACGAGTGCCAGCAATTCCAGCAGCAGGGCGTTGTCGTACAGCATCTTCTCGAAATGTGGCACCAGCCAGCGCTCGTCGACGGAGTAGCGCGAGAAGCCGCCGCCGAGGTGATCGTAGATGCCGCCCTCGCACATGCGGTCCAGCGAATGTTCGACCGTCTCGAAAAACTTCTCGTCGCCGCTGCGCGAGCCGGCGCGCCACAACATTTCCAGAATGAACGGTTGCGGAAATTTCGGCGCGCCGCGCATGCCGCCGTTGACGGCGTCGAACATGTTGCCGACCTGTTTGGCGGCGGCGTCGAGTTCCTTGATCCCGATGGTGACCTTGCCGGCCGGCCGCGCCTTGTCGGCCAGCCGCGCCAGCAACGCCGCACGGTTCTGCTCGATCTTGTCGGGCTCGTCGCGGAACATGCGTGAGACTTCGCGCAGGATGTCGGAGAAGGCCGGCCGGCCGAATTTCGCGATGGGCGGAAAATACGTGCCGCCCCACACCGGCTCGCCCGCCGGCGTCAGAAACATCGTCAGCGGCCAGCCGCCCTGCTCGCCGAGCAGATGCAGCGCGTTCATATAGATCTGGTCGATGTCGGGCCGTTCCTCGCGATCGACTTTGATGTTGACGAACAGCTCGTTCATCACCGCCGCGGTCGCTTCGTCCTCGAAGCTCTCGTGCGCCATGACGTGGCACCAGTGACAGGCGGCATAGCCGACCGACAGCATGATCGGCCGGTTCGAGCGTTTGGCTTCGGCGAGCGCGTCAGGCCCCCACTGCCACCAGTCCACCGGATTGTGCTGGTGCTGCAGCAGATAAGGCGACGTTGCCTTGGCGAGACGATTGGTATGCGAGGTGTTGGGTGAGGACATGGCGCAGCCTAACGCGAAAAAATCGCGCCGTCATTTCCGCTTCCGGACGGACGAAAGCTAATTCCTGGTCCAGGTCTCGCCGCGGCAGAACACGGCGGCGACGCAGCCCTTGAGGCTCAGCGCGTTCGCACTCTCGAGCGTGACGACGCCGGAATAAGTTTTCCCGGATTCGACATCCAGCAGATCGCCTTTCCAGACATTGTCGCCGGACTTCGCCGCGCCCTTCACGATCACGGTTCCGACTTCTTTCTTGCGCTCTGGGTCTTTCACCGCGGCGACCTTGCCGCACAGTTTGCCGCCGCAATTGTAGAAGCTGACCTGCGTGCCGGTCGAAGGCCGCGTCCAAGTACCATATGGAGTTCCGTATGGTTCGGCGGCTTGGGCGGTCACGGCGGACAGCGCAAGGCACGAAGCGGCGAGCAGCAATTTGATGGTTGTCGTCATTGTTTCCTCCCGGGTGCCGCCGCCCTCTCGCGAGGCGGTCGGTCCGGCAAGCTTACACCGCCTGGGTTGCGGCGTCTTTCGCCGCGGCGCTCAGCCGGTCGTTTTGGCGGCTTGCGGTTCGGCGAGGCCCGGTGGCAGAACCGACTTGGCCTTCTTCACCTTCACGGTGCGCGGCGGCGGCGTGAATTTCACGCCGACCTCCGTCTCGGAACGCCACATGACGTCGCACCAGCGGCTGAGTTTCGGCCCGAGAACGATGAGAAACTGCTGCGGCATGGTCTGCGGATCGCCGACCACCAGACGCGCGCCGAGCTCGGAGACGTCGATGACACGGCAGGCGATCGGCTGGCTCACGCCGGTGGCGACATGCGCTGTGTGCGCAATGGAGCGGCGTGCCCGCACTCGTTTGTCGTGATGGTCCATATCGATTGAACGCTAGAGGGCGATCAGGTCATCCTGTGGCGCCAGCGTTTCGTCGGTCAGCGCGATGTGATGACCGACATATTGTTCGGCGGCGTCGAGACTGTCGTTAACGACGCGAAGGCTGGCGACCTTGCCGTCGCGGTAGCGCACGAGATGCGAGACGCGGTGGCAGATCGAGCGGCCGCTCGCGATGTGAACGCAGGAGATGCGGCCGAACATGGCGCTGCTGTCGCCGTCGACCAGCAGGCTTTCGATTTCCAGATGTTTGAACCGGATAATTTTCGGCATTTGCGTGGCGAAGCGGTCGACCACGGCGGCTTTGCCGCGCCAGGTGCCGCAGACCTGCATGACATCGACGGGGCCGGCGACGATCCATTCGACGTCGTCGTCGAGGAAGGCGCCGATCTGCTGCGCGTCGCGCGAGATATAGGCGTGGTAGAAGGCGTCGACGAGGTCCCGAGGCACAGCGTACGTCATGGCGAAGTTTCTCTCGCCAGTAGTTAACCGCAGCCCGGTTGATAGTCTCTTAGGGAACGCCTTATCCGAGATGGCTCAGCAGGAATGATAATCTCGATTATCGGTGCTGAGATACCGTAGCCCTTAGTCGAACGTCATTCCGAAGGTATCCCGATAGCCACGGCGGCCTTTGGGCGTCAGTTGAACCGCGCGGGTTCCACGGTGTTGCGATACCCAGCCAAGTTCCACCGACCGGCGGCAGATTTCGGCGCCGACGTATCCAGCCACGTGATAGCGCCGCTCGCTCCAGTCGAGGCAGGCGCGGCAGAAGATGCGGCGGCCGGCGGGCTTGCCGTTCAGGTCGGCGCCGAATTGGGTCAAAAAGCGCGTACCGGCGGCGGTGAGTTCGCCGGCTTCCTCGCTCAGCGCGATCAGTTTTTTTGCCAGCAGCGCGTCGGCAATGGCGACGCCGAGCGTACCGGCGAGATGGTCGTAACAGGTGCGGGCAAAGCGTAGCGCGTCGTCCTGCGCCGAACGCGGCCGGTAACGCGCCGGCGTTTCCAGCGCGGCGACGGCGGAAATGCCTTCGAGCATCCGCGCCACCAAAGGCGAGGCGATGCGGTAATAACGGTGGCGGCGTTTAGGGCTCACCGCCAGCAAACGCGCGGCGACAAGTTTGCCGAGGTGGCCGCTCGCGGTTGGCCGCGAGATATGCGCCAGAGAAGCCAGCTCGCTGCTGGTGAGCGATTGTCCGCTCATCAAGGCCGCGAGCATGGTGGCGCGCGCCGTGTCGCCGACCAGCGCCGCTACTTCCACCATGTTTGCCGCTGCGACCATGCGCGATGCTAGCGCGCGCCGCGGCGTTACGGAAGCGGTGACGGTTCGGCCGCCGCCGAACCATGGCGACAAGACCGGCTGCTAGGATGTTCGCTCAACGGAGAAAAACGCCATGATCGAACGCCTGCGCATCGAACCTTATTCGACGTATCTGGAAAGTTACCGCAAGGTTGGCCAGGTTTATCCGGTGACGATTGCCAACGGACTTCTCTTTATGTCCGGCATGCCGCCGTTTGATCCACAGACGGGCGACACCAAACAGGTCGCGTTCGAGCAGCAATGCGAACGCGTGATGGCGCAGCTTAAAACCTGCCTGGAGGCCGCCGGCTCGTCGTTGTCGCAGGTGCTCAAGTGCAATGTCTATTGCATGCCGGGCGACGGGCGCTTTGTGACGTTCAACGCGGTCTATGATCGCTATTTTCCGAAGGACGCGCCGTCGCGCATTTTCATGTTCATCCACTCGTGGCCGGGCGCGTTCGATATCGAGATCGATTGCGTGGCGACGGCGGGCTGAGCGGGGCGAAGGCGGCGCTACACGCCGATCAGGTCGTCGTTGGCCATCGCCGGCGCGTCGCCGGTCAGCGGGATGTGATGTCCGACATATTGCTCGGCCGCGTCGAGGCTGTCGCTCATGGCGCGGTAGTTGACGACCTTGCCGTCGCGATAGCGCACCAGATGCGTGACACGATGGCTGATTTGACGGCCGGTCGGGCAGTGCACGCAGGCAAACCGGCCGAACATGGCGCTGTATCGCCATCGACCAGCAAAGTTTCGATGTGCAGACTTTTGAACTGAATGACTTTCGGGATGAAGCTTGAGAATCGGTCGATGACCGCCTGCTTGCCGCGCCAGATGCCGCACACCTGCATCACTTCGGTGGGGCCGCCGACAAACCACTCGATGTCGTCGTCGAGCATGGCGCCGATCTGGATCGGATCGCGCGAGGCGTAGGCGCGGTAAAAGGCTTCGACGACGTCACGCGGCACCACATAGGCCATGGCGGCATTCTCCCTGGTACTATTTGGCGCCAGGGGCGTTGATCTTGCGTTAGTTCGGGGGCCATTCGGCTTGGCGAAAATGGAATGACAAGCTGGGTTATGGTTTGACGCGATGCGGTACGGGCGTAGTCACGCCACCACCATGAGGGCGCGTGAGGATCGCTACTTCTTCGCCGCGTCGCGCTGCTTGACCAATGCCTCGAGCTCTTCCGTCTGTTGCGCGATGCGTTCGGCGGTCCGTTCCTCGTCCGCCGCGCCGGAAGATCCCGCGGCCTGCTCGGTCAACTGCCGGATGTTGTCGCGCAGAATGGCGATGCGGTCGTCCAGTTCGGGACCGGAAAGCGTGCTGCCGTTGGTCATGGTTTTTTCCTCAGCTCGTGGGACCGAGCGCAGTAATTAAGATGGCGCGCTTGCCGTGACGGGGCAAGAGCAATGGATCAAGAGTAACGTCTGTGTTCGGGGCGTAAATTGATGCGGATCAAAGGCGCGGCGGTCAGCCGAAGGTGAAGCAGAAGACCTCCACGCCGGGATCGAGGAACTCGATGTCGAACTGGCGGTCGGCGATGGCGCCCGGTTGCCGGATCAGCTGGTGCAGGCGTTGTTCGGTCACGGTGCCGTAGCCTTGTTCGTCAATGTCAAAGCCGTGCGCCGCGCCCGGCGGCTGTCCGTCGATCGTCACGCGGAACTTCACGGCCGTTCCCGGCGCCGCCGGCCCCATGACGAGGTGAACATCGCGGGCGTGGAATCGATAGACGAGACGGCCGTTGGCTTTGTTCGGCGCGGCGGCGTCGCGCTTGATCGTCCAGTCGCCTGATAGTGCCCAGTCGTTCAGGCGCAATTGCGCCGGCAGTTCATATGGTTGCGGCTTGTCGCGCGCCGCGCCGCCCGGCGATGCGAAGCCTTCGGTGCGCTCGTAGCCGGTGTAGTTTTCCGGGGACTTGAGGGTTGCGAAGTTCGCGGCCACTTCGAAGCCACTCGGACGAGGCGACACCAGTTCGTCGCCGATGCCGCTGGCGCCTGCCTCCATCAGCAGACGCTGGATGACCATTTCCGATTGGTCGTAGGCGCCCTCGCCGAAATGGGTGTGGCGAACCTGTCCCTGCGCATCGATGAAATATTGCGCCGGCCAGTAGTTGTTGTCGAAGGCGCGCCAGATCGCATAGTTGCTGTCGACCGCGACCGGATAATCGACGTGCAGCGCTTTGACCTGTTGGCGCACGTTGTCGATGTTCTTTTCGAAACGGAATTCGGGCGTATGGACGCCGATCACGACCAGGCCTTTGTCCTTGTACTTCTCGGCCCAGGCGCGAAGGGTGGCCTGCGTGCGCAGCCAGTTGATGCAGGTGTAAGTCCAGAAATGAACGAGGACGACTTTGCCGCGCAAGGCGGCGGGCGTCAGCGGCGGTGAATTGAGCCACGCGTCGGCGCGTTCAAGCGATGCCAGTTGCGATTGCGCTGTCGCCGGGCCCGCGCCGAGCCCGTGAAAAAATGCGACCCGTTCGCCGGTGGGTGTTGTCGATTGCGGCACCTTGGTGTCTCCCACAATGACGGCAATCGGCGCGCCGATGGCGAGTACGAGAACCGCGGCCGCCAGGAGTCTGTTCGTTTTCATCGACGAATCTCGGCTGCGGGCGCGCGGTCCGGCCGCGCGCGGTGGCAGCGCGATGAAATTACCAAATGTGGGTGGGGGCAGAAAGAGGGTGTCGTGCGCCCTCACCGGTCATGGCCGGGCTTGTCCCGGCTATCTCGCTTTGGCGGCCACAGTGCGCACCTAAGCGGGGTCACCGGGCCAAGCCCGGCAACGACGGCGGAGAGACTTTCGCGGTTCGTGTCGCCTTAAGTGTTGTCGTGGCGTCGTCTGCGTTCAAAGATAAAGGCTTCATTGCTAGCGCGCATTAGTAGCATGTACCAATCGGCAAGCTCTTTTGTTGCCGTTCCTATTTTTTCCGCCCGTTCGTCTTTCATAGCGGTAATGGCTGCTCGCAATTCGGCGAAGTTGACATTTTCAGGATCGGTCGGCTGTGGCTGCCGCCCACTTAATCGTTGATGCTCGCGACGCCCCATTGAGGTTGCAAGCTCGTGAACCAATTCATTTCGTTTGTCTCGTATCGTTTGAATTGTTGGGGCCATCGCGTGCAATCTTTCGAGCGGGCTTGAAGAGTCGGGCGATGCGAAGGAATCCAGTGCCTCTAGGAACGGAGTGGCGTACTTAGTCCTCGCTTCATCGCGATAGGAGTTTCCCCTCTTTCGGTACTCGGCCTGTGTCTGGCGAAATGCTGCAGCAACGAAGAATTCTCGGAGTCGTTCCGCCGCCGTTGCTAGATAGATCACAGCGCTCATCCAATGAAGCTCAAAGAAGTCATCATCTGAAAATTCGGTCGTTACAATGATCCTTGTCTGAATCAAGAATAACCCAATCGACATGCGGGCTGCCTTTATCAAACCTTCAAAATCTGCTCCCGATACAGCAAGTAGTTTGAGCCATTCGGCGGGCGGGGGCTTCGGCGATTTGGTTCGCAGCCGTCTTGCGTTGAAAGTTGTCCAGTCGATATCGAGGGGAGGGTCAGTCTGCCACATTGCGTGGCCAATAAACTCAGGGTCCATTGTATCAGCGTCAACCCAACCCATTGCGTGTATGTGCCACACACCCGCTACGTTGAGCGCGGCTTCCATTTCCTCGCGCAATAGTTCGGCGGCTTCTTTATTTGTCATCGTTGCGTGATGTATCTCTCATTACGTTGAGAGTGGCATGCCGTTCCTTTGCAAGCCTCCAATAAAAAACGCGCGTGGTCGACGGACTGTAAGCCTCCGAATACGTTCCGGACAATGCGAGCACGCCTTGAAGGGTTTTTCGAGTGCCCAGTAAACATCACAATTTGCGCAGAGCCTCTTTGGCTTTGAAAGAATGATTTTATGTGCGCCCATTTATGGCGATCCTGTTTTGCGTTCTGAACAGTTCAAGGTCAGGATTTCCCTCCTCCGCACAACGCGGACAGTAATTGTGCCAGACCCCTCGGACTTGTCGGTGGTCCCACCCCTCCACCCTTGATACATTCCGTGCTTGGTGGAATGATTTTTGATCGGTGTAATTCACTTCGCCACAGAGGCCATCGCATTCAAATTGATATTTTCCGCTTATCTGGTTGCTGCTCATATTTTTGTTTCCTCGTTGCTATCGCCTTTCTGCTCACGCAAAAAATCAGGTGTTTTTGTCCGAATTGGGCCGCTCGCGGACGTGCCGTACTGGGCCTTGACCCACCCTCCCCGCGGCGTTCACCTGCGCCGCGATGACCGACCGCCCCACCATCTTCGCCCTGTCCTCCGGCCGGCCGCCGGCGGCCATCGCCGTGATCCGCATTTCCGGCACGCGCGCCGGCGACGCGCTGACCACGCTGGGCGTCAAAATTCCCGAACCGCGCAAGGCGGCGTTGGCCCGTATCCGCGACAGCGAGCACGAGATCATCGACGAGACGCTGGCGCTGTGGTTTCCCGGCCCCAACAGCGAGACCGGCGAGGACACCGCCGAACTGCAGATTCACGGCGGACCGGCGGTGATCGCCGCGACGCTCGATGCGCTCTCCCGCATCGAGGGGCTGCGCCCGGCCGAGGCCGGCGAGTTCACCCGCCGCGCCTTCGAGAACGGCAAGCTCGACCTCACCGCGGTCGAGGGCCTCGCCGATCTGGTCAGCGCCGAAACGCAGGGCCAGCGGCGCCAGGCGTTCCGGCAGATGAAGGGCCTGTTGGGAAACCGTGCCGAAACCTGGCGGCAGCGGCTGATCCAGGCGCTGGCGCTGGTCGAGGCCCGCATCGATTTTTCCGACGAGGCCGATGTGCCCGAGGAACTGATCGCGCCCGCATTGGCGATGGCCCGCGACCTTGCGGCCGAGATCGGGGTTGCGCTGGCGGATGGGCATCGCGGCGAGCGGATCCGCGAGGGTCTGGTGGTGGCGATTGCTGGGCCGCCGAACGCTGGCAAGTCGACGCTGCTCAATCTGCTGGTGAAGCGGGAGGCCGCGATCGTCTCGCCGCATGCCGGAACCACCCGCGACGTCATCGAGGTGCATCTCGACCTTGGCGGCATGGCGGTGACCTTGCTCGACACCGCCGGCATCCGCGAGACCGACGACCCGGTCGAGATGGAAGGCGTGCGCCGCGCCCGCGACCGGGCGGCCGGCGCCGACCTGGTGCTGTGGCTGGAGGATGCCAGCGGAGGTGGGCCAATGGCCGACCTGGCGACGTCGGGCCTGAAGAATGAGCCGATTGCCCCCTCCCCGGTCATTCCGGGGCGCGAGCCCTCAGGCGAGCGAACCCGGAATCCAGAGCGCCAACCTGTGGCCCCTGGATTCCGGGCCCAGCCCTTCGGGCTGTCCCGGAATGACGGGGATGTTCGATCCGCCACCTCATCCCCCTCCCCAATTGGCGCTGGGCCCGCCTCGCCCCCGCCGGTCTGGCTCATTCGTAATAAAGTGGATTTAGCTCAAAGGGATAGCAATAGAAGTGAATCTAATATTCATCCGTCTGAGGCTGATGAATTGCTGGTTCGATTTAATAAGCCATTAAAAAATATATCTAATTCTCCATTACCGACAAAAAGTGAACCAAAGGACCAGACTAATAGCCCCTTAAGAGACATGGTTAAGGTCGAGTTAACGGATAGAAGTGAACCTGATATCGATAATAATGATCAGGTATTCAATCTTTCGGCGGTATCGGGCGAAGGCTTTGAAAAATTGCTAGCCGAGCTCACGCGTTTCGCCGGTATCTTTGTTGGCGGGGCGGAATCCGCCCTCGTTACGCGCGCGCGTCACAGGCATACCCTGGAGGAGACGCTGGCGGCGCTGCGCCGGGCCTTGCAGCCCGATCTCGCCGGCCAGGAGGATCTGGTGGCCGAAGAGCTGCGGACCGCCGCGGCTGCCCTTGGCCGACTCACCGGCCGGGTCGATGTCGAGGACATCCTGGACGTGATCTTCCGGGACTTCTGCATCGGGAAATAGGGGCTGCGATGTAGGCCTGCCGGCAGAGCCGGAATGAGGGTATTCCCGATCCTCACAGAACTCCGAACAGCGTCTTACACCCTACTCTGGTACCGGTTTGGTCGTGTTTCACGTGAAACATTTTGCCGAAAGCCTTTGTTTTTGCGCCTTTGCGGCGCTACAACGCCGCGCATGCGCACGCAATTCGATGTGGTGGTGATTGGCGGCGGCCATGCCGGCTCCGAAGCTGCGGCCGCGGCGGCCCGGATGGGCGCGCAAACCGCGCTCGTGACGCACCAGTTCGCCACTGTCGGCGCCATGTCGTGCAATCCGGCAATCGGCGGGCTCGGCAAGGGCCATCTGGTGCGGGAGATCGATGCGCTGGACGGCCTGATGGGCCGCGTCGCCGACCAAGGCGGCATCCAGTTTCGCGTTCTCAACCGCCGCAAGGGCCCGGCGGTGCGCGGCCCCCGCGCCCAGGCTGACCGCAAGCTATACGCCCAGGCCATGCAGGCCGCGATTCGGGCCACGGCCAACCTCGAGGTCATCGAGGCCGAAGCCGACGACCTGGTGATCAAGGACGGCCGCGTTGCCGGCGTGACGTTCAAGGACGGCCGCACGATTTCCTGCGGCGCCGTGGTACTGACCACCGGCACATTCCTGCGCGGGCTCATCCATATCGGCGAAAAGCAAATTCCAGCGGGCCGCGTTGGCGAAGCGCCGGCGCTGGGTCTTTCAACGACGCTGGAGAAGGCGGGCTTCACGCTCGGGCGTTTGAAAACCGGCACGCCGCCGCGTCTCGATGGCCGCACCATCAACTGGTCGGCGCTCGAGATGCAGCCGGGCGACGATGTGCCTGAACCTTTTTCCATGCTCACCGAGCGCATCACAACGCCGCAGATCGAATGCGGCATCACGCGCACCGTTGCGGCGACGCACGAGATCATCCGCGCCAACGTGCATCGTTCGCCGATGTATTCAGGACAGATCGCCAGCCGCGGTCCGCGCTATTGTCCGTCGATCGAAGACAAGATCGTCAAGTTCGGCGAACGCGACGGTCATCAGATCTTTCTCGAGCCGGAAGGTCTCGACGATACAACCGTCTATCCGAATGGAATTTCCACTTCACTGCCTGAAGACGTTCAGCATGCGCTGGTCGCGACCATTCCCGGATTGGAAAACGCCAAGTTCGTGCGGCCTGGCTACGCCATCGAATATGATTACGTCGATCCGCGCGAACTGCATCCGACGCTGGAAACCAAACGTCTCGGCGGTCTCTATCTCGCCGGTCAGATCAACGGCACCACAGGCTACGAAGAGGCTGCGGCACAGGGACTTCTGGCCGGTCTTAACGCCGCGTCGAAAGTTGGCGGCGGTGAGCCGATCATCTTCGATCGCGCCGAGGCTTATATCGGCGTGATGATCGACGACCTGGTGACGCGCGGCGTTGCCGAGCCGTACCGTATGTTCACGTCGCGCGCCGAATATCGTCTGAAGCTGCGCGCCGATAATGCCGATCAACGTTTGACCGAACGCGGCATCGCCATCGGCTGCATCGGCACTGAACGAACGAAAGCCTTCACCGAAAAATCATCGGCACTGAAAGCCGCGCGCGCCTTCGCCGACTCCGTCACGCTGACGCCGAAAGAGGGCGAGGCGCACGGTCTTTCGCTCAACAAAGACGGTCATCGCCGCTCGGCATTCGAACTGTTGTCGTATCCGGACATCACGATCCAGTCGCTGTCGAAGATCTGGCCGCAATTCAGTGAACTCGCGCCGAAGATCGCCGAGCAGATCGAGATCGATGCGAAGTACGACGTCTATCTGTCGCGCCAGAACGCCGACATTGAATCGTATCGCCGCGACGAGAGCTTCACACTGCCGGATGATTTCGATTATGCGGCGCTGTCCGGCCTGTCGAACGAAGCCAAGCAGAAGCTCATCACGCACAAGCCGCGCACCATCGGTCACGCCGCGCGCATCGATGGCATGACGCCGGCGGCGCTGACGCTGCTGGTCGCGCATGTGAAGCGCAATCGCCGCAACAAGAAATCCGCGTGAAGCCGCGCGAAAAAACGACCATCGATCCGGCCGACAAGGCGCGCGCGCTCGCGCTGATTTCTGTTTCACGTGAAACACAGGAGCGGCTGGACAGGTTCGTAGACGTGCTGCTGCTCGCCACCGAGCGGCAGAACCTCATCGGGCCATCGACCATCCCGACAATCTGGACACGCCACGTCGCCGATTCGCTTCAGCTGCTCGACCTGGCGCCGAAGGCCAAGGTCTGGGCCGACTTCGGGGCAGGGGCGGGCTTTCCGGGAATCCCGATCGCCTGCACGCTGGCCGGGCAGGATGGCGCCGTGGTTCATCTGGTTGAAAGCGTGGGTAAGAAGGCCAACTTCCTGAGGGAAGCAGTGCAGGCCACGGGCGCGCCGGCAACCGTCCACCAGGAGAGGGCAGAAAAATTCTCTGTCGACCATGGGGATAGCGTGGATGTTGTGACCGCGCGGGCGCTCGCCCCATTGAAAGTCCTATGCGATCTCGCGTTTCCTCTGATCCAGCGGGGGGCCATTGGCCTATTCCCTAAAGGTCAAGATGTAGATGCTGAATTGACCGAGGCCACTAAATATTGGAATATCGAGGCCACGAAGGCACCGAGTAAGACCAGCCCAGACGGCTCTATCGTGATCGTAACCGGCCTGAGCCGAAAACGACGCTGATTAGGGCGGCCGGGATAGCCGAGTAACCGTTGGACCGCCGCCCATGAATGACACGCCCGATCAGCCACCGGCCGACCCGCAGGTCGTGCCCTTTCCAAACGCGCCGGTGAAACCCGCGGCGGAAGCGCCCGGCCGGCCGCGCGTCATCGCCATCGCCAACCAGAAGGGCGGCGTCGGCAAGACCACCACGGCGATTAACCTTGGCACCGCGCTCGCCGCCATCGGCGAGCACGTGCTGATCGTCGACCTCGATCCGCAGGGCAACGCCTCGACCGGGCTCGGCGTCGAGCGCAAGGCGCGCCGCACCTCGACCTATGACGTTCTGTCGGGCGCCGCGCATATGCGCGAGGCCATCGTGCAGACCGCGGTGCCGCAGCTTTTCCTGGCGCCGTCGACTATGGATCTGTCCGGCCTCGAGCTCGAGATCGGCCAGAGCAAGGACCGCGCCTTCCGGCTGCGCACCGCGCTCAACAACATCAACACCGGCTCGCCGGCGTTTCATTTTACCTACGTGCTGGTCGACTGCCCGCCGTCGCTCAATCTGATCACCGTCAACGCGATGGCCGCGGCCGATTCGATCCTGGTGCCGCTGCAGTGCGAGTTCTTCGCGCTCGAAGGTCTGTCGCAATTGTTGAAGACGATCGAGCAGGTCAAGACGACGGTCAATCCCAACCTGTCGATCCACGGCATCGTGCTGACGATGTACGACTCCCGCAACAGTCTCGCCAACCAGGTTGTCGCCGACGTGCGCCAGTTCATGGGCCGCAAGGTTTACGACACGGTGATCCCGCGCAACGTGCGCATCTCCGAAGCGCCGTCCTACGGCAAGCCGGTGCTGGTGTACGATTTGAAATGCGTCGGCAGCGAAGCGTATCTGCGTCTGGCCACCGAGATCATCCAGCGCGAGCGCGAATTGAAGGCGGGGTAGTTCTTATCCCTCCCCCGAAGGGGGAGGGCGCGAT
>CAISIV010000147.1 GCA_903885555.1 uncultured Hyphomicrobiales bacterium
AGAGCCGCCGTATTGCTATCCAACCATATGCAGCAACCCGCGGAGCCGTGAGAGCGCTTCGAAGCCGCGCCGGGAAGAGTTCATGCGCTACTGAGGCGCGCGCCCCTCACGCCTTCTTCAAGAACTCTGTCTTGAGCACCAGGCCCTTCACCTTGTCGGTGCGGCCTTCGATTTCGCCTTCGTTGTCGGTGAGGTGAATGTTGCGGATCATGGTGCCGCGCTTGAGCACGGTCGATGAGCCTTTCACCTTGAGGTCCTTGATCACCGTGACGCTGTCGCCTTCGCTGAGCGTGGCGCCGTTGGAGTCCTTGACGACGATGGTCATGACGTTTTCTTTCCCAAGTTTTAGTGCAATTTCGGCAATTCAATCCCGAACATGCTGCTCAGCGCGACGCTCAACACCGTATAAAGCAGCAACAGAACGGTGCCGGCGACGCCGATCACAACGACGACGCCCGTCAGTATGAAGATCGCGATGCCGACGATCGCGAAGGGATTTCTGTTGGCCATGCCCTGCTATGCCGGGCTTTGCGCGCCGCCGCCAGATAAATAGTCGTGGCCCTGGATTCCGGGCTCGCGCCAAATGGCGCGCGCCGAAATGACCGGTTCAGGTCCCCACACCCTTGCCCTTCAGCGCGTCGCCGATCTCGCCCAGCACCGCCGGATCGTCGATGGTCGCCGGCATGGTCCAGGCGTCGCCGTCGGCGATTTTCTTGATTGTGCCGCGTAGAATTTTTCCTGAACGTGTTTTGGGAAGGCGCGCGACCGTAATCGCGAGTTTAAATGCAGCGACAGGCCCGATTTTGTCGCGCACCAGTTGCACAATTTCCTTCTCGATCTCGATCGGCGGCTTGGTCACGCCGGCCTTGAGCACGATGAAGCCGCAGGGCACCTCGCCCTTGAGTTCGTCCTTGATGCCAAGCACTGCGCATTCGGCGACGTCGGGATGGGAAGCCAGCACTTCCTCCATGCCGCCGGTCGACAGCCTGTGGCCGGCGACATTGATGATATCGTCGGTGCGGCTCATGACGTAGACGTAGCCGTCGTCGTCGAGATAGCCGGCATCCGCCGTCTTGTAATAGCCGGGAAATTCCTCGAGGTAGGATTCGCGCATGCGCTTGTCCTGCTGCCACAGCGTCGGCAGCGCGCCCGGCGGCATCGGCAGCTTGATGACGATCGAGCCGATCTTGTTGGCCGGCACCTTGTGGCAGGCCTCGTCGATCACGTCGATGGCGTAGCCCGGCATCGGCACCGTCGCCGAGCCATGCTTGACCGGCAACGCGCCCAGCCCCACCGGATTGCCGGCGATGCACCAGCCGGTTTCGGTCTGCCACCAGTGATCGATCACCGGCACCTTGAGCACCTGCTCGGCCCATTCCAGCGTCGGCGGGTCGGCGCGTTCGCCGGCCAGAAACAGCGCGCGGAAGTGCGACAAGTCGTAATTCTTCAGGAGCGCGGCGTCGGGGTCCTCCTTGCGGATGGCACGGAATGCGGTCGGCGCGGTGAACAGCGACACCGCTCTGTGCTCCGACGCGACGCGCCAGAACGCGCCGGCATCCGGCGTGCCGACCGGCTTGCCTTCGTAGAGGATCGAGGTCGCGCCATGCAGCAGCGGCGCATAGACGATGTAGGAGTGGCCGACCACCCAGCCGATGTCGGAGGCGCACCAGAAAATCTCGCCGGGCTTGATGC
>CAISIV010000148.1 GCA_903885555.1 uncultured Hyphomicrobiales bacterium
GGGAATTTCACCCAGGTCTGCATCTGCCGGCCGATCTTGCCCGGCGCCGAGGGGCGCTCGTACAGCGTCGAGGCGGTAGCGAATTCCTTGCCGTAGGTCGTGATCACCGTCTTCGAGATGGTGCGGCCGAGGCCGACCGGCGAGCGGCCGGAGCGGAACGCCTTGATCTCGGAATAGCCGTAAAGAATTTCGCCGCCGCCGTAGCGAATGGTGCGGGAATCGTCGCGAAACAGCGCGTCGAGCGTGGCGACGTCGTTGTTCACCAAAGCCACTTCATATTTGTCGAACGCGGCGCGAACTTCGGCCACGACCTCCGGCAGGTCGATTTCCATTTTGTTTTCTCCTTATTGATTGCGCATGATCTTATCCGAAAACCGGTACCCACTTTTCGGGATCATGCGCTCTAGAATTTCGGCTGCGTCGCGGCGCAGACGCCCATCTGCTCCAGCGCATGAGCAATGCGCAAGGCGATATCCTCGCGCCACGGCGCGCAGATGATCTGCACGCCGATCGGCAGCGGTTTGAGCGGCACCGGCACGGCCATCACCGGCAGACCGATGAAGGAAATTGGCTGCGTGAAGATGCCGAGATTGGCGCGGACCGGAAGCTCGACGCCGTCGAGCGTGAACATCACCTGGCCGAGCTTGGGCGCGGTAGTGGGCGTGGCCGGGGCCAAAATCGCGTCGCAATCCTTGAACAGCTCGACGACGCGGTCGTGGTACCAGCGGCGGAAGTTCTGCGCTTTCACCACCAGCGTCGACGGCACCATCGCGCCGGCAATCAGGCGGTCGCGCACGGCGGGATCGAAGTCGCCGGCCTGCTTGCGCAGCCGGTCGAGATGCAGCGCCGCGCCTTCGGTCGTGGTGATGATATAGGCTGCGGCGCGCGCCCTCGCCGCTTCCGGAATTTCAATTTCTTTGGCCGCGTTAAGCGCCTTGGCAACCATGCTGACGGCTTCGAGCGCCTCGGGCGATGCGCCCTTCTTGAAATAGCCGCCGGCCGTAACGAAGCGCAGTCCGCTCAGACCTTTATCGAGTGAGGCCAGCGTCGGCTCGACGCCGCGATCGACGCAAGCAGCGTCCTGAACGTCGGGGCCCTGCATGGCGTCATAGCTCAGCGCCAGATCGCGCACCGAGCGCGCGAAGGGTCCGAGATGATCGAGGCTGGCGACAAAGGGAAAACTGTTGGCGCGCGTCAGGCGGCCGTAGGTCGGCTTGAGGCCGAATATGCCGCACAGCGACGACGGCACGCGAATGGAGCCGTTGGTATCCGAGCCGAGCGCCAGCGGCACCATGCCGCCGCCGACCGCGGTGCCCGAGCCACCGGACGAACCTCCGCTCATGCGTGTGGTGTCGTGCGGATTGCGCGACGGACCGTCGTGCACATTCTCGCCGGTGAAGTCGTAGGCGTATTCGCCCATGTTGAGCGCGCCGACCAGCACGGCGCCCGCGGCTTCCAGTCGCGCAATAAGGGGCGAGTCCGCCTTGGCCGCCGGATGCACGCGGTTGATCTTGGAGCCGGCGACGGTGATCACACCGGCGATGTCGAACAGGTTTTTCACCGCAAACGGCACGCCGGCGAGCGGCAGCTTCGATTTGTCGCTGGCGTCGACCTTCTTGGCATGCACACGGGCCCGCTCCGCCGTGACCGCGGTGAAGGCGTTGAGCGTCGGATTGGTTTTGGCAATGCGCGCCAGGGCGGCCTCGGTGACAGCCGACGCGGTGGTCTTGCCGGAGGCGACCGCCTTGGCGATGTCGGCGGAATTCGCCCAGTCCAGATCGTCCGCCATCGGTCAGGCCTTGTAGATCGGTGCGGGTTCGGCCGTGTCCGGCAGCGGAAATTCGGCGACCATGTTGCCGAGCTTGAGGCTGACCTCGAGATTGGCCTTGATCGCCGGCTGCCAGGCCGGCTCGAACGGCAAATCCAGCGCCTTGGCCGCGGCAGCGATAAAGTCGTCGATCGGTGGGGCAGCCATGAGGAATCCTTTCAGCCTGAGAGAAGCAAATTCGCTGCCAATGGCGCGCACGTCAAGCAACCGGACAAGCGTCATCGCCCGTATTCTCGGCGCAGCCCGTCCTAGGATTTAATGTCTGAGGCACCTGTCGGCAGGCCCGGCTGGGTCGAGAACGACCACGATCCGATGGGCATTCTCTTCCGGCCCGCCCGACGCTGGATCGGGTGACCGCAATGCAATAGCCTCATTGCCGCTCCAACTAAAACAATCAAAATTACGAGCAGGCGTGGGACGGGCCAGTATGAAAGTTCTTATCGTTGGCGGCGGCATCGGTGGCATTACCTGTATGCTCGCCTTGCGCAAACGCGGAGTCGATGCGCAGCTGTTCGAGCAGGCTTCAGCGTTTGGTCAAGTCGGCGCTGGAATTCAGGTTTCGTCGAACGCCGCGCGCATCCTGCTGAACCTCGGTCTTGGCGCTGCGTTGAAGAAAGTCGCAACCTATCCCGAGGGCCGCGATTATCGTGGCTGGGATACCGGCGAGCGCCTTTATTACACGCCGCTGGGTCAGCAAGCAGAAACATATTTCGGTTCACCATACTACGCGGCGCACCGTGCAGAGCTGCTCGATGTCCTGCTGAGTGGGTTGGGCGAGGAAGGGGTCAGGCTTGGTTCGCGCATCGAGCGCGTCGATCAGGACAGCAGCGGCGTAACCCTGACGCTGGCCGACGGCACGACGGCGCAAGGCGATATTCTGGTCGGCGCCGACGGTATCCATTCAACCATCCGCGGACAGCTTTTCGGCAAGGAACTGCCGCGCTACACCGGCAATGTCGCGTGGCGCGGTCTGGTCCCCGCCGAGCGCGTTGCGCATCTCGATGTGGGCAGCATGGTTGGCGTCTGGATGGGACCCAATCGCAGCATCGTTCAGTACTATGTTTCCGCAGGCCGAACCTTCAACTGGATCGGTATCAGCCGCTCGCCGCAGCCCGCCCGCGAATCCTGGCTTGCCGAAGGCAAGGTTGAGGATGCGCTTGCCGAATATGACGGCTGGCATCCAACCATTCGAACGATTATCGCGGCCACACCGAAAGTGCTGCGGCAAGCGCTGTACGATCGCGAGCCCCTGCCCGATTGGCAGGCTGGCCGTGTCGTCCTGCTTGGCGACGCCGCGCATCCGATGATGCCGTTTTATGCGCAAGGCGGCGCACAGAGCATCGAGGATGCCTATGTGCTCGCCGGCTGCATTGCCGAAGCGCAGGATGAGCCACGCGCGGCGCTTGCCCGTTTTGTAAAAATGCGTTTGCCGCGTACCGCATGGATGCAAGGCCTGGCCCGCCAGCAAGAAGAACTTTACCAGACGAACGATGCGGCGAGCATCAAGGAGCGCAACGAGATCATGCGCGTCAATCGAACGCCGGAGACGGCAATCTTTCCGCCGGAGCAAAAACGGCTTTACGGTTACGATGCAGACACCGAATTGAGAAACAGCGCGTGAAAAACACGCGTCATCGATAAAGCTTCGTTTCAAAAAAATAAAAAACTCATGGGGGAGGATATTGATGCTTTTGGACAGAAAGTCGCTGATTGCCGCGGGACTTGTTGCTGCCGGACTCGGGTTTTGCACCTTTGTGCTTGCAGGCGCCGCAAGTGCACAGAACTATCCCGACAGGCCCATCACCGTGATCATTCCATTCGCCGGTGGCAGCGCCAGCGACGTCGTCAGCCGGGTCATGCTGGCGAAGATGTCCAAGTCCATGGGGCAATCCATCGTCATCGAAAATCGCCCGGGCGCCGGCGGCAACACGGGCACCGCAGTCGGCGCCAAGGCAGCGCCGGATGGCTACACATTGATCGGCGGCGGATCCGGTCCGATCGCCGCCAATGCGACCCTCTACAAAAATCTCGGCTACGATCCTCTCAAGGACCTTGAGATCATCTCGCCGTTTGCGGGTTTCACCATCGTCGTTGTCGCCAGCAAAACGCTGCCGGTTCATTCGCTCAAGGAACTGATCGCATACGCGAAAGAGAATCCGGGCAAGCTGGACTATGGTTCGGTCGGCATCGGCAGTTCGCAACATTTGGCGGGTGAGTATTTCAACCAGGTCACCGGGGTTAAGACGAACCATGTGCCCTACCGCAACATCAACCAGTACGGCCCCGATTTGATTGCCGGCATCGTGCCGGTTGGATTTAACTGGTACCCGAATATCTCCGGCGCCATCGAGTCCAAGGGGGCCGTCACCTTTGCCGTTGCCGGCGACAAGCGGCTCGCCGCTCTGCCCGATACCCCGACCACCACCGAGGCCGGGCTGCCGGAATACAAAATGACGGGCTGGTTTGCGCTGGCCGCCCCAGGCGGCACGCCAAGGCCGATCCTGGAAAAGCTGAACGGGGAAATAGCTGCGGCACTCAGCGATCCGGCCGTGCGCCAGAGCTTCGCAAATCTAGGGGCTGAGACAATGTCGATGCCGCTGGACCAAGCCAAGAAATTTCAAATCGACGAGATCAAGACCTTTCGTGACATCATCACGAAAGCCGGCATCCCACTGATCGACTAGCAGTGTACAGGTGCGACGGCCTTACACCGCCGCCGCCACCCGCGCCGCAAAAGTGTCGGTGCCGAGCTTGCCACCGAGATCGGACGTACGGCCGTCGGGCGTGGCGATGACCTTGTCGAGCGCGGCTTCGATCGCCGCCGCCGCCTTCACGAGGTTGCCGTCGTTGCGGCGGTCGCCGAGCCAGGCCAGCAGCATCGCCGCCGAACCGATCAGCGAGGCCGGATTGGCGATGTTCTTGCCGGCGATGTCGGGCGCCGAGCCGTGCTGGGCCTGCGCCATGCCGTATTGGTCGCCGGTGTTGGCCGAAGCCGCGAGACCGAGGCTGCCAGCGATCTCGGACGCTTCGTCGGAAAGAATGTCGCCGAACATGTTGGTCGCGACGATGACGTCGAACTGACCGGCGTCACGGATCAGCAGCGCCGCCATCGCATCGATGATGCGCTCTTCGACCTGCACCTGCGGATATTGTGCCGCGACCTTGCGCGTGCATTCGAGCCACAGGCCGTCGGAAATGCGGAGCACATTGGCCTTGTGCACGACGGTCACCTTCTTGCGGCGCTGCATGGCGAGCTTGAACGCCGTTTCGGCGATCCGCATGCAGCCCTGACGGGTGAGCTTGCGCACGGCGAGCGCCACGTCCGGCGTCGGCATGAACTCGCCGCCGCCCATGAACATGTTGCGGTCGGCGTAGAAGCCTTCGGTGTTCTCGCGCACCACGACCAGATCGACGTCCTTGCCGCAACGCGGCGGGAAACCTTCGCGCGAGCGCGCCGGACGGATATTGGCGTAGAGATCGAGACGCTTGCGCAGTTCGCCGGACGGATTGAGACCGCCTTTGTCGCGCGGCGGATAATCGTTGTGCGACACAGGTCCGAGCAGCACGCCGTCGCAGGTCTTGGCGGCCACTTCAACCGCGTCAGGGAACGTGGTGCCGCTCACCTTGTGCGCGGCCCAGCCGATATCCGCTTTGCTGAACTCGAAGCCGATGCCGAACTTCTTGTCGGCGGCCTTCAGAACTTCGAGCGTCGCGGCGGTGATTTCCGGGCCGATGCCATCGCCCTCCAGCACCAGAATACGCAATGTCATGAACGTCTCTCCCTTACCGCTCTTGTGCGACGGCGCGCTCGATATAGCGGGAAACTTCGGCCGCGGCCATGCGCGGCAGGCCATACCGCCATGAGCGAATTTGCCGTGACAGGACGGCTTGGAGCGCGGGAACCCATACCCTAAACTATACTTTCATGGCATAGCTTGGTGCGTCCTATGGAACTCAAAGAACTCCGCAACTTCATGCGCGTGGCGCGGGCCGGCAGCGTCAGCCGCGCCGCGCAGGAATTACGCCTCGCCCAGCCAGCGCTGAGCCGTCAGATCAAGAAGCTCGAGGAGGAACTGGGCGTACCGCTGTTCGCGCGGCACGGCCGCGGCGTACGGTTGAGCGCGGCGGGCTCGCTGCTGCTGGAACGCGCCGAGGCGATCACGCATCTGGTGCACCAGACGGCTGAGGAAATCCGCGAGGACCGCTCGCCCGAGAGCGGCCGCATCACGCTCGGCGTACCGCCGGCGGCCGGCAAGCTGCTGATCCCGCCCTTCGTCGAGCGTTTCCAGAAAGCCTGGCCGAAGACGAGGCTGCACATGCGCGAGGGCGTCACCAGTTCGCTGCAGGAATGGCTGATGGAAAAGCGCATCGATGTGGCGCTGCTGCATAATCCGCCGCATCTGGCGGCACTGGAGATTACGCCTGTTTTGAGCGAGCGGATGCTGGTGATCGGACCGCCGCCACACCTCATCAGGGACAAGGCGCACCCGGCGCAGTTTCGCGTCGGCGACCTCACCGAACTGCCGCTGATCCTGCCGAACATGGCGCATACCAACCGGCGCCTGGTCGAACACTTCGCGCTGGAGAACGGCGTGCGGTTGCGCATCAAGATCGAGGCCGACAGCGTGGTTTTCGCCAAGGCGCTGGTCGAGAAAGGCCTCGGCTATACGATCCTTACCTATGCGGCCGTGCAGGACGACGTCGAGCGCAAGAAGCTCACCGTGTACCCGATCGTGCGGCCGGCGCTGTCGACCAAAGTCAGCATCGTGACACTGCGCGATCAGGCGCCCAGCAAACTGATCCAGCAGACAAGCGACATGCTGCACGACGTCTGCCGAACGCTGGTTCGCAGCAAAGTCTGGGCCGGCGCGCAGCTCGCCTGACACTCCATCCTCCCCGTTCGCCATGCCGAGAAAGTATCGCTGCCGAACTATCCACGGCCGCGGTGCTGCACTAGTTTCCCGCCAACGACAAAAACGGCCTCGGCCCGCTTCGTTTTGGAGGATTCCATGAAGTCTTTGAAGGTTCTTACGGTTGCGCTCGCCCTGCTCTGCCCGGCCTTGGCTGTGGCGCAGGATTTTCCGAACAAGCCGATCCGGCTGATCGTGCCGTTCCCGCCGGGCGGCCCCAACGACATCATCGCCCGCGTCGTGTCCAAGCGCATGGGCGAAATTCTCAAGCAGAACATCATCATCGACAATCGCGGCGGCCAGGGCGGCGTGCTCGGTACCGACGTCGTCGCGAAATCCGCGCCCGATGGCTACACCATCGCGCTGACCAGCGCCGGTGCGCTGGCGATCTCGCCGAGCATGGAAAAGGTCGCCTATGTCACGCTGACCGATCTCGCACCGATCACGCTGGTCGCCAAGGTGCCGGAAATGCTGGTGGTCGCCACCAGCGTTCCGGCCAAGGACATGAAGGAACTGGTCGCGCTGGCCAAATCGCAGCCGGGCAAGATGAACTTCGCCTCCTCCGGCCCCGGCAGCATGCCGCATCTGGCTGGCGAACTGTTCAAGCTCACCGCCAAGATCGACATCACGCACGTGCCCTATCGCGGCGCGGCGCCGGCCGTGAACGATCTGCTCGGCCAGCAGGTGCAGATGGTGTTCCTCGATCTGCCGGTGCTGCTGCCGCAGGTGCAGGCCGGCAAGCTGCGGGCGATCGCCGTCGGCGCCACGCAGCGCGTGCCGAGCGCGCCGGACGTTCCGACCACCGTGGAAGTCGGCATGCCCGATCTGCAGACCGAGAACTGGTACGGTCTCGTCGCTCCGGCCAAGACGCCGCGCGACGTCATCCTGGCGCTCAACCAGGCCGCGATCGAAGCCATGAAGGAGAAGGACGTGCTCTCCAAGCTCGGCGAGCAAGGCGCCATCGTCGGCGGCGATACGCCGGAGCATTTCCGCGACTTCATCGACGCGGAAACCAAGAAGTGGGCCAAGGTCATCAAGGACGCCGGCGTCCAGACCGAGAAGTAACGCCGCCGCGCGCGAGGTACGCGATGTCACCGAACGATCCAAGCTTCGTGCTGCGCTCGACGGCGACATCGCCGTTCGGCCGCAAGGTACGCATGGCGATCGAGGTGCTGGGCATCGGCCATCTGGTTACGCTTGAACCGGCCGATACGCTCGATGCCAACGACACGCTGCGGCAGCAGAACCCACTCGGCAAGATGCCGTGCCTTCTGCTGCCGGATGGCACCGCGATCTACGACAGCGGCGTCATCATCGAGTTCCTCGCCGAGGGCGCCGGCAGCGATGCGCTGGTGCCGCGTGAGGGCCCAGAGCGTTACATCGCGCTGACCCGGGCGCGGCTGGCCGACGGCATCACCGAAGCGGGACTGCTGATGGTCTACGAGAATCGGTTCCGCGATCCGGGTACCCAGTCGGAACGCTGGCTCGATCATCAGCGCGGCAAGGTCAACCGCGCGCTGGCCGCGTTCGAGGCCAACCCGCCCGACTTGGCCAAAACCGACATTGTTTCCATCGGCCTGTCCTGCGCCCTGGGATATCTGGACTGGCGCCGCCCGGTGAAATGGCGCGACAATCATCCCCGGCTAGTCGCATGGCTTGCGGCCTTTGCCAAAAACGAGCCTGCCTTCGCGCGCACCGCCGCGCCCAATGCCTGACCGGGAAGACTCTCAATGACCGATACACTGCCGAAACTGGCGCCGACGCATCTTGCCTCGCCCAGCAAACCAAAACTGACGCTGCCGCGCGGCTCGGTCGATACGCATTTTCATATCTTCGGGCCGGGCCGCCGCTTTCCCTATCGCGCGGATTTGACGGCGATGCCGAACGACGCCCCGAAGGAAGCGCTCTTTGCATTGCACGAATTCCTTGGCATCGATCACGGCGTCATCGTGCACACCGCCTCGCACGGCACCGACAATTCGGCGACCGAGGAAGCGCTCGGCGTCACCAATGGGGCCTATCGCGGCGTCGCGCTGGTGCCGGTCGACGTTTCCGATGCGGAGTTAAAGCGGCTCAACGCCGCCGGTTTCCGCGGCGCGCGGTTTCACTACATGGGCCATCTCGCCAAGGCCGCGACCATCGACGAGGTCGTCGAGTTCAGCAAGCGCCTGGCGAATTTCGACTGGCATTTGCAGATCCACATGGCGCCGGAGTTGATCGGCGAACTGTCGCCCGCGATCAAACGCTCGGCAACGCCAGTGACGATCGATCACATGGGCCGCATCGACGCGTCCCTCGGCATGGAGCAGAAGCCGTTCCAGGACCTGCTGCGGCTGATGGACGACGACAATATCTGGATGAAGGTCTCGGGCGCCGACCGCATCACCAAACAAGGCCCGCCTTATGCCGACGCCATTCCGTTTGCGAAGAAGCTGGTAGCCGACTTCGGCGACCGCTGTATCTGGGGCACCGACTGGCCACACCCCAATCACTCGCATATTCCCGATGACGGCGTGCTGGTCGATATCCTGTCGCAGATCGCACCGACGCCGGCCGCCTTGCAGGCATTGATGGTCGACAACCCGATGAGGTTCTACAAATTCGGATCGCCCATGCGGCGCGCCAGCACGCCCGAGCTCAAACAATGAGCGGGCGGCTCGAAGGAAAAGTCGCGCTGGTCACCGGCGCCGGCTGCGTCGGCCCCGGCTGGGGCAACGGGCGGGCCACCTGCGTGCGCTTTGCCGAGGACGGCGCCAAGATTTTCGCCGTCGACCGCGATCTCGACTCGGCCGCGGAAACCGTCGAGCGCGTCAAGGCGGCGGGCGGCGAGATCGTACTGCAGTATTGCGACGTCACCGACGCGGCTTCGATCGCCACCGTGGTCGCGGCCTGCATGAAGCATTACGGCCGCATCGACATCCTGGTGAACAATGTCGGCGGCTCGGCGCATGGCGGGCCGGTCGAGATGGCCGAGGAGATCTGGGACAAGCAGATCGACACCAATCTCAAGAGCGTTTTCCTGACGCTCAAGCACGTGCTGCCGATCATGGAAGCGCAACAGAACGGCGCGATCATCAATCTGGCGTCGACCTCCGGCATCCGTTTCACCGGCGCGCCGCAGGTCGGCTACGCCGCGTCGAAGGCCGGCGTCATCCAGCTGTCGCGCGTCACCGCCGTGCAATACGCGCCCAAGGGTATTCGCGTGAACACCGTCATCCCCGGCCAGTTGCACACGCCGATGGTGGAAGTCCGCCTCGCCAAGCAGCGTGCCGGTGGCGACGTCGAGGCGCTGCTCAAGTCGCGTATCGCCCGCATTCCACAGGGCTTCATGGGTGACGGCCGCGACACCGCCAACGCCGCGCTGTTTCTGGCCTCCGACGAGGCCCGCTTCGTCACCGGCACCGAGATTATCGTCGACGGGGGCATGTCGGTGCGCTGCGACTAGGCTAGGATACCTCCCAAGCGGGCGACAAAAGCCCGCAGCTTTGGGAAGGACGTCCGATGCCGGCAATGAAATATGCGGCCGTATTGGCCGCGTTGTTGAGCCTGTGCGCGCCAGCGCTGGCGCAGAGCGACTACCCCAGCAAACCCGTTCATATCGTCGTCGGCTTTGTGCCCGGCGCCTCGACCGATCTGATCGCGCGGCTGATGGCTAACGAATGGGGCCGCCAGCTTGGCCAGCAATTCGTCGTCGAGAACAAGCCAGGCGCAGCTTCGGCCATCGCCGCCGACATGGTCGCGCGCTCGCCGAAGGACGGTTACACACTGCTCGCCGGCGGCACGGTGAACCTGAGTACCGGCCTGCTCAATGCGGCGCAGACTTTCGACATCCCGCGCGACTTCACACCGGTGATCATGATCGCGGCGCAGCCGATGATCCTCACCGTGCATCCCTCGACCGGCGTGTCGAGCGTGGCTGAACTGATCGCGCTGGCGAAGGCCAAGCCCGGCACCCTCTCCTACGGCTCGACCGGCACCGGCGCGACACCGCATCTGCTCACCGAACTGTTCCAGCAGACCACCGGCACCAAGATGGTGCACGTGCCCTATCAGGGTAGCCCGCAGGCAACGACCGACCTGCTTGCCGGCCGCATCCAGTTGATGTTCTCGCCGGCGGCTGCCGTGCTGCCGCATATCGAGTCCGGAGCGCTCACAGGTCTCGCGGTGTCGCCCGGCAAACGCTCGAGTGCCGCGCCGAAGCTGCCGACGCTGCGTGAGGCCGGCGTCGATCTCGAAGCCAGTCTGTGGTTTGCGATCTGGGCGCCGGTTGGCACGCCGCGCACCGCGATCGACAAACTCTCGAAGGCCGGCAACGAGGCGATCAAGAGCGCGGAAGCAACGTCGATGTTTTCCAAGCAAGGCTTCGATGCCATCGGCGGTACGCCGGAGGACTTCGCGAAGATGCAGGCTGACGATCTGACGAAGTGGACGGCGGCGGTCGCGGCGGCGGGGTTGAAGCGTTAGAAACCGAGGCGGTACGTGCGTGCGGCTGCACTAATGCTGGACTTATTTTAAGCCAAGCGGCTAAGTGGGTGTGTCGGTTGTGAGAAGTGATTCGTTTTTCGAGTCCGATGCCCGGCCCCACCAATGTGCAGCGGAAAATCAAATTCATGGCAATGCGGATGCCTGCTCCAAGAATACCGACACTTTTGCTCACGCCGGTATGTCCGGACTGCGGAGAAGAGATTGGACTGGTTCGCATCGAGCCGGCGGCGCCGGGACACGATCTGCGCACATTTGAATGTGCCGGATGCGGCTATTCCAAAAACGTCGATTTTAAAATCAGACAGAACCAGGCGGACCGCTACCGCTTGTCGCTGACGGCGCCGCGCTCGATATAGAAAGCCCGCGCCAGCAGATCGAGCACGTGCAGCTCGTTCGACTCGGCGATCAAGACCGAGACGCCCTCCGTCTTGAGGTTCGCCAGCACCTCGCCCAGACGCCGCGCCAATGCTGGCGCCAGGCCCTCGAACGGCTCATCGAGAAGAAGAATACGCGTGCCGGCCATCAGAGCCCGCGCCAAAGCCACCATCTTCTGCTGACCGCCGGATAATTCGAGCGCGCGGCGATCCTTGAACCGCGCCACTTCCGGCATGATCGAGAAAATCCATTCCAGTCGTGTGTCGACATCGGCGACCTCGGTCGACCATGTCGGCAGCAGGATGTTTTCGCCGACGGTGAATTCCGGCACCAACCGGCGGTCCTCCGGCATGTAGCCGATGCCATGCGCGGCGCGGCGATGCGCCGGCAACGCCAGCAAATCGATATGCTCGAACTGAACCGTACCGGTCGCTGGAATGGCCCCCATCAAGGCGCGCAGCAGCGTCGTCTTGCCGGCGCCGTTACGGCCGATAAGCCCGCACATCTGGCCCTCGTCGACCTGAAGCGAGGCGTTGCGGATAATCGGGATCGGACCGATGGAAACGTTGAGGTTTTCGACTTTAAGCATGGGCGCCAGCCTTGAGCCGCACGCCGCTGATCAGTTCCTGAACCTTCGGATTGTCCAGCGTCTCATGCGCGGTGCCGTCGGCGATGACGGTGCCGTCGTAGAAGGCCAGCACCCGGTCGGCAAAGCGCGCGACGATTTCCATATCGTGCTCGACGAACAGCACGGTGATCTTGCGCGTCTTGAGCGCCGACATCACCACGTTCATCAGGTCGAATTTCTCTTCAATCGAAATCCCGCTGGTCGGCTCGTCAAGCAGCAGTAGGCGCGGCGATCCCGCCACCGCCATGCCGATGTCGAGAAGCTTGCGCACGCCTTGCGGCAGCGCATTGGCCGTAACGTCGCGATAGCGGCCAATCTGGAACAGCTCGATGGCGGCCTCGGCGGCGGCCGTGGTCTCGGCCGAGCGCACCGGCGTCATGATATTGCCGAACATGCCAGGCTTGCGGTGTGCGATGGCCGCGGCGATGCACATGTTCTCGAACACCGTCAGCGTCGGGAAAATCTGCGCCACCTGAAACGAGCGTGAAATGCCAAGCCCCGTAATCTCGCGCGACGGCTTGCCGGTGATGTCCTTGTCTTCGAACAGAATCGTACCTTTTGTCGGCGACAGGTGACCGGTGATCATGTTGATGAAGGTGGTCTTGCCGGCGCCGTTGGCGCCGATCACACCGACCGTCTGATGCTGTGGCACGCTGACATTGATGTCGCGCGCCGCCACCAGCTGACCGAAGGTCTTTTCCAGATCGCGAACCTCGAGGATGGTGCTCATGGTGCCGTTCCTGGCTTCATCACGCGGCGCTTCAAGCGCGACACCAGCGAGCCTAGGCCTTCCGGCAGGAAAAGAATGGTGAGCAACAGCACCGAGCCCAGCGTCATCTGCCAGAGCTGCGGCATGACATCGACCGCGAAGGAGCGAACCACTTCGAACACCAGCGAACCGATAAAGGCCGCGGCGACATAGCCGGAGCCGGCGAGCACCGTGACGAAGACGAATCCGCCGGATGTGGTCCAGTAGGCCATCGCCGGATCGACATGACCGATGGTCATGGCGGCAAGCGCGCCGCCGAGACCGCCCAGCACGCCGGCGATCACCACCTTGGTGTGGATGATGCTGGTGACGGAGACGCCGAGAAATTCGACGCGGATTTCATTGTCGCGGATGGGCGCGGCCAGCGCGCCGGCGACCGACCGGAAATAGAGCCCGACGAACAAGGCCGCGATGGCGTCGATGGCGAGCGTCAGCCAATAGAGCGCACGCGACAATTGCGCGCCATGCGGGGCGTAGCCGAAGAAGGTCGGCGTCAGCACGCTGAAGCCGTCGGTGGAACCGAGCGACTCCGTTTTCACCAGCACGCCGTAGAGGATCATCGACAGCGCCAGGCTCAACATGGCGAAGAAGATTTCGCGATAGCGCGCCAGCAGGAAGCCGATACCGGCAGCGGTCAGCCCGGCCACGATGCCGCCGAGCAACACCAGCGCAATCGCGTCGGTAAAGCCGATCCAGCGCCCCATCAGCGCGACCGCATAAGCGCCGATGCAGTAGTACAGCGCCTGCCCGAACGAAACCAAACCGACGCGCCACAGCACGACAAGGCCGAGCACCACCAGCGCGTTGGCGAATGCGATGGTGGCGAGCGAGACGACCCAGTTCGGCAGGAAAGGCGCGGCTGCCGCCGCGACCAGCAGCAGCAGACCGCCCACCCATTGCGCGCCGGCCTGCATCAGATCTTCCTCGGCTGAGCACGCACGAACAGGCCATAGGGCCGCGCCACCAGCACCAGCGCCATCACGCCGTAAACGACGAACAGTTCGATCTGCGGCATCAGGTGCACGGCGGCAGCCCGGCAGATGCCGACGATCAGCGCGCCGACCAGCGCGCCTTCGATCGAGCCCATGCCGCCGATGGCGACCACGGCGAAAGCCAGCACGATGACTTCAACGCCGATGCCGAGCGTGACGGAAATCTTCGGCGCCATCACCGCGCCGCCCAGCGCGCCGAGCGCGGCGCCGATCAGGAACGTCACGGTATAGACCAGCGTGACGTTGATGCCGAAGGCGGCGGCGGTTTCGCGGTCATAGATGACGGTGGTGAGCAGCCGGCCGTAGCGGGTGTATTTCAGCGACCAGTAGGCGGCAAAGGCCACGGCAGCGGCGATCACGACCAGAACGATGTCGTAGTTCGACAGCACCAGTTCGCCGATCTCGATATTGCCGGCGGAAATCATCGGCTGATAGGCACCGTAGGATTGCGTGCCCCAGATCAGGCCGATGACGTCTTCGAGGATCAGGAAGGTCGCATAGGTGACGAGAACAATGACCACTTCGTCCTTGCCGTACACCAGCCGCAGCAGCCCGCGCTCGAGGATGATGCCCATGATGAGGCCGATCGCCATGGCCAGTCCGAGCATAAACACGAAGCCAAGCGCCGCGTTCCAGTCGCCATTGGTATAGATGCCGACCGCGGTGGCCGCGCCGTAAGCGCCGAAGGCATAGAACGAGCCATGCGTCACGTTCAGTATCTTCATGACGCCAAAGATCAGCGTCAGGCCGACCGCGACGATGAAGAGATAGGCCGCGTATACGAGGCCGTCGGTCAATATGGCGGATGCAGTCAGCACGGCGAGCCCGCGAGTTTATGGGCGAAGATCCGGGAATGAGACGGCGGGGTAAGGCGTCATGGCCCTGCCCCGCCGCGATATCGTCAGCGTGAGCGTGTCAGATGCTCAGCACTTCGCACCCTTCATGCCGCCTTCGATCCACTTGTCGGCATCGATACCCGGCGGCGGGTTCACGCATTCGGCCGGGAAGCGCATGACGTCGATGATTTCCGGCTCTTTCTTCGCCTTGTTGAAGCGATAGGTACCGTAGGCGGTTTCCTGGATGCCCTGATGGCCGTCGCCGAGCACCATCTTGATCTCGCCGGATGGTCCGGTGAAGACGAGACCCTTGAATGCAGCGGCGATCTGGTCGGTCGTCGGCTTCGCGGTACCGGTTGCGGCCTTCTCGTAAGCGAGCTTGAGGCCAAGCAGCGACTGCGCCATCTGGTAGGACGGGTAGGTCGGCGGCACGTTGTAGCGGTCGGTGTAGATCTTGCTGAACCACTTGTTGAAGGCATTGTCCGGCGCGAGCGGACCATGCGGGCCGCGGCCGCCGATGATGGTGCCGTCCGGCATCTTGTCGCGCAGACGCCAGATCGACGATTCGCCGGTGGTGGCAATGATCGTCATGCGCTTGTCGAGACCACGCGCCTGCTGCTGATAGATGAAGCCTTCGAGGTCGCCGTTCCAGAAGCTGGTGTGCACCGCCTGCGATTTCGATGTCAGCAACGTCGAGACTTCGGCGCCGAATTCACCGGCAAACAGTTTCGGGAACAGGATCTTGTCGGCTTCCGCCTTCGGCGCCAGTACTTTCATCGCGCCAATGAAATCGCGCCAGGAGTCCTGGCCCCAGGCGTAGTTCTGGTTGATGCCGGAGAAACTGGTGAGGTTCTTCTTCTTGGCAATCAGATAACGCGCAGCGCCGACGCTATCCATGGTGGCGTGCGGACTGGGGCGGAACACATAAGCGCGCGCCTTCTCTTCGAAAATGCGCGGTGTACCGCAATCGTAGAATACCGTGAGGGCCTTTAGTTCTTCGGCGACCGGCGTCACGGCAAGACAGTTGCCCGACGAGATATAGCCGACAACGGCATCGACCTGATCGCGCTGCACAAGGTTGCGGAAATCGGTGACGACGTTGGCGGCCGAGCCGGCCTCGTCAACGTATTTTGCTTCGATCTTGGTGCCGCCGAAGCCGACTTTATTGTACGGCGCCGGCGCGGTGCCGGCGTTGAGCGCTTCGATGACGATTTCGGCGCCGTTGCGGCCCGGCAGACCGAACGGCGACGCCGCCGGACCGGACAGAAACGAAACGATGCCGAGCTTGACGGGGGCTGCGGCCGGCGCGGGCGTTTGCGCGTGAGCCGGCAGGCTCATCGCCGCCGCGGCAAGACCCGCAAGGGTCCAACAAGACGCAGTTCTGCCTTTGATCATTTAGCTTCCCTCCCCTGAGCGTGCCCGTTTTGGGCTTTATCTATTGTCGCCAAGCAAACGCGATCTGGTGCCAAGTTTCAACCGCTATTTCCTTATTGATGCAGGCTCGCTCACATGGTCGTATCGGCCCATGACACAGCCGCGCGGAGATGACGCAGATACAGGTTTGGCCGCGCGGCTGGCGATCCGCGCCGGCCGCTTCCGCGGATCGACCTCAGGCGTCGCCCGAGGGTTTGTACAGGGCAACCTCGCGATTTTGCCGAAGGCGATCGCGGGCGACTTCCTGCGCTTTGCCCAACTCAATCCGAAACCTTGTCCGATTATCGGAACGTCGGCGCCCGGCGACTGGCGCCTCCCGGAACTGGGCGAGGACCTCGACATCCGCACCGACATTCCGCGCTATCGCGTCTGGAAGAACGGCGAAATCATCGCCGAGCCAGAAAACATCAAAGACGTGTGGCGCGACGATCTGGTCAGCTTCGTCATCGGCTGCTCGTTTTCATTCGAAGAAGCGTTGATGGCCGATGGCATCGAGATGCGGCATATCGCCTTGAACAAAACCGTGCCGATGTTTCGTACCTCGGTTGAGACCAAGCCGGCCGGTCCCTTCCACGGCCCGATGGTGGTGTCGATGCGGCCGATGACGCCGGCGAATGCCATCCGCGCCGTTCAAATCACAACGCGCTTCCCGTCCGTGCACGGCGCGCCGGTGCATATCGGCAAGCCGGAGATGATCGGCATCAAGGACATCATGAAGCCCGAATGGGGCGACGGCGTGCCAATCAACGACGACGAGATTCCGGTGTTCTGGGCCTGCGGTGTCACGCCGCAATCAATTATCATGACGGTGAAGCCGGACTTCTGCATCACGCATTATCCCGGCACGATGCTGGTGACCGACCGCAAGAATACCGAATTCGCGATTATGTAGTTACGCCGCGTCCCGCGCCGCGTCCTTGTCGAGCAGGCCGGCGTCGATCAAGGCCTGACGAATGCGCGCGATTTCGGCGCGTTCAATCTTGACCAGCGGCGGCCGCACCACAGCGCGCGGCAGTTTGCCGAGCAGCACGAGAGCTTCCTTCATGCGGTTATGCATGTCGACGAAGGGATCGGCGTAGAAAGCACGCGCCACTGGGTCGATGCGATCGTTGAGGCGCTTGGCTTGCGCCAGATCGTTGCCCTGCACCGCGCGGAACAACTGCGCCTGCAGATCGGCGATGACGCTGCCCGAGCCCGACAGCAGGCCGTTGCAGCCCAGCACCAGCGACGAGAACAGCCAGGCGCTATGGGTCGACAGCACATTGACCTGCCGCGGCAGGCTTTGCAGCGTGCGCACATGCCATTCGTGATGCGGCACGTTGCCGATCCAGTCCTTGATGGCGCGGATGCTCGGCACTTCCTCACACAGCTTCAGCAGCGTGTCCTTCGGATAGCCTTGGCCGGTGGACAGCGCATACTGGAAGACGATGAGCGGCAGGTCGGTGGCGTCGGCGATGCGCTTAAAATGGGCCAGCGCCATCGCGGCGTTCTGCCCCATCGTGAACGGCGCCGGCGGAAACACGAGCAGCGCGGAGGCACCGCCTTGCGCCGCCATCTTGGCGATGCGAGCGGCTTCGACGCTGCCGTCGGCCCAGACACCGTTGACGATCGGCAACTTCGCGCCGATTTCATCCTGCGTAATGTCGAGCACGCGGCGCTGCTCCTCGAAGGTGCAGGACGCCACTTCGGTCGAATGCGCGTTGATGGTCAGCGCCGACAGGCCTTCGACCGACGCGACGTCACGCAAATGCTTGCGGAAGCTCGCTTCGTCGATGGAGAGATCATTCTCGAAAGGCAGCAGGACTGCAGGGATTACGCCGTGGGGAACATAATTAGCGTGCCTTGGCATTTCGGGTCTCCCTGAGATTCTTATTCCGCGGCGTCGGTCCGCGCCTCGGCTATGCCAGTATAGCCGAATTCGGCTGACAGACGAGCGGCCGCTTCGCGCACCACACGGGCGTGTTTTTGCAGCACCTCGTGGGACACCCGCCACATCGGGCCGGACAAACCAATGGCGCCAATGATCTGGCCGCTGAAATCGCGTACCGGTAGAGCCACGCAACGCAACTCGGTATCGAATTCGCCGTCGTCGATGGCCATGCCGGCGCGGCGCACGGTCTCGACCTCGCGACGCAGCAGATCGGTCTTGACGATCGACTTTGGCGTGCTGGCCTTGAGTTCCGCGCGCGACAGAAAGCGCTCGAACTGCTCGTTCGTCAGCGACGACAGCATGATCTTGCCGATCGCCGTGCAATGCGCCGGACGCACGCCGCCAACGCGGTCTTTCAGCTGAAACGCGCCCGGCCCGCTCATCCGCGCGAGGATCACCACCGCGTCGCCTGAACGCACGGCAAACTGCGTGCCTTCGCCGGTCTCCTGCGACAGCGCGGCAAGCACCGGCGTCGCCAGCGATGTCATCTCGACCTCGTCGAGCGCGCTGGCGGCAAGCGCGAACAGCGGACGGCCGATGCGGTATTTCTTCGAGTCCTTGAGCTGGCGCACATAGCCGAGCGACACCATCGTCTTGACCAGATGGAAGGTCGTCGAGTTGTGCAGGCCGACGCGCTTGCTCAGTTCGGCGAGACCGATGCCGTCGCGGTGGCGCGCGATCTCCTCCATGATGCCGAAGGCGCGGCCGAGCGACTGTACGCCGCCGCGCTGGCCTTCCGGCGCATCGGCCTCGGCGCGCACCGCGGCGACGCGGGCACGGGGCCGGCTGGCTTGCTTGGTGCGTGGACGAACGGGAGCCATGGTCAGACCGGAATGACGTCGTCGGTGACGGGCGACGTCACGACGATGAAAACGAGATCGACAAGGCCGGTGTTCGTAATCGCGTGGACGCAGCCCGGCGGCAGAAAGATGTAATCGTGCTTGCGCATGAGATGGTCCTTGCCATCGACATGCATCAGGCCCTCGCCTTCGATCACGTGATAAACCTGCTCCTGCACCTTGTGGCTGTGCTTTTCGACATAGGCCTTGGGCTGATACATCGAGATGCGGTAATCGAGGTGTTTCGAGCCTGCGGTCTCCGGCATCACCAGCGGCTTGGACAACGCGCCGCCGAAATGGTTGGGGAATTCCAGCCATGGTACTTCGGCGATGTTGCGTATAAAAGCCTTGCGGTCGGCTGACATAACGAGCGTCCTGGCAATGAAAGTCTGCGGGGCGGGACCGCGATTTTTTGCGGTTGCGATAATGCGAGATAGACTTTAACCATACCGTCGCCGATACGACAATAACGGCCCTGTTTACGGCTAATCCGGCCGCGAACCGTCATTTATCCCTCCGGGACTAGCGTAGCGTATCCAATGAAAGCAGCGCCGTTCGAGTATTCCCGTCCCGCCGACATCGACGAAGCCTGTGCGATGCTGGCCGCCGACGAGAATGCGCGGCTGATCGCCGGCGGACAGACGCTGGTGCCGATGATGGCGATGCGGCTGGCGCGGCCGACCCGGCTCGTCGACATCAACCGCATCGCGGGTCTCTCTTATATACGACAAGACGGCGACGCGATTGCCATCGGCGCCACCACCCGGCAGTGCGACCTCGAACGCAGCGCGACTATCGCACGCGACATCCCCCTGATGGCGAAGGCCATCCCCTGGATCGGCCACGCCGCCACCCGCGCCCGCGGCACCATCGGCGGCTCGCTGGTCAACGCCGATCCGGCGGCCGAACAGGCGCTGATCGCCGTGACGCTCGATGCGGTCCTGAATTATCGCGAGGACAAGAAGACCATCGAGATCGCGGCGGGCGAATTCTTTGTCGGCGCGATGGTGACGTCCCTGCCCTCGACCGCTTGTCTGACCGGATTGAAGATTCCCGTCTGGCACGGCGACAGGATCGGCACCGGCTTCCATGAAGTAAATGCCCGGCGCAGCGACTTCGCTTTCGTCTCGTCCGCCGTTCAGGTCCAGCTTGACGCCGACGGCACCTGCAAGCGCATCGCCATCGGCGCAGGCGCCGCCACCGATTTCCCGATGCGCCTCACGAGTGCCGAACAGCAACTGGTCGGCTCCAAACTCGACGCGGCCAAAGTCAAAGACGTCGTGACCGAGGCGCTCGCGGATATCGAGGCACTGGACGATCTCCATGCCACGGCCGCTTACCGCAAGCGTGTCGCCGTCAGCATGGCGTGCCGCGCGGTGGCCGATGCGCGCGCGTCCGCTCTCGGAGAGAAGCTTCATGCGCATTAATCTCGACATCAACGGCGAAATCCGCGAACTCGACGTCGAGCCGCGCACCAGCCTGCTCGACTGTTTGCGCGATCATGTCGGCCTGACCGGCGCGCATACTGGTTGCGAGCATGGCGTCTGCGGCGCCTGCACCGTGCTGTTCGACGGCGTCGCCGTACGTTCCTGTCTGATGTTCGCGCCGCAGGCCGAAGGCTCCAAGATCACCACCATCGAAGGCGTCACGCCCGGCCCCGGCGAAATGTCGGTGATCCAGGACGCGTTCTGCGAGACCCACGGCATGCAGTGCGGTTACTGCACGCCAGCCATGGTGCTGGTCGCGCATGCACTGCTGATCGATAATCCGAACCCGAGCCGCGACGACATCGTCGACGCCATCTCGGGCAATATCTGCCGCTGCACCGGCTACGCGCAGATCATCGACGCCATTGCGCTGGCCGCCGAGCGGCTGCGCGGCGCCAACCGCCCGGTGGAGCTGACCAAGTGAGCGCCATCAGCAAATTCCGCTTTGTTTCGACCGACCGCCGCGTCCGTGAGGATCGCCGTTTCGTTGCCGGCAAAGGCAAGTTCGTCGCCGACATCCAGTTGCCGAACACCAAGCACGTCGCGCTGGTGACCTGCCCGCATGCCGCGGCGCGCATCGTCAGCATCGACAAGAGCGCCGCGCTGAAGATGCCGGGCGTGCATTATATCCTCGACGGCGCGGAACTCGCCGCCGCCACTTTGCCGCTGATGACCGGCCTCGATACACCGAACGTGCCGCGCCGGCCTCTGGCGCATGAGATCGCGCGCTATTCCGGCGAGTGGGTCGTCGCCGTTGTCGCCGACAGCCGGGCGCAGGCCGAAGACGCCGCCGAGGAAGTCGTCATCGATTACGAACCGCTGCCTTTCGTGCTCGATGCCGAGCAGGCGCTGGAATCCAACGACATTCTCGTTCACGAGGCGCACGGCTCCAACGTGCTGCTCGACAAGACATTCACCTGGGGCGAGGTCGACAAGGACTTCGCCGCGAGCCCACGCAAACTGAAGCTGCGCGTGAAATGGGGCCGCTCGTCGACCGTACCGATCGAGACCTTCGGCGTCACCGCCAGCTGGGACCCCTGGCGCGACATGCTCGATGTCCACGCCTCGATTCAAATGCCTCGCTTCAACGACCAGATCGGCATTGCGCTCAAGATTCCCGTCACCTCGGTGCGCGTGCATCACGACGTCGATGTCGGCGGCAGCTATGGCGTCAAGCGCGGTATCAAACACACGGTGCTGTGCGGTTACCTGTCGCGGCGGCTCGGCTTCCCGGTCAAACTGCTTGAGGACCGGCTCGAGAACATGCGCGGCGGCGATGCGCATGGTCCCGAGCGCCTGTTCGACGTGGAAGTCGCTTTCGACGACAACGGCATCGTGCGCTCGATGAAGATGCGGGCGCTGGAGAACGTCGGCGCCTATGCCGGACGTTCGCCGTTCCAGCTCGGCAAGCCGGTCGGCGCCATTGTCGGCCCCTACAAGATTCAGAGCGTGCAGTACCGCGCGGTCGCGGTCGTCACCAACAAGACCACGCAGGACGCGGTGCGCGGCTTCGGCCAGGCGCCGACCAACGTCGCGATCGAGCGCACGATGGACGAAGTGGCGAACGTGCTGGGGCTCGACCGGCTGGAAATCCGCCGCCGCAACATGATCCGGCACGACGAATTTCCCTACACGATCCCGAGCGGCACGACCTATGACAGCGGCGATTTCCATGCCGTGATCGACAAGGTCGTGGCGCATACCAGCTACGAGGGCCTGAAAGTCGAGCGCGACGCCTTGCGCACCCAGGGCATGCTGGCCGGCATCGGCCTAGCAGCCTGCCTGGAGCCGTCCGGCGGCAACGCCACCTTCGAGGCGCTGCTCAATCCGAAGGTACAGACCTCGACCTTCATGGACTCATGCCGCGTCAATATCGACGGCGTCGGCTCGATCACCGCGACCATGCACACGACCTCCTCCGGTCAGGGCCACGAGACGCTGGTCGGCACCGCGATCGGCGAGGTGCTGCAGATCGATCCGGAATTGATCCGCGTGGTGCGGCCGGATTCACTCAATTCCTTGCCGAGCGGCACACCGGTCGGCAGCCGCATGGCGATCATGCTTGGCGGCGCGGCGTTCCATGCCGCCACCAAGCTCAAGACCAAGCTCATGACTATCGCCGCGCACGATCTTGGCATTCCGGTCGAGCGCGCGGTCTACGATCAGGGCAATGTCTACGACAAGAACAAGCCGGAGCATCGCCGCACCTGGCTCGATCTCGTGCAGATCGCCTGGCGCAGCTATCACCGCCTGCCGGCCGACATGGAGCCGGGCCTGGCGGCGAGCCACATCATGCAGGTGCCGACCGGCGGCACACTGCCGGACGCGGACGGCCGGGTGCAGATGTATCCCTGCACCTCGTTCGAGTTTCATCTCATCCTGGTCAAGATCGATCCCGATCTCGGCCGCCCCGAGATATTGAAATATCGCATCGGCCACGACTGCGGCGTCGTCATCAACCCGAAGATCGTGCGCGGCATGACCATGGGCGGCATCGCCCACGGCATCGGCGCGGCGCTCTATGAGGAATTCGCCTATAATGATGACGGACAGCTGATCGCGCAGACTTTCATGGACTATCTGCTGCCGTCGTCTCACGAAGTGCCGGACGTGCAGATCATCCATCACGAGACGCCCTCGCCGCACACCGTGTTCGGCCAGAAGGGCTCCGGCGAGAGCGGCTATCTCGGTTCGCCCGCAGCGGTGGCGAACGCCATCAACGACGCGCTCAAGCCGCTCGGCATTTCGACCAACCGGCTTCCGATCAAGGTTTCGACGCTCGGCGACATGATCGCCGCGGCACAAGAGAACAAAAGCAAAGGACATTAAATGATCGTCGACAGTCACGCCCACCTCGTCTCGCCCGAACTGATGACGGCGGTGCGCAAGGAAGCCGCGCGGTTCCCCAACATCAAGCAGGCCGAAACTGATCATGGTCTCGCGCTGACCTTCGGCGCGGCCAAGCAGATCCGCCCGGTATCGAAGCCGCTGTCGGATATTCCAGGCCGCCTCGCCTGGATGGACAAGAACGGCATCGACAAGCAGGTGTGCGGCGGTTGGGTCGACATGTTCGGCTACGAACTGCCGGGCGCCGAAGCCGAAGCCTGGGCGACGCTGACCAACGAGACCTTACTGGCCGCTGCCAAGGCCGAGCCGCGCTTTGTGCCGCTCGGCACCGTGCCGCTCGGCGACGGCGCGCGCGCCGCCTCTGTTCTCAGAGCCGTGCGCAAGGCCGGCTTCCCCGGCATTATGATCGGCACATTGCCGCGCGGCGCTGGCTCGACGCTGGACGCCGCCGACCTCGATCCGTTCTGGCAGGCGGCGGATGAAACCGAAGCCTTCGTCCATATTCATCCAAGCTTCGATGCCGGCGACGTGCGCGTGAACGATTTCGGTCTCGCCAACGGCCTCGGCCGTGTCACCGACGCCGTGATCGCGATCGCGCGCCTGATTTCGTCAGGTCACGTCGCCAAGTACAAGAATGCGAAGATCTTCGCGCCGATCGGCGGCGCCGGCCTGCCCTTCGTGCTGGGCCGCCTGAAGAAGAACCATTCGATCACGCCGGGCATCGGCGATCCGGTCGCGGGCCTCGCCGCGCTTTATACCGACACGATCGTGCATGATGTGCGCATCCTGAAGTTCGTGATCGAGATGATCGGCACCGACAAGCTCATGCTCGGTTCGGACATGCCGTTCCCGATCGGCGATCACGAGCCGACCAAGATCGTTGCCGCGGCGGGCCTTTCCGCCGCACAGACCGCGTCAATCAATGGCGGCCTGGCGCAAAAGCTGTTCAATATTCAATGACAAGAGGCGAAAAGCCCGGACCGATCAAACAACGGAGGATTCTTATGACCAAACGATCACTTTTTCTGAACACGGCGATTGCCGCCGCTACGCTCTCGCTCGCGGCATTGCTGTCGCCCGCCCCTGCCGCCGCGCAGGCGCCATCGAAAGTTTCCATCGTCGTGTTCGGCTTCCCGTCGCTCGGCGCCTTCATGCCACCGGTAATCAAGGCCAAGAAGATGGATGAGGCGAATGGCCTCGACATCGACTTCGTCGAGCGCACGCCCGACGCCTATACGACGCAGTTCAATTCCGGCGAGTTCAAGGTCGGCGGCAGCGCCGCGGTGCTCACCGTCGGCCTCGCCGACGCGCGCGGCGTCAAGGTCAAGTACCTGTTCAATTTGTTCGACTTCTGGGGCGCCGTCGTCACCTCGCGCGACGCCATGAAGTCGATGAAGGATCTCGAGGGCAAGCAACTCGCCGCCGCCCGCTCGACCACCAACTACGTGATGTCAGAATTCTTCGCCAAGCAGCAGGGCGTCGACACTTCGAAGGTCGAAGTCGTCAATACCGCGACGCCGGGCCTCGTCGGCTACGCTATCGCCGACCGCGCCGACGCCATTCAGCTCTGGGAGCCGGCCTACACGCTGCTGAAATCCAAGAAGCCCGGCGTGCGCATGCTCGACTACAAAATGGCCGAGACCTGGAAGAAGTTCGCCGGTGGCGAGCGCATCCCCTATCTCGGTCTGGCCGCGCATACCGACTGGATCGATGCCAACCCGACGCTGGTGCAGAAGCTCTATACGACCTACAAAGCAGCCGGCGAGTTCATCGTCAAAAATCCGGAAGAAGCGGCGAACCTGATTGCGCCGAAGTCGACGCCGGAAGATCGCGCGGCACTCGTCGAACTGATCAAGGCCAATGACCGGCTCGGCATGGCCGTCGTCGGCGCCAATGAAGTCAGCAAGCAGATCGAAGCGGTCTATAAGGCCGGCATCGACGTCGGCTATCTCAAAACCCAGCCGTCAAACGACACCATCTACAACAAGCCGTTGAAGTGATGGGCTCGGGCTCCATGCGCGTCCTGCAGGCCACCGCCGGCATGATCGTGCTGGCGGTGATCTGGCAGATTCTGTCGATGACGCTGCCGCCGTTCTTGTTTCCGCCGGTGCCTGAGATCTTCAAGCGCACTGTCGAAATCCTCATCACCGGTTCGTTGCTGATCGACGTGCTGCTGACCGGCGGCCGCATCTTCGTTGGGCTGTTCGGCGCATTCTTCATCGGCGCGGTCATCGCGCTGGTGATGGCGCGGTCGAAGACGCTGGAGAATTTCGTCAGTCCGGTGCTGACCTTCTTCCAGGGCATTCCGGCGTTGTCCTGGGTGGTGTTCGCCATCATCTGGTTCCAGGGCACCGAATTCCGCATCGCCTTCATCATGATCATGACGACGCTGCCGGCCTTCACATTTCAAATCTTGGACGCAATAAGGTCGATGTCCAAAGACCTGTTCGAGATGACGATGTCGTTTCGGCCGTCGCGCTGGACGCTGTTCCGCTTCCTGATCGTGCCCACCATCGTGCCGGGCATTCTGACCGCCTGGAAGGTCAATCTCGGCAACGCCGCGCGCGTCGTCGTGGTAGCCGAGCTAGTCGGCGCCACCGGCGGCGTCGGCTACGAATTGCTGCGCCAGCAGCAACTGTTCGACATGGCGGGCGCCATGGCCTGGACGCTGCAACTGGTGCTGTTCGTGCTCGTGGTGCAACAGACCATCAACGCCATCGAAGCATGGGCACTCAGCTACCGGCCGGTTTCGGAGCGTTCGATATGAGCATGGCCCCGAAAAGTGGGAACCGGTTTTCGGATAAGGCCATGCTCGAGGAATCAATATGAATACCGCCGCCGATCCGGTCATCCGCTTCACCGAAGTCTCCAAGACCTTCCCACGTACCGACGGTAAGGACGTCTTTACCGCCGTCGATAAGCTGTCGTTCGAAATCGCCAAAGGCGAGATCGTCGCCGTGCTGGGCAAGACCGGCTGTGGCAAGTCGACGATGTTCAACATCGTTGCCGGGCTGATCGAGCCGAGCGAAGGCCAGGCCCGCGTCGTCGGACATAATCCTTTCAGTGAGTTCGACTTTTTCCGCGGCAAGATCGGCATCGTGTTCCAGAACGACCGGCTGATGCCGTGGCGCACCGCACTGGAAAACGTGATGCTGGGACTTCAGGTGCTCAATGCCGACCCGAAGCAGGCGCTGGAAACCGCGCGCGGCTGGCTGGCGCGGCTCGGCCTGTCCGGTCACGAGAACGACTATCCGCACGCTCTGTCCGGCGGCATGCGTCAGCGCGTGTCGATCGCACGGGCCTTTGCGGTCAATCCGGACATCCTGCTGTGCGATGAGCCGTTCTCGGCGCTTGATGAGATGACCGCGCGCGACCTGCGCGCCGAATTCGTCAAGCTGGTGCGGCAGAACAACAAGACTGCCGTGTTCATCACCCACCAGATAGGCGAGGCCATGGACATCGGCGACCGCGTCATGGTGTTCCACCGCCCGGCCCGCATCGCCTACGAGGCACGGCTCTCGTCCGAAACCGGCGAAGCCGAGCGCACCAAAGTGCGCGACGACATCATGAAGGTGTTATCGGTCGATCAGGCGACGGCTTAGTCCTCCCCCGCCTTGCGGGTGGTGACATCCGGTGTCACGCTCTTCTCCATATCCCTGACATAGACCGGTTAAGCCGGCGGCGGGGATTGGGGAGGAACCATGAAACGCCTGATCGCCCTGATGGCGGGGCTGCTGACGCTGTCAGCCGCGCACTATGCAAACGCCGATACGAAATTTCCGGATCGCCCGGTCCGGATCATTGTCGGCTTTCCGGCGGGCACCGCGCCCGACGTGTCGGCCCGCATCCTCGCCAACAAGTTCACCGAACATTGGGGCCAGCCGGTCGTGGTGGAGAACCTCACCGGCGCCGGCAGCAACATCGCCACCGAGCGCGTCGCGAAATCGGCTGCGGACGGCTACACGCTGTTGATGGGTGGCAATCCTTCTCTGGTAATCAGCCCCAGCCTCTACGAGAAATTGCCCTACGATCCAATCAAGGATTTTGCGCTGATTTCGCAGGTGTTCGTCGCCGCCAACATCCTCACCGTGCACCCCGATGTGCCGGCCAAGACGCTGCAGGAACTGGTGGCGCTGGCCAAAGCGCAGCCCGGAAAACTGACCTACGGTCATGCCGGCATCGGCACCTCGCAGCATCTGGCCGGCGAGTTGTTCAAATACATGGCGCATGTCGACATCACACCGGTGGCCTACCGCGGCTCGACCGCGGTGGTGCCCGACCTCCTGGCCGGCCGGCTGACGATGTTCTTCGGCAATGTCGTCAATGTCATGCCGCTGATCAAGGACGGCAAATTGCGAGCTTTCGCTGCGACGTCGTTGAAGCGTTCAGCGGTTGCGCCGGAGATACCGACTTTCGCCGAATCCGGTTTTCCCGGTTTCGAGGCGGTACCGTGGTTCGGGCTGATGGCGCCGGCCGGCACGCCACCGGATATCATCGACAAGATTTACAAGGAGACGATCGCGGATCTCGCTTTGCCGGACGTGCGCAAGGCCATGGGCGAACAGGGCCTCGACATCATCGGTAACACGCCGGCGGAATTCGAAGCCGTGCTCAAAAAGGAAATTCCGCAATGGGCCAAAGTGATCAAGGAAGCCGGTATTAAAATCAGTAACTAGCGGTGGTTCGTTCGACGCGTTTTCTTCACGCGAACCGGTGCCCACTTCGCTTGAAAACGCTCTAGTAGCGCGGGTCGTACATCTGCGCGCTGACAAAGGCGAGCAGATCATTGGGCGCATCGCCGCTCGCCAAGCCGCGTTGAAACGCGACCGCGGCGACCGACGCGGCGATATGGGCCGATACCTCGCGCAGGCGCGGTAACGCCGGATAGAGGCTGCCCTGCGCGATATCGGCATCGCTGACGAGTTCGGCGAGCGTGTGCGCGGCGGCCATGAACATCTCGTCGGTGACCAGCCGCGCGCCGCTCGCGATCACGCCCAGTCCGACACCGGGGAAGATGTACGAGTTGTTGCCCTGGCGCGGCACGAAGGTCTTGCCTTCCAATGTCACAGGCCCATAGGGACTGCCGCAGGCGAACAGCGCCCGCCCGCCGGTGCCGTGGTAGGCCTGCTGCGCGGTGCATTCCGCCTTCGATGTCGGATTGGAGAGTGCGAAGACGATCGGCCGCTCGTTGATCTCCGCCATCGCGGCGAGCACCTCCGGCGTGAATGCAATGCCGACCCCAGCCGCACCGATGATCGCGGTCGGCTTTAGGGTGCGGATTGCCGTGACGAAGTCATGGATCGGCGGGAGCGCGCGGGCATAACGCATGTTGTGTCCGGCCAGATCGGGCCGGCCCTGCACCACCAAGCCGTTCACATCGAAGAAGGTGAGGCGCGCCAGAGCCTCTGCTTCGGTCAGACCCTGCGCTACCAGGGCCGACGTCACCAGGTCGGCAATGCCGGTGGCGGCCTGACCGGCGCCGAAAAACAACACTGTCTGCTCTGTCAAAGTGCCACCGCTCACGCGCAGCGCGGACAGCAATCCCGCCAGCGCGACTGCTGCGGTTCCCTGGATGTCGTCGTTGAAGGTGCAGAATCGATCGCGGTATTGGCCGAGCAGCCGCACCGCGGTCTGACTGGCAAAATCCTCGAACTGGATCAGCGCATTGGGAAATCTGTCGTGCGCCGCCTCCATGAACTCATCGATAAATGCGTCATAGGCCGCGCCGTGCAACCGCTTTTGCCGCACGCCGATATAATAAGGATCGTTCAATAGCTCTTCGTTGTTGGTGCCGACATCCAGCATCACCGGCAGGCAAAGACTGGGGTGAATGCCCGCGCAGGCGGAATACAGCGACAATTTTCCGACCGGGATGCCCATGCCGTTGGCGCCGAGGTCGCCAAGACCGAGAATTCGTTGACCGTCGGTCGCGACAATCAACTTGGCTTCATACGTCCAGTTGTTCAGTAATTCGGCGATGCGTCCGCGATCGTTGGCGCTGATAAACAGACCGCGCGGTCGCTGGAAGATGTGCCCGAACCGCTGACATGCCAGACCGACGGTCGGTGTATAAATGAGCGGCTGGATTTCATCGATATTGTCGATGACGACGCGAAAGAACAGCGCCTCGTTGCGGTCGTGCAGCGCATTGAGCGCCACATATCTTTCGAGATCGGTGGGCAGTGCGCGCAGATTGACCAGGATGCGGGCGGCCTGCACCTCCATCGACTGCACATGGGCCGGCAGTAAGCCGCGCAGGCCCAGCGCATCGCGCTCCTGCTCGGTGAAGGCCGTGCCCTTGTTGAGCAACGGATCGCGCAAAAGCGCTATGCCATGCACGGAACCCGGCGCATCCATGAGTCATCTCCTACCTAAAGCGCAGACTGCCATATAATGACAAACGCTTTGTAATATCGCACCGAACCGCGACGGATATCAGTTGGCAACCCTAGCTCGCCAACCCCAGTTCTTTCGCCAGATTGTCGATACGCTTGAGCTTAACGGGTTCGGCAGCAAGCGCGCGTTTGGCGTCGATTGTCGCGGCCAAGGCTTTGTCGCGCTCGCCGAGCACGCTGTAGGCACGTACCAGCCGCAGCCAGCCTTCGACATCGGAGCTATCCTGCTTCAGCCGGTCGGCGAGCCGCGCCACCATGCCGCCGATCATCTGCTTGCGCTCGTCGGCATTCATCCGCGCCGAGGCTTCGACATCGGCTGCGCTGGGACCGGGCGCCGCAGGCAGCGCATCGGACGACACGCGTGTGAGCGCCTGCCGCACCACCGGCGCCCAAGGCGCATCCGGCGGCGCGTTCGCCAACAAATCGCGCCAGGTCTTTTCAGCCTCGGCGCGCTTGCCGTCCTGTTCGGCGGCAAGACCGAGATAAAAGCGGGTCTTCACGTCATCTTTGTCGAGCGCCAGCGCGCGCTCGAACGCCGCCTTGGCGTCGACGGTAATCATGCCGTTGGCGGCGGCGGCCAGCGCCTCGCCGTAATCGGTCTCGCGCGACGCGGTGGCGCCGATGAGCCGGATGGCATTGCGCCAGGCGCGCGCCGAATCCTCGAAGCGGCCGAGCCGCATATAGACCGGCGCCAATACTTCCCAGGCGCGGCCGTCTTCCGGGTTTATCGCGGCGCGCTGCTCGACCTGGGCGACCAGTTCCTCGATCGAGCGGCCTTCCGGCCGTGTGCTGGCCCGTTCCGCCAAAGGCGCACCCGGCATATGGGGCGAGCCAAGCATGAGATACAGCACCGCGGCACCGGTCGGCAGCAGCACCAGCGCACCCAGCGCGGTGATGCGACGGTACCAGACTGGCGATGCCGCGACGGCAAGCTTCTCGGTTTCCGCTGCGTCTGCTGCTGCCAGCAAGCGGCGCGATATTTCGACCTTGGCGGCCTCGGCCTCGGCTTCGCCAATAAGTCCTGAGGCGCGGTCCCGGACGATCTCGTCCAATTGGTCGCGGTAAACGGCAATGTCGCTGCCGCCCTGCTTCGCGTTGCCGCGTGACAAAGGCCAAAGCACGGCGAAAATCGCTGCCGCCGTCATCAATGCAAAGACAAACCAGAGCGCCATGGCGCCCTTTTACAGAAAATTGCGTAGAATCAAAGCGATCAAGCAACCAACCAATCAAGCTTTGGCGGCGCGCGGTTCCGGCGCCGGCGCCGGCGCGGTGACCGGAACGACATCGACCTCGACTTCGAGCTCGGTGCCGCCGGAGCCGACGAATACGCCGTAGACCGGCGAAACATCGGAAAAATCGCGGCCGATCGCCAAGGCAATGTGGTCGTTGCCGACATCGATGGCGTTGGTGGGGTCGAAGCCCAGCCAGCCATCCGACGTGCCGCACCAGACCGCGACCCAGGCGTGCGTGGCGTCGGCGCCTTCGAGCCGCTTCTCGCCCGGCGGCGGGATGGTACGGATGTAGCCGCTGACATAGGCCGCCGGCAGGCCGAGGCCGCGCAGCCCAGCGATCATGATATGCGCGAAGTCCTGGCAGACGCCTTGCCGCTGGGCGAAAGCCTGCGTCAATGGCGTGTTGATGTCGGTGGTCTCCGGATCATAATCGAAATCCGTCCGGATCCGCTTGATCAGGTCGCGCGATGCCTCGAGGATGCCGCGGTCCGGCTTGAAGCTCTCGCGCGCGTATTGGGTGACGTCCGGCGCCAATTGAATGCGCGGGCTGGCGAACATGAAATGCGCGGGCGCACTCCCCGTCAGATCGCGGCTGACCAAAGCTGCGTTCGACACTTCTTCCCAAGGCTCGCCCGCCAGCGGCAGCGCGGCCTGATGCGTCAGTTCGACTGTCGAGATCGCCTCGATGGTGAGTTCCCTGTGCTCGGTGTCGATGGTGACGACGTTGACGGTGTTGCCATAAAAGTCGCGTTCGGTATCGACCGACATCGGCACAGGCAAAATATTCAGCTGGTGCGTCATCGTGCGCTGACCGGGTTCGTCGCGCGGTGTAACGCGCAGCACCAATCGCGCCGAATTGACGGTGCGATCATACGAATACGCGGTCAGATGCCGGATTTTGTAAATCACGCCAGACCGCTCGCGCCGAGACCGCCCGGAAGTTCAGGACGTTGGAGGAAATAACGCGCGGCGACGGCGTCGGCAAAGCTCGAGATTTTCTGCTCGTAGGCCAGGATGACCGAGGCTTCGAGATTACCGGCGGCCGACGTGGCAATCTCAGTCGACAGCCTGGCTACGATCTGGCGCGGCTCCTCGAGCAGGCCATCCTCGCGCAAGGCCGGCAAGTCGGTGATGTGCTGGTTGAGCGACGCGATCTGGAAACCGACCGAACGCGGATTGAACGGATCGAGCAGCGCCATGTCGCGCACCGGCGCGAGCGCAACGCCCATGACGTAACGCGAGCGATAGGTGATCTGCGAGTCGATCAGATCGAGCATGACGTCAAGATCGTCGGCGGTGGCATCGTCCGACGCGAAAGTGCGCGCCAGACGGCAGGTATTGATGGCGCGTTCGGTGCGCCGCCCCATGTCGAGGAAGCGCCAGCCGGCGCTGCGGTTCATGTTCTCTTGCTCAAGACCCGCCAGCGCGGCGAGCGTCTGCAGCGCGCGATCGGCAGCCTCGAACACATCCGCCTCGTTCATCAATTCGTCCATGTTCGACAACTGCGTATCGAGAATGCGTAACAGTTTTGAGGCATCGACCGAAATACGCTCGCGGATGATCGAACCGGCGTTGCGCGCCAGCCGCACGCCCGACAGCCCCGAGCCGTAGGCCTTGTCGTCGCACAGGGCCTGTCGGGCAATCGTCAGTGTCGGGGCTTCCTGGTTTTCCTTGGTGACGGCGCCCCAGGCGAACAACTGATGGCCGAGCAACGCCAGGGTCTTTCCCAGGTCGCCGGACGACAGATCCATTTCCAGGCTGCGTGCGCAGAGGCAGCGCACGACGCGCAACGTCGCTTCCGCGCGCTCGAGATAACGGCCGTACCAGAACAGATTGTCGGCGGCGCGGCTCGGCAGATTGCCGAGCAGACGGAGAATCTTGACCTTGTCGGTCGCCGGCAACAGGGTTTCCATCACCACCGGCTTCGACGACAGCACCCAGACGTCGGCGGACTGCACGCCTTCGCCCATGCTGACGGCGCGCGCGTCGGGCCGCGCTGAAATCCTACAGAAACCGCCCGGCATGACGCGCCAGCCGTCGGCGGTCGCGGTGGCGAACACACGCAGCACGAAGGGACGCGGCACCAGCTTGCCCTCATGCCAGACCGGCGCGGTGGAAAGCCGCACGACTTCTTGTCCGACATAGTCCAGGCCGCGCGTTTCGACCGCTTCGCGCAGCCGCTTGCGGTCCGCCGGCAAAAGATTGGCCGGCAGCACCTGCTGTTCGGCGGCAAAGCCCGGAATCTCGTTACCGAAGGCGCCGGCGATGGCCATCTGGTCGAAATCCTCGAGCACGTCACGCTGCGCCTCGCGGTCGCCGCACCACCAGGTGGCGATGTTCGGCATTTTCAGGTCTTCGCCTAGCAGATGTTCGGCAACGCGCGGCATGAAGCTCATCAGCGCACGGGATTCGGCAAAGCCGGCCCCCGGGGCGTTGCTGACCACGATATGGCCCGCCCGCATTGCCGAGAGAAGACCGGGCACGCCGAGCCGCGACCGGCCGTTCAATTCCAGCGGATCGATGAAGTCGCCGTCGACGCGGCGCCAGATCACATCGGCGCGCTTGAGGCCGGCGATGGTGCGCACATGGGTCACACCGTTGTGCACGACGAGGTCGTCGCCTTCCACCAGCAGGAAGCCGAGATAGCGGGCGAGATAGGCCTGCTCAAAATAGGTCTCGCTGTAAGGGCCCGGCGTCAGCAGGCAGACGCGTGGCTGCGAACGCTCGGCGGCTTCGGCGAGCGAGGACCGGAAGGCGCGGAAAAACGGCGCCAGACGCTCGACATTCATGCTGCGGTATTTCGCAGGCCAGGCACGCGACATGACGAGACGATTTTCCAGCGCGTAACCCGCGCCGGACGGCGCCTGTGCGCGGTCGCCCAGCACCCACCAGCGTCCGTCGGGACCGCGGCCGAGATCGACCGCATACATATTCATCCAGCGCCCACCCGGCGGCTTCATGTCGACCAGAGGCCGCAGATAGTCGCGGCTGCCTGCGACCACTGCCGCCGGAATGACGCCATCCGCGACAAGACGCCGTTCGCCATAGACATCCGCCAGCAGTGATTCGATCAGCCCGGCGCGTTGCGTGACGCCGGCGACGATCTCTTTCCAGTCGCTTTCCTCAATCAGGAGCGGCAACCGGCTCAACGGCCAGGCACGTTCGCCGGTTTCACCATGCACGCGATACGACACGCCGACGTCGCGGATACGGCGGTCGGCCGCCGCGAATGAACGCTCGCTGTCGCCGCCGTCGATCAGTTCGAGAAAATTGCGCCAGGACTCGCGCGGCTTGCCGTCGGCCCCTATGAATTCATCGGGGATGCCCGGCAGAGGCTTATAGTTCTCGTACCAGGCCGACGGCTTCTTTGGAGATGGCAAAGGCGTGCTCATACGTTCTCCAAACCGCGGGCGCGCGATCAATGGCCGATGGGTCGGCGCAGATCGAGCGTCAACGGAAATTCTCCCGCGACCTCTTCAGGCGGCGGTTCGATGATGCCGGCAGTATGCCCATGATCCTGGAACCGTGCCAGCCGACGGGCTTCGGCTTCGTACGAATTCACCGGAAACGTATCGTAGCTGCGGCCCCCCGGATGAGCCACATGATACATACAACCGCCCAGTGAGCGGTTATTCCACAAATCGACGAGATCGAAGGTCAAAGGCGCTTGCACCGGTATCGTCGGATGCAGTCCAGACGCCGGCTGCCAAGCCTTGAAGCGAACGCCGGCGACAACCTCGCCTGATTCGCCGGTCGACGTCATCGGCATGCGGCGGCCGTTACAGGTGATGAGATGGCGGCCCGGCACAAAGCCGTTAGCCTTGACTTGCATGCGCTCGACCGATGCATCGACGAAACGTGAGGTGCCGCCGCCCGTGTTCTCTTCCGCCAGCACGTGCCACGGCTCGAGCGCCTGACGCACTTCCATCTTGACGCCGCTGTATTCGACCCTGCCGCTGAACGGGAAACGGAATTCGCGCGCGGCCCTGAACCATTCCGGATCGAACTTGTAGCCAGCATTGTTGAGGTCGGCGAGAACATCGGTGAAATCCGCCCAGCAGAAATGCGGCAGCATGAAGCGGTCGTGCAGCGCCGTGCCCCAGCGGATCAGTTTGCCGTGTTGCGGTTCGCGCCAGAACCAAGCAATCAGCGCGCGGATCAGCAACTGCTGCGCCAGCGACATGCGCGGATCGGGCGGCATTTCGAACGAACGGAATTCGACAAGGCCGAGCCGGCCGGTCGCACTGTCCGGCGAATAAAGTTTATCGATGCAGATTTCGGCGCGGTGCGTGTTGCCGGTGACGTCGGCGAGGATATTGCGGAACAGACGATCCACCAGCCACGGCTCAACGTAGCCGGTCTGCTCCTTCGGCATCAGGCTCATCGCGATCTCGAGTTCGTAGAGACCGTCGTAGCGCGCCTCGTCCATGCGCGGCGCCTGGCTGGTCGGCCCGACGAACAACCCTGAGAACATATAGGACAGCGACGGATGACGCTGCCAGTACATCACCAGGCTGCGCAGCACATCGGGCCGCCGCAGGAACGGCGAGTCGGCCGGCGTCGAGCCGCCGACCACGACATGATTGCCGCCGCCGGTGCCGACGTGACGGCCGTCGATCATGTATTTGTCGGTGCCGAGACGGCACTGCCGTGCCTCTTCATATAGCGTGTTGGTATTGACGACGGCTTCACGCCACGTCTTGGCCGGATGGATGTTGACCTCGATGACGCCGGGGTCCGGCGTCACCTTGACGACATTCATGCGCGGATCGGTCGGCGGCGGATAACCTTCGATGTGAACGGGACAACCGATCTTGCCGGCGGCCAGTTCGATCGAGGCGATGAGCTCGAGATAATCCTCGAGGCGCTCGACCGGCGGCATGAAAACGCACAGCACACCGTCGCGCGGTTCGATCGACATCGCCGTGCGCACTTCGGCGCCGGTGCCCGGGACAAATGTTTGCTCGACCACCGTCTGACGCGTGACGTTGGGCTGATCGCGGGCATTGTCGTTGTAGTAGCGCGCCAGCCGCTCGTGCGACGGCAGCGGCCTGCGCGGCTCGGTCGGATCCTGCTCGTTGATGAAGGGGTAATTGACCTTCGGAATCCACGGCAGCGATTCGAGCGGCAGCCGGTAGCCGACCGGTGAATCGCCCGGCACCAGAAACAGTTTGCCGCGCCGCAGCGCCCACTTTTCGCTCTTCCAGCGCCGGTCGGTGTGTTCGGAATTCCAGCGCTGCACCGGCAGCACGAAGCCGGACGGCTGCGTCAGGCCACGCTCGAAAGTGCGCACCATACGCGCCCGCGTCTCGGCATCTTCGATCTTGGGATTGATCGGATCGACGTTGGGCGGCAGTTCGGCTTCCTTCACCATCCAGTAGGCCGGATCTTCGAAGGCAGGGATCGCGTATTCTTCGCCGACGAGCCGGCTGGCGATATCGGTGGCAAAGGCGTGCGCGTCGTCGATGGTGGCTTTCGCGGAGCCGTCTTCCTTGGCGATCAGGTCCGGGTTGGTCCAGATCAGTTCGCCGTCCTTGCGCCAGTACAGCGCGAAGGACCAGCGCGGCAGGCTTTCGCCGGGATACCACTTGCCCTGGCCGTAATGCAGGAAGCCATGCGGCGCGAATTTCTCGCGCAGGCGGCGGATCAGCTTATCGCCGAACAGGCGCTTGGTCGGACCGACCGCGGACGTATTCCATTCCGCGGATTCGAAATCGTCCACCGACACGAAGGTCGGCTCGCCGCCGATGGTGAGCCGGACGTCCTGCTTTTCCAGATCGCGGTCGACGTCCTCGCCGATGGCATCAAGCCTGCTCCAGCTTTCGTCGGAGAACGGCAAGGTGACGCGCGGCGTTTCATTGATGCGGTCGACGCGCATGTCGAATTCGAAGTCCGCCTTGGCGCCGGCGCTGATGCCGCCGACGATCGGCGCGGCCGTGCGGTAATGCGGCGTGGCGGCAAGCGGGATATGGCCCTCACCGCACAACAGACCGGAGGTGACATCGAGGCCGATCCAGCCGGCGCCGGGAATATAGATCTCGGTCCATGCGTGCAAATCGGTGAAATCGACGCGCGTACCCATCGGGCCTTCAAGCGGGTCGACGTCGGCCTTGAGCTGGATCAGGTAACCGGACACGAAGCGCGCGGCCAATCCGAGATGCCGCGCGACCTGCACCAGCAGCCACGCGGAATCGCGGCACGAGCCGCAGGCCAGACTCAACGTCTCCTCCGGCGTCTGCACGCCGGGTTCCATGCGGATGAGATATTTCACCTGCTGCTGCAGGCGCATATTGAGTTCAGTGATGAAGTCGACCGTGCGTTGCTTCTTCGTCGGCAATTCGGCGATGAATTTTTTGATCCCCGGACCCATCGGCTCCGGCGTCAGATAGGCGGCAAGATCGACGCGTAACTCGTCGGTATATTTGAACGGGAATTCTTCGGCGTAAGGTTCAACGAAGAAGTCGTAGGGATTGAACACCGCCATATTGACGGTGAGATCGACCTCGACGCGGAATTCGGTGGTCGGCTCCGGGAAGACGAAACGCGCGAGCCAGTTGCCGAGCGGGTCCTGCTGCCAGTTGATGAAGTGTTTTTCCGGCTTCACCTTCAGCGAATAGCTGAGGATCTGGCTGCGGCTGTGTGGCGCCGGCCTCAGCCGGACGATCTGGGGCCCCAGGCTGACCGGACGGTCGTATTTGTAGGACGTAAGGTGATGCAGGGCGGCAATAATCGGCACGGAACAACAGTCTCCCCGCAGAGCGGTCGCACTCTATATTGCTCTGCAGCAAGAGAGTGTCACGTCGGGCCGGGGTTTCAAAGCCACAGGCCGCTCAGTTTAGACGCAGGGTTGCTCACGAAACCGCCAGCAATCAACTAAAACAGGGTATTAGCCATAACGGCACTGAGGAAATAATGGGCACGGCCGACAGCACCCCTGAACTCGACACCCCGTTCTGGGCTTTTTCCATCGCCGTCTATGCCGGCGACGGGGTGGCTGCCGAATGCCTTGGCCTTCAGGAGCGGCTGGAGGTCGACGTCAACCTGCTGCTGTTTGCCGCCTACATGGGCGCGGTCGAGGGCGTGCGGCTGTCCCAACGTGACGTCGCCAGCGCCAGCGCTGCCGTCGCGGAATGGCATACCGAGATCGTGCGGCCGATGCGCACCGCGCGACAGGCGCTGAAAGCGCCCGCCTCAAACACCGACGATGCCTTGCAGCCGGCGGCGGCCAGCTTGCGCCTCACTGTGAAGCGCGCCGAGCTCGACGCCGAGAAAATCGAGCAGGCTCTCTTGTGGCAGTGGTCACGTTCGCATCTACACGACCTGCAGCACGATGGCGGCGCGCTCGCTACGAATGTGCGTAGCGTGCTGGCATTTTACGGCGATGCCGACGCGCCCTCACCTCATCTCATCGAGGCGTCGATCGCTTACGCGGCGCGGTGACGCTCACGCGTTGTTCGGTTTACCCGGCGGCTTGCCCGGAGGATTTTCATCCGGACGGAATTTGGTTTCCGGTCTGAAGCCCTGACGCTGCTGCCCGAGGCTGATCTTGCCGTTCTCCAGATACTTGCCTTGCGCCGCGCGCTTGGCCGCCTCGTCCCAGTACGGTAGCCAGTCGCCAAGCGAATAACCGAACCACGGCTTCTGCGGCTGCAAGGTCTCGAAGCCGAGTTCCTGCCAGATCGTCTTGGCGCGCTCCATGTATTCCTGCGTCGGCAACGCCAGCGGCGGCATGTCGCCCTTCATGGTGGCGTCCATCAGCATCGTCGAATCTTCTTCGTTGTCGTGCTCGCGCTTGGGTCCATGACCTTGGCCGCGATGCGGGATCAACTGCACGTCCTCGATCGGGTTCATGCGGTAGGCCATCGCCCACAGCAAGGAGTCCGCATTATCGATATCGATGTCGTCGTTGACCGCGATGCAGATCTTGCCGCAATCGCCTTTGAAGAAAGCGGCGCCATTGAGCGCACGCCAGATCTCGGTACGCGGCGTGCCCTTCTCCATCGTAATGACGGTGACGCGCAGCAGGCCGGTCAGCGGTTCGTGCAGCGAGACTTTCTTGACGCCCTTAATGCTGAGCGTATTGCGCAGATGCGACGTGAACAACGGCTCGTAGGCGACGCGCTTGATGACACTGGATTCGCTTGGCGCCACCTGACTGATGTAGGACGGGATCACCGCCTTCTTGCGGTGCGTGATCGCGGTAACGCGCATCGGCATGTTGAACTCTTCGAGCGCGACGTGGCCGTGCGACTCGCCGAACGGCGCCTCCGGCTCGAGATTGACGGTGTCGATCAGACCTTCGATGACCAGTTCGGATTCCGCCGGGATCACCAGGTCGACGGTGCGGCCCTTCGTGATGTTGATCGGACCGCCGGCCAGGCCGCCCGCCACGGTGATTTCATCGACGCCGACGGGCAGTTTCTGCGGACCCATGAAGGCGACGTACGGCGGACAGCCGAGCACGATGGCGCAGGGCATGGGTTTGCCCATCTTCTGGTATTTCAAATAGTGCTGATAGCCGCCGGCGCCGCCGACGCGCGTCGCCATGCGCACGACAAGACGATCCGATGACTTAAGGGCAGCACGATAAGTACCCATGTTCTGGATGCCAGTTTCCGGATCCTTGGTGATGACATTGGTCGCGGTCAGGGTCGGCGCGCTGTCGAAGCCCGGCGTCGAAATCGGGATCGGGATCATGTCGAGGCCGTGGCCCTCGCCTTGCAGCGCATCGCCCTCGATGACGACGTCATGGCACGGCGCGTTATTGACGAGGCGCGGCGCGACCGGATTGGCGATCGCGTGATCCCACTTCGCCTGGATGTCGGCGAGTTCGGCGCGCATGCCGACGCTGTAGACCGCCGGATTGGCCGCCATGGCGCCGACGACCACCGGCATGGTGTATTTGCGGCCGAGACCGTCGACGATGTTGGTGAACAGGAACGCCTTGCGTTCGCTTTCCGCCATGCCGCCGACGAATTGCCAGCGCACCAGCGGATGCATTTCCGAATCCTTGTCGATCGGACGATCGATGGTGCGCAGCAGACCGCGTCTGTCGAGTTCGGCGAGATGTTCGTGCAGGTCGGGATAAGTACGCGGCGCGTCAGTCATTGCGGCTTCAGTCTTTCTCTGCTTTTTGATTATCTTGCGCGTCGGGGTTCCAACGCTTCACGAGGCCGCTGTCGATGTTGAACAGATCGAGGCAACGGCCGACGGTTTGATTGACGATGTCGTCGATGGTCTTGGGGCGGTGATAGAAGGCCGGCACCGGCGGCATGATGATCGCGCCATTTTCGGTCGCGGCGGTAAGACTGCGCAGGTGGCCGAGATGCAGCGGGGTTTCGCGCACCACCAGCACGAGGCGGCGGCGTTCCTTGAGCACGACGTCGGCGGCGCGGCTCAACAACGTATCGGTGGTGCCGTAAGCAATGTCCGACACGGTGCGGACCGAGCACGGAATGATCACCATGCCGAGCGTCTTGAACGAGCCGCTCGACACAGCGGCGCCGATGTCGCCATTGGAATAGGTGACGTCCGCCAGATCGCGGACCTGGTTGACGCTCAGGTCGCATTCTTCCTTGAGTGTCAGCGCGGCGGACTTGGAGACCACCAGATGCGACGGCACCTTGGCCTTGCGCAGCGCTTCAAGCAGCCGCACGCCGTAGATCGCGCCGGACGCACCGCTAATTCCCACGATCAGAGGAAGCGCCATGGAGTCTATTCCCGGGCCGGAGCGGCCGAATACCCGGGTGGTATAGGCATTTTCGCAGACGAATAGAAGCCTGTTCGCCCTGCGGATTTGCGCTAGGCCTATGAGGGTATTGGCGTTTTCAGGCGCGCGGGCGTTGCAGAAGCTGTTTGAGCACCGCACCCGCCGCCTTCACCACCCGCTCCACGATCTGTTGGCCGAACTCCGCCGTCGCCGCTGCCGGATCGCCACCGATCCCGGTATCGAAGAGGCCCTTCTCGTCCGAAGTCCACGGCCAACTGACGCCGCGCTGGAGGATGGTGCTGCGGACCTTGTCCACGTCCGGCGGATTTTTCAGCGACGCCGTCTGCTCCCAGCGCACCAGATGAGGCGCGATGGCGAGCATCATTGAGGTCTCGTTCTTGCCGCCGTGAATTTCCGGCACCGCACCGTCCGCCGCCGCGCCTGCGAACGAAGCCGGATGCAAAATACAGACATTGAGCCCGTAGTCCGCGCGCAGCTCATGCGCCAGCGCTTCGAGGATGCCGCGATTGCCGCCGTGGCCGTTGACGATCATCAGATTGCGCGCCGGCAGCGACTTCGCAATCGTGCGGCCGAGATCGTGCAGATAGGCCGTCATACCGGCCACCGACAGCGACAAGGTGCCGGGCGCCCATTCGTGCTCGCGCGCCAGGCTGATCGAGATCGTCGGCAGTTGCCAGAGATCGTAGGTGTCGCCCCAGCGCGCGACGATCAGGCGCGTCATGCCTTCGGCCAGCACGGCATCGGTGTTGAGCGGCAGATGCGGGCCGTGCTGCTCGATCGAGCCGATCGGCAAGCACAGGATCGACGTTGCACTGAGCCGTTTCGAAACTTCAGGAAAGGTAAGCTCGCCGATCAGCCGAGCCGAAGCGGCGGGTGTCATGCTCACGGCGCCAGTGACGCCACATCGGCGTCGGACGAATCCGCCATCGACGCCTCGAGATGATTGAGACGATGACCGGCGCGCGCCGCCTTCGCGGTGAGATAGCGGCGGTTGTCCGGATTGACCGGCGCCTCGATCGGCATGCGGCTGACTATCTCGATGCCGTATTCGGCAAGACCATCCAGCTTGTGCGGATTATTGGTCAGCAGCACGACACGCGGGCAATCGAGCAATTGCAGCATGCGCGCGGCGACTCCGTAGTCGCGCTCGTCATCGTCGAAACCGAGCGTGGTATTGGCATCGACCGTGTCGAGACCGTCGTCCTGCATCTGATAGGTGCGCATCTTGTTGGCGAGGCCGAGCCCACGCCCCTCCTGCGCCAGATACAGCACGATGCCGCCACCGACATCCTCAATGCGCTTGATGGCGAGATTCAACTGATCGCCACAGTCGCAGCGGCGCGAGCCGAACACGTCGCCGGTAAGACATGCAGAATGCAGCCGCACCAGAACCGGCTTCGACAAATCCGGTTTGCCAACGATGATCGCGGTCTGGCTGCCACCCATCGCGTCGCGAAAGATGACGAAGCGCGCGCGGCGCCCGGAGTCGAGCGGCACATAAGCCTTGCTGGCGATGGTGAGCGTGCGGATCATTTCGTCGCCGAAATGCACGACAGCCGAAGCGTCGACGGTGACGATGTTGTGTTTGGCGGCCAAGGACGGCGCGACTTCCGCTACCAGAACGGCGGGCAGACCCTGCGAAAGCTTCGCCAGTTCTACGGCGGCGGCAGCCGCGGCGCGGGCAGGCTTGGCTTCGCCGGAATGTGTGGCATTCGCGTCGGCAACAAGCGCGACGATGGCGGCGAAGTTCGCGCCGGCAGACAATTGCAATTCAGCCGGCGCGATGATCGGCAGACCCATCGCGTGGGCGCGGCGCGCCGTAACGACAAGGCGCGGCATCGCAGGCGCGCATAGCGCAGTGAATTCGGCCAAGCGTTGCGCGTCGAGGCCTTCGACCGGCAAGGCAAGCAGCGTCTCGCCGCCGCCCGCAACCAGGACCGGACGCCGGGCATGAAACTCCGCCACGCATCGATTGACCTCGGTCTGTCCTTTGCTACCGAACAGAGCCGAAACTTTCTCAGCACTCATAGAGCGACTTCCCAGCAAGACTCCCGGCGGCGCGTTTGCCCTCGGGCTCCGATTGTAGAACACCGGCGACCCCAAGGCCATTCCGGTCGCAAAGCCGATAGTTTTATGCGAGCCTATTGGAAGAAGAGATTGGTCATATGAAGGCAGGTTTGCGCCGTTGAAGCCGCCCTTTACCCCCTTGAACGACGCCAATGGCAGCCCGGAATCCTGGGCCGCGTTCGCCAAAGCGTTCCGTGACCCCGCCCAACCGCTGCCGGAGTCGTGGGCCTCCCTGTTCGGGCCTCTGCGCGCCGGCGGCAAAGACGCCATGACCGTCATCGGACAGATCGGGCAATCGCTGGACGGCCGGATTGCCACCGAGACCGGACATTCCCACTACATCAACGGCCCGGCCGGGATCCTGCATCTGCATCGGCTGCGGGCGCTGGTCGACGCCGTGGTGATCGGCGTCGGCACCGCCATCGCCGACGATCCGCTGTTGACGGTTCGCAGGTGCGAAGGACCGCATCCAACACGTGTCGTGCTCGACCCAAAAGGCAGGCTTGCCGCGCATGCGAAGGTATTCGGCTGCGACGGCGTACGGCGGCTGCTGGTGACGGCGGATGAGACGCGATGCGCGCCGCCGGACGGCGTGGAAGTCGTGACGCTCCCTGCCCCTGACGGGCGCATCGCGCCGCGCGATGTGCTTGCAGCGCTCGCCGCGCGCGGATTGCGCCGCATTCTGATCGAAGGCGGCGCGGACACGGTATCGCGCTTTCTCGCCGCCGGATGCCTCGACCGTCTGCATGTGATGGTAGCGCCGATCATCCTCGGCAGCGGACGCGCCAGCTTCATTCTCCCGCCCGTTGCGCGCGCCGACGAAGCTTTGCGCGTGCCGATGCGGACGTTCCGGCTCGACGACGAAACTTTATTCGATATCGATCTGTCGGCTCAACGTGTGCCGCTGGGCATCGCGAACATGTCGACGTGACCGACACGTAACGATGACTTGCCGGCCGCGACCTGATCGCGGCGGAACGTCAGCCATTCAACGATGTCGCCCAGCTCAATGTCGCCGGTTTCGCGCGCGGCGCTGGCCCAGCCGGAAAAAATCTCGTTCTGGAATTCGCGATCGCTGGGCCCCGCGACCCAATCGGCTTGCCCGTGAACGACCTTGCAGCCCAATTTTTCGAACTGGGCAATCGCGGCCTTCGCTGCATCCGGGCCTAACGCTGCGCCGAAGCCCTTGTCGCCGCGCTGGTGCTTGTTGACCGCGGCAATGATGGCGTTGTCGACTTTGTGCGACGGCGACATCTCGATGCGGCCGTCGTAACTGAGCGCCGCGTAGAACGGGATCGACCGCGCCAGCGTTTCGACTGCCAGCCGTTCGAGCCATGGCGCCGACACCAGATCGAGCAAAGCCGACGTGGTGACCAGATCCACGGGGCCATCGAGCGCGGCTTCGAGATCGTGGTTGAGGTCGATCGGCGTCGTCGTCAGCATCACGCGCGGCGGCTTGATCATCCCCGATGCGCGCGCCAGCAGACTGAGATCGTTATCAGCCAGCCGCCAGTTCTGCGCAGCTGGAAACCGCGACGCCAAGGCGCGTACCGTCGAGCCGGTGCCGCATGCCAGATCGACGATGCGGACCTGATTAGTACCTGCGAGCAACGTCACCACCGCATCCAGCACTTGCGGATTGCGGGAGCTGACATCGTACGGCTCGCGCAAGGCCAGCCAGTCGGCGGAAAATCCGGTCATTGAGCGGCCTCGAGCGCATCCGAGAACAGTTTCGCCGAAGCCTGCCACGTCGGCAGCTTGAGCGCCGCCTCCCGCGCAGCCGCCGCCATGCAATGCCGTTCATCCGGATCGGAAATCGCGTGCCGCAGCGCCGCGGCAAAAGCAGCAATATCGTCGGGCGGCACTAGCAGCCCCGCGTCTGCCGGCACCGTCTCGGGAATTGCGCCCGCCGTCGTGGCAATCACCGGAATGCCGCGCGCCAGCGCTTCGGAAAACGCCATGCCGTAGCCTTCGTAGCGTGAGGCCAATGTGAACAGATCGGCGTCGGCATAAAGTTCGGCAATACGCTCGTCCGGGACCGCGCCAAGCACGGTGACGCGGCTGGCGAGGTTTAAACGCGCAATATCGGCGTCGAGTTGCGCGGCAGCCTTGCTGTTGCGGGTCCGGTCGCCGGCAATGGTGAGATGCCACGGCAGATCGGTGAGCGTCGCCAGCGCCGCGATCAGAACGTCGAAACCCTTGCGCGGCACGATCGAACCGATCGCCAGCAGGCGAATAGTGCCGCCATCATTGGCTTTCGCAGGCGGCATGGGATCGTTGCCCGGCAAGGCTACGACGATACGGCTTTCCGCTACGCCAAATTCGGCGGCCAGCACGCGTGCGGTCGCAGGACTCGTGACGATCACGCGTCTGGCGGGCGCCAAGGCCGTACGCTCGCTCGCCCGCATCGCGTCGGCTTGCGCGGGCGACAGCCCTGACTCAAACGCGAGCGGATGATGCACTAGCGCGATCAACGGACGGTCAACGGCAACTTGCTGTGCTGCATCGGGCAATACACCGAGCGCCAGTCCGTCGATCACGACCGCACGGCCGGCCGGAATGTTCATCAGCGCGGCCAGCGCCGTCACACGCTGCGCATCGGAAGGCCGCGGGAACCCGTCGCCGAGACCGACGACATCGATCTGCCAGCCGAGGCGTTCAAGCTCCGCGATCATGCGCCGGTCGTAAGCATAGCCGCCGGTCGGGGTCGCAAGATCGCCCGGCACCGCGAAGGCGACGCGCCTCACCACAAGGGCGCCTCGTACCAGGCGCGCGCGACGTGCGATTCCGAAATCGTGATGCGGATCGCCTTGAGCTCGCGGCCGTCGCGGCCGAGTTCGCCGGCGCGCGCCGCGTCGGCGAGCTTGTCGTAGATATATTGGGTGAGAAATTCGGTAGTGGTGTTCTTGCCCTTGAATTCCGGCACGTCGTCGAGGTTCTTGTAGTTCAGCGGCTGAAGCGTGGCCTTCAGCACATCAAGCGCGCGACCGATATCGATGACGATGCCGTTGGCGTCGAGCGTGTCGGCGATAAACGATGCGTCAATGACGAAGGTCGCGCCGTGCAGCGCTTGCGCCGGGCCGAACACGGCGCCGCGAAACGAATGGGCGATCATGATGTGGTCGCGAACTTCGACGGCGAACAAGGGAAACCTCTCAAGCGCTAGTGTCCGATTCCGAAGTTCGCAAGACGTTGCAGTGCCTACCTATGCGAACTTCGGAATCAAGGGACACTAGCAATTATATGATTCTAGTGCGGCTTTGGATTTGAAGTTCCTCTACGAACTCGCCGCGACACTAGAGGAACTTCAAATCCGCCGCACTAGGGTAATCGACGACCTGACACAGCGTGCCGCCTTGCGGCGACAGGATATCAGGAAGCCGCGACGGCAGATCGGCAAATTTGATCGATGGCGCGAGCAGCGCGTCGAGCTTCGGATCCTTCAGCAGATCGAGCGCGGCAGCAAGCCTGCGCGCATAGCTCCAGCGCGGGCGATGCGACGGCGCAACCTTTCCGACCTGACTCGATATCAATTTGAGACGGCGGCTGTGGAACGCCGCGCCGAGTGGCGCCGCGACCTGATCCGTGCCGTACCAGCTCATTTCCAAAACCGTTGCCTCTTCTCCGGCAAGACCCAGCGCCGTTGCCAAACCGGCCGCACTACCGCTGGCGTGAACCACCATATCGCAATCACCCGGCGCTTTATCGGGCGCGGCAAAGCTAACACCGAGCGTGCGCGCTAATTCCACGCGCGACGGATCGACATCCACCAATGTCACCTGCGCGCCGGGCAAACGGCCGCACAGATAGGCGACCAGCGCGCCAACGACACCGGCGCCAACCACCGCGATACGATCCGCCGGTCCGGGCGCGGCATCCCACACGGCGTTGAGTGCGGTTTCCATGTTGGCGGCGAGCACGGCGCGCGCCGGCGGCACGCCCTCGGGCACCGGCGTCAGCGCCTCGGCCGGCACGTTGAAAATCGTTTGATGCGGATGCAGCGCGAACACCGCGCGGCCCTGGAGCGGTCCCTGCTCGGCGCGGCCGACCATGGCGTAGCCATATTTGACTGGAAAAGGGAACGCGCCCGCCATGAAAGGCGCCCGCATGCGATCGAATTCGCTTTCCGGCACGCGGCCGGCCAGCACCAACCGTTCGGTGCCGCGGCTGATGGCGCTGTGCAGCGCCCGCACCCGAACCTCGCTCGCCACGGGCGCAGCCAAGGGCTCGTCGCGGATTTCCGCGCGGCCGGCGGCGGCATACCAGAGCGCTTTGGCGGTCAATTCGGGCACTTTTTCATCCACTTAGGCCGGCCTTGGACTTTCCGGCCGTCTGACGGGTATATCCTGAACAGGGACAGAAAAGCAGGGGGCTCGGTTTGACCGACAGCACTATCACGCTCGCGGACGTCGCGCCGGAAGGCACGGCCATGCTGACGCGCCGCCGGACGCTGTTTGCCGGGCTGGTCGCCGCCACCATGATCGCGGTGCTGTGGCTCGCGGCCATCGCCGTGCCGCCGACCAGTTTCGGCGCCATCTCGTTCCTCGTCCTATTCACGATCACCCTGCCCTGGTCGGTGATCGGCTTCTGGAACGCCTTCATCGGCTTCTGGATCATGCGGCTGTCGCGCGATCCCGCCGTGACGGTCAACCCGATGGCCGCCAGCATCCGCGGCGACGAACCGATCACGGCGACGACCGCGATCCTGATGTGCATTCGCAACGAAAGTCCCGAGCCGGTCGAACGCAATCTGCAGCCGCTGCTCGAAGGTCTGGTGGCGGCCAATGTCGCCGACAAGTTTCATGTCTACGTGCTGAGCGACAGCAGCATCCCTGAGATCATCGCCGAAGAAACGGCGCTGGTCGAAGCCTTCACCGCGAAATGGCACGGCGTCATTCCGGTGACCTACCGTCGCCGCGAGATCAACACGGCCTTCAAGTCCGGCAACATCCGCGACTTCTGCGATCGCTGGGGCGCCAATCACGATTTCGCGCTGACGCTCGATGCCGACAGCTACATGCCGGCGGACGCCGTGCTGCGCATGGTCCGCATCACGCAGGCCAACCCGACGCTCGGCATTTTGCAGACGCTGATCGTCGGCATGCCGTCGGTGAGCGTGTTCGCGCGTGTATTCCAGTTCGGCATGCGGCTCGGCATGCGCTCCTACACGCTGGGCTCGGCATGGTGGCAGGGCGATTGCGGACCGTACTGGGGCCACAACGCCATCATCCGGCTCGCACCCTTCATCGCGCATTGTCATATGCCGGTGCTGCCGGGCAACGGCCCGCTGTCGGGGCCGGTGCTCAGCCACGATCAGGTCGAGGCCGTGATGATGCGCCGTGCCGGCTACGAAGTTCGCGTGCTGCCGGTCGAAGGCATGAGCTTCGAGGAAAATCCGCCGACGCTGATGGAATTCGGCCGCCGCGACCTGCGCTGGCTGCAGGGCAACATGCAGTACTGGCAATTGCTCGGCATGCCAGGCCTCAAGCCCGTCAGCCGCTTCCAGTTGATGTTCGCTATCCAGATGTACATGGGCTCGCCGGCCTGGATGGCGATGACAGCCATCGGCGTCGTTCTGCTGGCGTTGTCCAGCGGCCCGTCGGGACAATATGTGCCGGTTGAGCCCGGCGCCGGCACGCTGCTGTTCGCCATCATGATGCTGATGACCTTCGCGCCGAAGATCGCGACCATCATCGATGTGCTGCTGACGCCGTCGCTACGCCGCGCCTATGGCGGCACGCTTGTGTTTGCGGCCAACATCGCGGTCGAGACGCTGTTCATGCTGCTGCTGGCCCCGCTGATCGCGCTGTCGCACACCATCTTCATGACGCGGCTGTTTGTGTTCCGCGACGGCGGCACCTGGACCAGCCAGACGCGGCAAAGCCACGCCGTGCCGTGGAGCATGGCCTTTGCGAAGATGTGGCCGCAGTCTTTGGCCGGCGTCGCCGTGCTGACTATCGTTGCGTTGAAAGCGCCACAGGACTTCACTTTCGCGCTGATGGGCGCGGCGGGCCTCGTGCTGGCGCCAGCCTTCGCCGTGGTCACCGCCTCACCTGCGCTCGGCCGCCTGTTCGCACGGATCGGCATTTGCCATCTGCCCGAGGAGAATATTGTGCCGGCGGCGCTGGCGCCGTTGCATCTCCCGGCCATCGAGGTCAACGCGCCTTCTCTCAAATCCGGGGCGCACTAGCGCATTATGCTGGATGCGCTCCAAACGATCCGCGGAATTTTCCGGTCGCTGCGCATCTATTACGGCAACCGCCGGCATGGGCCGGCGATGGATCGCCTGTACCGGCAATTCGTGAAACCCGGCGATCTGGTGTTCGATATCGGCTCGCATGTCGGCGACCGTGTCGCCGCGTTCAGGCGGCTGGACGCGCGCGTCGTCGCGGTCGAACCGCAGCCCGCGCTGGTGAAGACGCTACGGCTGTTCTATGGCCGCGACGCAAATGTCGCGATTGAAGCCACGGCGATTGGACGCCAGGCCGGCGAAATCGAACTGAGTCTGAACATCGACAACCCCACCGTTTCAACCGCGTCAAAGGATTTTATTGCCGCAGCCGCGGATGCGCCGGGATGGCAGGGTCAGAACTGGGGCAAGCGCGTGCGCGTGCCGCTCACCACCATTGATGCATTGATGGCGCGGCACGGCGTTCCTGTTTTCATGAAAATCGATGTCGAAGGTTTCGAGGCAGAGGCTTTGGCCGGCATGACGAAGCCCGTTGCCGCCCTGTCATTCGAATTCACAACGATCCAGCGTGATGTTGCCCGCGCCTGCATCGAGCGATGCGTGGCGCTGGGGTACAAAAGCTTCAACGCCATTTTGGGCGAGAGCCAGAAATTCGTGCACACCGACTGGCAGGATGCCGGTGCCCTCGCCCGTTGGCTCGACGCGCTGCCGGCCGAAGCCAATTCCGGGGACGTCTATGCCCGTCTCTGACAGACGCGCGCCACTCCTGATCGTCGCCCTATGCGCGGCGGGCTTCGCACTGACACTCTGGGTGTTCTGGCCCGGCATCATGACCTTCGATGCCCGCTACATCTATATGGACATGGCCAAAGGATTCTACGGCGACTGGCAATCGCCGGTGATGATCGTACTGTGGCGCCTGATCGATCCGATCGCGCCGGGACCGGCAAGCCTGTTGCTGCTGACAGCAGCGCTGTACTGGCTCGCTTTCGCCATGGTGGCGCTGACGGTGGCCCGGCAGTCGTTCTGGCTCGGCGCTTTGCTGCCAGTGCTGGCGCTGTCGCCACCCGCCTTTGTCTTTGTCGGTATCATCTGGCGCGATGTATTGTTCTCGGTGTTCTGGCTGCTCGCGGCGGCACTGGTTTTCGCTGCGGTGGATCGCGGGCGTTATTATCGCATCGCATCTCAAGTCTTGGCCGTCGCGCTGCTGGCACTCGGCGTCCTGCTGCGACCGAATGCGCTCGCCGCCGCGCCAATTCTCGCGGCGTATATCGCGTGGTCTTCGGCCTTCAATTGGAAGCGCGCGGCCGTTCTCTACGTGCCGGTGGCACTGACTTTATTCGGCCTGGTGCAGCTCATCTATTACGGCGCGCTCGGCGCGACGCGGCAGCATCCGCTGCATTCGATCATGGTGTTCGACCTCGGCGGTATTTCGCATTTTGCCAAGGACAATGTGTACCCAGGCCCATGGAACGCCGACGAGAGCAAGCTCATCACCGGTGGCTGCTACAATCCGTTGGCGTGGGACGTTTATTGGACGCAACAGCCTTGCCTGTTCGTGATGGCAAAGCTCGAAAGCGAAAAGCTGTTTGCTTCACCGGTGCTGACCGATGCCTGGAGAAGCGCCCTGCTTCAACATCCCGTGGCCTATTTTCAGCATCGCGCGACCTTCTTCTGGACGATGCTTGCCGGCAGCGACAATCTGACGATGTGGACCCGCGATCTCGATGACGCCGACAAGATTGCCTTCGCCGGCAATCCGCGGCTGATGTCGCTCAAGAGCATCCATGACGCACTGCTGCCGACGCCGGTATTCCGCGCCGGGACGTGGCTGCTGCTGAATATCGGCGTGTGCTTGCTGGCGTGGCGCCGCCGCGACACGGCATCCGGCGCTTTCGCGCTTGGCATTTGCGGCTCGGCTGCCATCTATCTGGCGACATTCTTCACCGTCGGCGTCGCCACCGATTTCCGCTACGCCTACTGGGCTGTGCTGGCCGGTCTGTCCGGCGCTGTCGCCCTCGCCGCGCGGCGGGCATGATGCACACGGACGCCGACATGCCGGCGTGGCGGCGGCTGCGGCAGCTTTCGATTGCCGCGGGCATCGGCAGCGCGATCGCGTTCATTGTCGCCGGGCTCGCAACCAGGCTGCAGATGTTCGGCGACGGCTCGATCTTCTCCTACGCGGTCGCCGCGCAGGATGCCTGGACCTTCCACTGGCACAATATCTCCGGCCGGATGTTCAGCTACGTCTACGCCTATATCCCCGCCGAAGCCGTCGTCGGACTGACCGGCAGCGCCACAGCCGGCATCGCCGTCTACGGACTGCTGCATTTTTCCGCGCCCCTGCTCGGCCTGCTGCTGACCTACGCGGCCGACCGCGGCAAGGACCGGACGATCTTCGTCTTCGCCTGTCTCTCAACGGCGTGTCTCTGCCCGCTGGTCTATGGCGCGCCGACGGAAATGTGGATGGCGCATGCGCTGTTCTGGCCGGCGATCGCTACGTGTCTCTATGCGCCGGTGAATGCGCGGGGAAATATCGCCATCTTTGCCTTGTTGCTGGCGCTGGTCTTCACGCATGAAGGCGCGATCATCTTCGCCGCTGCCATTCTGTTCGTGGTGTTCCTGCGCGGCTGGCGCGACGCAATTTTTGTACGCACCGTCGCGGCCTTCGCACTGGCCATGGCGATCTGGCTGATCGTGAAGCTCACCCTTCGCCCCGACGATTATATCGCCGGCGTCCTGGGCGCGGCGGCCTACAAATTCATCGACATTGCCAACCTCACCGAACCGGCCTTCGTGCTGATCGCGGCGATCATCGCCATCGACGACCTGCTGACAATCATGCTTCGCAAAGTCGCGCCGCTCAAAACTTATGCGCTTTCGCTGATCGTTTGCGTGATGCTGCTCGCGGCCTACTGGTTCTGGTTCGACAAATCGCTGCTGGCGGAGCATCGCTACAATCTGCGCACCGTGCTGCTGATCCTGACGCCGGCCTTCGGACTGGTCGCAACGATTGCGGCGATGAACGAAAACACGCGCGTGCAATCGCCACTGACATTTCTGCCGACGCTGGCCACCGCGTTGGAGCGCGCCTGCAATCCGCGGGTCATCTTCAGCGCCATCGCGCTGACGCTTCTGGTTCACACCGTCGAGACGACGAAATTCGTCTGGGTCTGGACGCAATACAAATCTGCCATTGCGGTGCTCGCGGCTGGCACTGCATCGGATCCCACACTCGGAGATCCGGCATTCGTGTCATCAAAACGGATCGACCCAGCGCTGAACCGGCTGTCGTGGCATTCGACCACGCCTTATCTGTCGGTGCTCCTCGCGCCGGAGATGAAGCCCACCCGCCTCGTGGTCGATCCGGGCACCGGCTATTTCTGGCTGCCGTGCGATACCGCGAAGCAAAGCGAGCAGCGGAGCGCGGCACTGCCAGCGGAAAGCCGGCGGCTCATCCGCACCTATAGCTGCCTGCACCGTTAGGGCTTGCTGACGCCGGCGGTCCACGCCTTGAAGTCGGCGTCCGACACGTTCGGCAGTTTCTTCAGGAAGGCGACGATCTGCCAAAGCTCTTCGTCCTTGGCGCCGGCCAGCGCGAAGCTCGGCATGCCGGTCATGTTGATGCCGTTCTTGATCACCCAGAACAATTCCGCGGGCGTGCGGTCACCCACGACTTCTTTCAGGTCCGGCGGATCGGGGTGCAAGCCTTCGGAGAACTTGGCCCAGCCGACGCCCGGGCCGCCATGGCACGTCGTGCAGCCCTGGGCGACAAACATTTTGGCGCCGGCCTGCACGGTGGCGGGATCTTCGATATTGGCCGGCGGCGTATCCTTGGCGTGCCGAGCGATGGAAGCCGTGCGCACCCGGACCAGAACCGATTTGACGATCTCGGGCTCATAGGCCGTGCCGGCGACACTATAGAAACCGCCGAAGAAGAACGCCGCGGCGACAACGGCGCCGATCAAGCCAAGCGCCCCGATCAAAGCCAGCAGCACTCTCATGATTCTCTCCTGTCGTCCCCGGGCAGCAAGCTTATCCAATTCGGCGGTGCCGGTCCAACAAGGCGCGGCCGTAATCGTTCCCGTTCGGGGTCCGCACCAGCGCATGGGCGTGGTGGCGGTTATAGCCGGTGTCTGGCAAGGCGACGCCCGGCTGATGATAGAACTCGATGAAGATGACGGGACTATAAATCCGGTAATAGAACGCGCTGACCGGATCGAAGGCGCCGATCCAGCCAAACACGGTGTCGTTCAGGTGCGCCTTCACTTCGTCCAGACGGACCAGCGCGTGTCCGCCGCCGAGGCGATCCGTATAGCGTTTGATGAGCTCGACCAGCATGCGTTGCTGCGGGCCCGTCATGTCGCGGACCGACAGACCGTCATAAGGCACGACGATATTGTCCTTGAAGCCTGACGCATAACCATCGAACGGCAGGTCCATGCCGATGGTCGCCCTGGCCCGCTGCGCGGCAGACAAACCCTCCATGAAGGCCCAGCCTTCCGCCTCCTCCTCCCGCAACACCGTGAGGCCTTTATAAATGCCATCTTCGGCGGTGACGGGCTCGGAACCGAGCAGCATCGGCGACAGCACCATCTGATCGCCGACGATGAAGCAGTTGATGTTGCAGTGATGGCCGTCGAGCTGCCAGCCCCAAGGCTCATCCGGCGACGGCGTGCCGAAAATACTGATCCAGTAGAAAAACTCGCCGAACTCCAGCGGCAGCCCGGTCATCTCGGCCAGCGTCTCGTTGAGCTTCATCGCCTTGCGCGCGGTATCGTAAGCGTGTTTGCCCAGCGTTACGCGCAGCAGCGCATAGACCGCCTCACGTTGCGGCTTGTCCAATTCGGCAAGGCACAGCCCATGACGCATCAGATTGCGGTGAATATTGCTCCAGTGCCGCCAGACCTCACTGTCAATCGGAAAAGTTACGGCCTCGCGCTGTTGAACGTCCAGCGTCGCCAGCAACGCATTGGCGGCGTCGAGCACCGGCTGCGTCGGCACACCGGTCTTGCGCAAAGGAAACAGCCCCGGCACGACCTCGCCGGTCGCGGTCAGCCCCTTGAACTTCTCCTTGAGCGCTTCGCGCCAGCTATCGAACAGATCCTTGAGCACCTGGATCAGTCCGGTCTCGTCGATGCGCGGCGGTGCCGGGCGCATCGGGCGTTGCAGTGTGTCTAAGTCCGACATCGAACGCCTGTCTGTCACGCTGTGAAAAAATGCATGAGATGCATGGCCCTATGCAACGTCAGCCATGACTCAAAGCTGGCCGCTCCGCGGAGCATGTGCTCTAGTCCAAAAAAAATCCATCGGGGAGGCTCTTCGTGAAGCTTGTTCTTTTCCAGTCGTCGCCCACCGGCGAAATCGTGCCGGGTCTGCTGACCGATCGCGGTGTGGTCGATATCTCTGCTGCAGTGCAGAAGAGCTATACGCCGCAGCTCACGATGCAGGGCATCATCGACGGCTTCGACAGACTGCGCCCCGCGCTGGAAAAGCTCGCCAAAGACGGCGCCGCGGTCACGCTAGACAAAGTGCGCTTGCGGGCGCCGCTGCCGCGTCCGGGCAAAATTCTCGCCTGCATCGCCAACTACTGGGAACACGCGCAGCGCGAAGCCCGTCCGCTCAACATGTTCATGAAGAACCCGGACGCCGTGGTCGGCCCCGGCGATACCATCGTACTGCCGGAATTCACCGTGCCGTGGATGTTCATGCACGAGGCGGAACTGGCCATCGTCATCAAGGGGCCCGCCAAGATGGTGAAAGCCAAGGACTGGCGCAGCGCCGTGTTCGGCTATACCTCGATGATCGATGTCTCGGCGCGCGAGCAGGGCCGCAAGACCTGGCCGGCTTCGCCGCTGACGAGCTGGCTCGGCAAATCCTTCGACACGTTCGGCCCCATCGGCCCCTGCATCGTCACCGCCGATGAAGTGAAAGACCCCAACGACCTGATCGTGAAATTCTGGAACGACGGTCAGCTCCGCCATCACTACAACACCGACGACATGGAGCATCGCGTGCCCAAGCTCATCGAGTTCGCCACCACGGTGATGACCATGAATTCGGGCGACCTGATCGCCTGCGGCACCAACCACGAGGGCCTCGGTGCGCTGCAGGATGGCGAGACGGTCGACATCGAGATCCAGCACATCGGCAAGATGACGTTGAAAGTGTCCGACCCGCTCAAACGGACCTGGGAGCGCGGCGTCTATATGGGCGAAGACTCCACCAATCTCGAAGCGGTGAAGCGCCACCGGCCGCAGTAGTTGAAATCACGATGAGAGCCGACGACCTCGCGCGGATCGACCTGAACCTGCTCTTCGTCTTCGAGGCGGTGATGCAGGAACGCTCCGTCACGCGCGCGGCGCAACGGCTCAACGTATCGCAATCGACCATCAGCCACGCTCTGAATCGGCTTCGTCTCGTCTTGAAGGACGAGTTGTTCATCCGCGGCTCGGGCGAGATGCGGCCGACGCCGCGGGCTATCGCCCTGTCCACCGCCGTCATCCCGACGCTGGCGCACATCCGCGCCGCACTGGCGCCGACCGATTTCAACCCGGCCAAGGCGGTGCACACGTTCCAGATCGCGATGACGGATTATGCGGCGACGCTGCACCTCAATGCGCTTGTGCAGACGGTGAAGGCGCGCGCACCCAACGTCGATTTGCGAATTAAACTCAATGTCATGCAGAATGTCTGGAGCCTGCTCGACAAGCAGGAGGCCGACATGGTCGTCGGCATGATCGACCAGCCGCCCGACCGTTTTGCCACCGAACTGCTGTACGAAGACGGTGTCGTCGTCGTGATGGCGCCGAACAACCCGCTCGGCAAAAAGCCGCTGACGCTGGAAAACTACGCCGGGGCCAAGCACGTCTACATTCCGGTCGATGGTATCATGCCGACCCACACCGGCCGCATTGACCGCGTGCTCGAACTCAAAGGCCTGGTGCGGCGTCACGTGCTAACGGTCAGCCAGTTCGCGCTGGCGCCGCCCATCATCTTCGACACCGACTATGTGATGTGTATCCCGCGCCGTGTCGGCGAGATGTGCAGCGAACTCTATAAACTCAAAGTCGTTACCTGCCCGGTTGAACTGCCGCTGCAGCCGACCCGTATCGTCTGGCACCCCCAATTGGGCAATGACGCCGCCAACCGCTGGATGATCCAGATCCTCCACGAGATCGCCAACCAGCCGGCCAAAGGCCCCGCGCCCAAAAGAGCCAGATAGCGCCGGCCATTGCGAGCTTTCATGGCGAGCTCTCATGGCGGGCTTTCATAGTGGAAGCGGGATTACTTCATTTCCTGCGTGGGCTCCTTCCCGGCTAAGATCGGCTGCCTGACCGGGAGCCCCGGCCGGGCCAAAGCCGCTCCAAAATGCGGTTCGCTGCAATGGCAAACGGGGGAACGTCGATGCAATCACCTGCACCCGCTTTGAAGCCCGGCGTGAGCGCCGAGGAATGGAAGGCCCGCGTCGATCTGGCAGCTGCTTTTCGGCTGTCGGCACTGAACGAATGGGACGAATTGCTGTTCGCTCATCTGTCGGCGCGCGTTCCCGGCCACCCAAACCAATATCTGATGCACCCGGCAGCCATTTTGTTCGAGGAAGTCACCGCCTCGAACCTCCACAAGCTCGACGACAAGTGCAACCACGTCGTGCCGAGCGATGAGATGCCGCACAAGTTCGCCTTCCCGTTTCACAAGGGCATCTACGACGCCTATCCGCAGGCGCAGTGCGTCATGCACCTGCACACCAAGTACGCAACTGCGGTGGCGATGCAGGAACAGGGTCTCATCCCCGGCAATCAATATGCAATGTGGCTCGGACCCATCGGCTATCACAACTACGAAGGCCTGTTGTCGACCGACGAGGAAGGCCAGCGCCTCGCCAAGAATTTCGGCAACAGCCAGATCGTCCTGCAGCGCGGCCACGGTTTCGTGCTGTGGGGCCACACGATACATGAAGCCTACATGCTGGCCTTCCTGCTGATCCGCGCCTGCGAGACGCAGGTTCGGTCCGGAGCCGGCAGCGTGAAGCCCTACGTACCGCCGCAGCCCGTGCTCGACGCAACGATCGGCCAGGCCCGCATCATCACCGACGGCAATGCGCCGTTCAACCAAATGACGTGGCGCGCGCTGCTGCGAAAGCTCGACCGCGACGCCCCGGCCTACAAGACCGGAGATCGTTGAAACGCGGCTGACGTCGCCCTGCGCGGCGGCTTGCTGCGCAGACGTTTGGAATTCTGACGGAGACTTCAATGTCGGTTGTCGACCGAAATATCGTGCAGAGCACCTTGCCGAACTATCACCGGTCGATCGACTGGGACGCACTCTACAAGAAGTATCCGGTGCCGGACGTGTTCGAGCAGACGCGCTGGCGCTGGTCGGCCGACCAGATCCGCGCCTTCCAGAACGAACAGTTCCTCGATCTGATGACAACCGGCTGGCAAAACGGATTCTACCAGCGGCGCTGGAAGGCCGCCGGCCTTGAGCCGAGCGACATCAAGAGCATCGACGATATCGTCAAGCTGCCGATGTTCGACTCCGCCGACATCAAGAAGGATCAGGAAGAGAACCCGCCGTTCGGCCTGATCAATGGCGACGTCACCAAACTGATGCAGACGACGCCGATGAAGCTGCAAACCAGCGGCGGCACCACCGGCAAGCCGCGCCCCACGCTCTACGCGCCGCAGGAATGGGAACTCAACGGCCTCACCCACGCGCGCAATCTCTACATCGTCGGCGTGCGGCCCGGCGACCGCGTCCAGATCCCGCACACCGCCTCGCTCGGTAACGCCGGCTGGTGCTGCTACAAGGCCTGCCACGACTATCTCGGCGCCCTGCCGATCACCACCGGCACCGGCGCCGTCACCAGTTCACGCCGCCAGATCGAGATCGCCCAGGATTGGGGCACCAACGTCTGGTACGTGCGCCCCGAATACGCCACGCAGCTCGCCAAGGTGGCGCGCGACGAACTGAGCTTCGACGTGCGCGACTTGAAGACCAAGTTCCTCGGCTGCGGCCTCGGCCCCGATGTCGACAACGCCTTCCGCAACCAGCTCGAAAGCCTGTGGGGCTGTGACGTCTACGACATGTATGGCACGCACGAGATGGGCATGGGCGCCTTCGAATGCAAACACAAAGCCGGGCTGCATTTCCACGAAGACAGCACCTACTTCGAAGTCGTCGGCGTCGAGGACGAGAAGGCCGTGCCGAATGGCGAGATCGGCAACATGGTGTGCACCATCCTGCACCGCCGCCAGCAACCGATGATCCGCTTCAATCTGCGCGACCTCACCCGCGTCATCTCGACGGAGCGCTGCGAATGCGGCAGTTGCTTCCGCCGCATGCAGAAGATGCTCGGCCGCAGCGACACGATGGTGCGCATCCGTGGCGTCAGCATCTGGCCGCAAGCCTGCCTGCCCGCGATCAAGAGCGACGAGCGCACCACCGGCGAATGGCTCTGCATCGCCGAGCGCAACGTGCGCGACGGCGTCGTGCGCGACGAAATGACGGTGAAGGTCGAAGTCCGTGACGACGCCGGCGGCTGGGATGGCCTGAAGGATCACATCGAGAAGCGGCTGCACTCTGATTTGGGCCTCAAGCTCGCCGTCGAACTCGTCAAGGAAGACGCCCTGATGGAATGGTCGAACCGCGGCCGCGAAGGCAAGCCGAAGCGGATCCTCGATCACCGTTACGAAAAGAAGTGAGCACCATGCGCTATTTCGACTGCCATTCGCATTTCTCGACCAAGGCCGGCCTGCACCACGCCTCGCAGGAGGACTACGAGCAGGCGCAGCGCGTGTTCAAGCGCAAGCGCACCTTCGAGACCGAAGAGGAAATGGCGGACACCTTCCGTACACGCAAGGTGCGCACCATTCTCGATATCTACCGCACCTGGCGCTTCACCGACGAGGACCAGATCCGGCAGTCGCACGACTACGTCATCGAGTTTGCGCGCAAGAACCCCGATATCGTCTACGGCAACTGGGTCGCCATCAATCCATCGATGAAGGATTTCTGGCTGAAGGAATTCCGAAGGTTGCTGGATTCCAACACCGGATTCTATGGATTCTGCCAGAGCCAGAACAACCTCGGCTACCCGCCGAGCGACCCGATCTGGGACCCGTTCTACAAGCTTTCGATCGAGGTCGGCGCGCCGGTGCTGCTGATGACAGGCCTCACTGGCATCGGCCAGGGCCTGCCCGGCGGCAAAGGCATCCTTTTGGACGACGGCCATCCGCGCCATGTCGATTATGTCGCCGCGCGCTATCCTGAACTGAAAATTCTTGCAGGCCGCCCCGCCTGGCCCTGGCAGGACGACATGATCGCCATCCTCCTGCACAAGGCGAATGTGCAATACGAATTGCACGGCTGGTCGCCGAAATATTTCACGCCGGCTTTGAAGAAAGACATCGGCAGCCGCCTGCAGGATCGCATCATGTTCGGCTGGGACTGGCCGACCTTGACGCTGGAACGGCTGACTGACGACTGGCGTTCGCTGGGCTATAGCGAGGAAGTCTACGAGAAGATCTTCCATCGCAATGCTGAGGCCTTCTTCCCCGGCGCGGCACCCAAGTAGAGATTTGTCAGTATGAGCGATATCGCAGCCCTCGCCGCCCGCCTGCGGCAGACCGCCGCCGCCGACCGCATTACCCCGGCCGAACTGTCGAAGCTTGTCTCGGACGTATTCGTGCAATGCGGCGTGCCGCGTGCCGATGCCGATATCGCTGCGGAAGTCGCGGTCTGGGCCCAGTTGCACGGCTCGGATTCCCATGGCGCGGTGCATCTGCCGCTCTATACGCGCGGGCTCATCGACCAGACCATCAAGTGCCAGCCGCTGTTTGCCGTGAAGCACGCGATGCCGTGCTGCGCGGTGATCGATGCCGACAACGGTCTCGGCCTTGTCGTCAGCCAGCGCGCCATGGACATGGCGATCGATATGGCCAGAACGCACGGCCTCGGCGCCGTCGCGGTGCGCAAAAGCAGCCACTTTGGCGCGGCAGGCTATTACGCCGAGCGTGCCGCCGAGCATGGCATGATCGGGCTCGCCTTCACCAACGCCATGCCGGCGATTGCGCCAACCGGCGGCACCGATGGCCTGTTCGGCACCAATCCCATCGGCGCTGCCTTCCCCATTCCCAATGCCGATCCGGTCGTTGCCGATATGGCGACGTCCACTGTGGCGCGCTCACGCATTCGTCACGCACTGGCGGCCGGACAGAAGGCGATCCCCGAAGGCTGGGCGCTTGATCCCACCGGCCAGCCGACCACCGATCCCGCTGTCGCGGTCAAAGGCTCGCTGGTGCCGATCGGCGGCCCCAAAGGCTACGCGCTGTCGCTGATGGTCGAGGTGCTGTGCAGTGCGCTGTCCGATGGCGAGCCGGGCTTCCAGGTGACCTACGAGAACATGGTCAAGCGGCCGAGCAACATCTGCCAGTTTTTCCTCGCGCTCAATCCGGACGGCTTTGCCGGCAGCGAAGCTTACGGCGTGCGCATGACGCATATCGCCGAGAAGGTCACGACCGCCAAAAGCATGCCCGGCGCCGAGCCGCCGCGCCTGCCCGGTTCACGCGGCCATGCCGTCAAGCGCAAGGCCGCGGCCGAAGGTATCGCGATGTTCGACAACCTGCGCGCGGCGCTCAAGAACGTCGCCGGCATGATCGAAAGCCCGCCGGCATGAAGGCTTACGAGGTCTGCGACACCAAAGGCCTCGATGGCCTCGCGCTCAACAAGGACCGTGCCGAGCCCACGCCCGGCCACGGCCAGATCGTCGTGCGCATCCGCGCCGCCGCGCTCAACTACCGCGACCAGGGCGTCATCAAGGGCGCCTACGGCTACACCAAATTCCCCGTCATCCCGCTGTCCGACGGCGCCGGCGAAGTCGCCGCCATCGGCCCCGGCGTGACGCAGTTCAAGGTCGGCGACCGCGTCGCCAGCACTTTCTTTCAGGGATGGACCGGTGGACGCATCCCGGCAAATGCATCGAAGAATTCGCTCGGCGGCATGGTCGACGGCGTATTGGCGGAATACGCGCTGCTGAATGACATCGGCGCGATCAAGATCCCCGATCATCTCAGCTTCGAGGAAGCCGCCACTTTGCCCTGCGCGGCACTCACCGCATGGAATGCGATTGTAACGACCGGCCAGATCAAAGCCGGCGAAACCATCGCCATTCTCGGCACCGGCGGCGTCGCTTGTTTCGGCCTGCAGTTCGCCAAGATCCACGGCGCCTTCGTGTTCCATACGTCCAGCAGCGACGAGAAACTGGCGCGCGCCAGATCAATGGGCGCCGATGTAGCGGTCAACTACCGGACGACGCCGGACTGGGATCAGGAAATCCTCAAACAGACCGGCGGCGATGGCGTCGATCACGTCCTCGAGGTCGGCGGCGCCGGGACGTTGGAAAAATCGATGAACGCGGTGCGTCAGGGCGGCTCGATTTACGTGATCGGCGCGCTGGCAGGCCCCGGTTCTATCAATCCGCGCATGATCAATCGCAAGTCGATCCGTCTGCAGGGCATCCACGTCGGCTCGCGTGACATGTTCGCCGACATGAACCGCGCCATCGCTTTGCACAAGCTCAGGCCGGCGATCGATCAGGTGTTCGGCTTCGATGACGCCAAGGGCGCCTATACGCGCCAGCAAAGCGGTGCGCACTTCGGCAAGATCGTCATCGCCGTCTAGCTCAGCAGCCGCATGATCCAGAGCGAGATCGCCGGCACGTACGTCACCAGCATCAGCGCAAACACCGCGATCGTCACAAACGGGATCAGCCCGGTGTAGAGCACCGCCGATGGCGTCTTGAACAGCGCCTGGGTGACGAAGATGTTCAGCCCGAACGGTGGATGAAACGTCCCTATCGTCAGGTTCATCACCACGATAACACCAAAGTGGATCGGATCGATGCCGAGCGACACCGCGACCGGCGCCAGCAGCGGCGTCAGCATGATCAGGGCCGAGGCCGGATCGAGGAAGCAGCCGACGAACAGCAGGAACGCATTGATCACCAACAGAATGACCCAGCGCTCGGAATGCATGCTGGTGATCAGCGAAACGGTATCCTGTGCGATACCGCTAATGGTCAGCAGCCAAGCATAGAGACCCGCTACGGCGACAATAATGAAGATAAGTCCCGTCAGGAACATCGCTCGCGCGCCGGTCTCGAAGATTTCGTACAGCGTCGTCTCGCGGTAGATGAAATAGCTGACGAAGATTGCATAGACACTGGCGACGCCCGCCGCCTCGGTCGGTGAGAACACGCCGGAGTAAATGCCGCCGAAGATGATGGCGATGGCGCCAAGCGCCCAGACACCGTCTTTCGTCGCCTGCAAGAAACCAATGAACGAGAACTTGCCGGTGTCGGTGATGCCGACGCTGATCGAATGATAATAGATGTAGACGCCAAACATTCCGCTCAGCAGCAGGCCCGGGCCGATGCCGGCGGCAAACAGCTGCACGACCGAGGTGTCCGACGCGATGCCATAGATGATCATCGCGATCGACGGCGGGATCAGGTTGTCGAGCGCGCCTTCCGCGGTGATCAAAGCCGACGCGAACTTCTCGCTGTAACCGGCCTTGCGCATGCGCGGATAGGTCAAGGTGCCGATCGCCGCCGTCGCCGCCGTCGTCACGCCGGAAATGGCGCCGAACAAAGCGGCAAAGCCCAGTGACGTCATTGGGATGTGCGCGCGGAAACCGCCGATCAGCGATTCAACCCACTTCAGCAGCCGCACCGAAATGCCGCCGCGCGACATCAGATCTCCGGCGAACACGAAGAACGGCACCGCCAGCAGCGGAAACTTGTTCAGGCTGTTGAAGACGATCTGCGGCACCACCGTCATCGGCACTTCGAAGAAGCACAAAAGGATGATCAGCGAGGTGACGAGCAACAGCAGGAAGATCGGAAAGCCCAGCAGGAGCAGCACGAAGGGCAGGATTCCCATAACCCAGTACATGGCTATCGCTCCGCCCTAATCGAATTTCCCGGTCAAATACGACCGGAAACGAACGATTGCCGCCAAGGCCATGAAACTGAAACCGAACAGCAGCGCCGAGATCGGAATCCACAGCGGGATATCCGTTGCCGCCGTGACGCCGTGATTGCGGTAATGGAGCATGACGATCTTCGCCGACTGGAAAGCCGCAAAGGATGTGCTGGCGATCAGCGACACCAGAACCGCGGCGTTCACCGCGAGCTTCCAGTGCCGGTTCATGCCGGAATAGATCAGGTCCATGTTGAGATGCGCGCCGCGGTAGGTCACGGTGCCGGCCACCAGAAACACGGTCCAGATCACCAGAAACACCAAAATCTCTTCTGCCCAAAATACCGGCGAAGCGAACACGTAGCGCGCAACGACATTGAAGATGTTGATGGCGACGCCGGCGAAGAACAAAATGCCCGCGATCACATGCGGGATTTTGACGAAGATCAGTTCTTCAATGTTCTTCCGCTGCGACGGAGCTTGATCGTCCGGCATGCTTACAACCCCAGAATTCCGAGCCGCCCCCGGCGCAGTCGATTCTAAAAAGCCGGCGCGCTCAACCGTTGCCGAGCGCGCCGCCAGTTTGTAGTCGCAAGCTCAGTACTTCCTCAATACTTGGCGGACGTCGCCTGGAGCTTGTCGTAGAACGCTTTCAATACCGGGTCGCTCTTGGTGACTTCGGCGCCAATCGGCTTCAGGCGCTTCTCGAGCTCGGCCTGATCGGCCGCCGGCAGCGTGATGATCTCGCCGCCCTTCTCGACCCACTTGCCGCGGAGTTCGACCACTTCGTCGACCGCCGTCTGGCGTGCCCATGGCTGAAGCTTGCGGGCTTCGTCGACCACGATTTTGCGCAGATCCGGCGGCAGCTTGTCGAGCCAGGCTTTGCTCAAGGCGCCGAAGGAGATCAGCAGCGTATCGTGGGTTTCGGTCAGCGTCTTGCCGACATTCTGCAGGTTGAAGTTGGTGTAGATCGAGATGCCGCTCATGGTGCCGTCGATGACGCCGTTCTGCAGCGAGGTGATCATTTCCGGGAGGCCCATCGGCACCGCGGTGGCGCCGAGCGCGGCCATGCGCGCCCGTTCGGCCGGCGTGGCGTTGACGCGAAGCTTCAGGCCCTTGAAGTCGGCGAGCGTGCGCAACGGCTTCTTGGCGCCGAAGTAGAGCGACTCTGCCGCGACCGCGAGATTGACGCCGACCAGGCCTTTGGATTCGGCCATGTCCAGGATGTAGGCGTTCAGCTCGGGATCGGCGAGCGTCTTGTTGGCGTGCGCGGTATCGCGGAACAGGAACGGAATGCTGAAGGTGCCGTAGCGCGCATCGACGCCGGAGAAAAAGTCAGCGGGATTTTCATAGCCCTCGATGGTGCCAAGCTGCACGCCTTCAAGCAGCGCCGCCGGGTTGCCGAGCTGGCCGCCGGGAAACACCTTGACCTCGACACGGCCGTTGGTCGCCTTCGGCAAGATTTCCGCGAGCTTGTGGCCGAATTTTTCCTGCATGTCGCCGCGCGTAACCACGCCCCATTTCAGCGTGAAGTCGGCAGCGCTTGCGGGCGTCACGACGGCAGCGGCGGCGATAGCCGACAGCAAACCGAACGTCGCGAGACGGAGTTGGAATGTCATGATGTCCCTCCCAGGACCCGCGCGGCTGTTTTTTGTTTGTGGCGCCGCGTGAATTGATGTTTAGCGTTGACCCGCAGAGAGTATCTGAGCACAGATCGCTGTCAATTATCGCACGATAAAGATGCGCAATGCGCCGCATGAAGCGCGGCCATGTCTTGAATGAAATGGGAGCATGTCATGAAGATCGGTCTCGTCGGAATCGGCCGCATGGGCGCGGCGATGTCGCAACGACTGCGCGACAACGGCTTTGAGGTTATCGCATGGGATAGCAATGCCGAGGCGATGAAGGCCGCCACCAGCAGCGGCGTGCGCATTGCAGCAAATGCACGCGCAGTGGCCGCTGAATCTGAGATCGTCATCTCGATCATCACCGAGGACAACGGCGTCCGTCGTGTTTTCACAGGGTCGCATGGTTTTCTCGAAGGCGACGTCAAAGGAAAACTGTTCATCGAGATGAGCACGCTGCAGCCGATGACCGGCCGCGAACTCGTGCCGCTGGTCGAAGCCAAAGGTGCACGTATCATCGAGGCGCCGGTCCTCGGCACCATTCCGCAGGTACGCGATGGAAAATTGTTTGCACTTGTCGGCGGTCGCGCCGAAGACCTCGACCGCGCCCGCCCCGTTCTGGAAAAACTGACGCGACGCATCGATCACATGGGACCGAACGGCGCCGGCTACGCGATGAAACTCGCGGTCAATCTCGGGCTCGGCTCCTACATCCAGGCATTATCGGAATCGCTCGCGCTTGGCACACAGCAAGGCCTCACCATCGACCAGATGATGGATGTGCTGCTCGAGGCGCCCTACGCCAGCAACTGGATGCGCAGCAAAGTCGGCGCGATCAAGGGCGAGATCCCGGAGATGACTCTCGACATCCGCACGTTACGCAAGGACATCATGTCGGCGGTCGCAACCGGTGCGCTCACCGGCGTGCCGATGCCGCTGTCTGCCGGAACTCTGGCGTCGCTGTCATCGGCTGTTGCCAACGGCGCCGGGAGCGGCGATCTTGCGGAGCTGCCAAAGTTTCTGCGCGACAAAATGGTGCAGAACTTCAAATAAGAACAATGCCCGGGAGGCCCCATGAACGCACCTTTGGATACGGCAAAGAGCGAAATCCGCGACGGCATGCAGATCGACTGGGATGCCGCCATCCACATGGGCGACGGTGTCGTGTTGCGCGCGGATGTGTTTCGTCCGACGAAGCCGGGAAAATATCCCGTCATCCTGAGTTACGGACCTTACGCCAAGGGTCTGTCGTTCCAGGAAGGCTACAAGAGCCAGTGGTCGCGCGTCATCAAGTCGGCGCCGGAAGTGCTCGAAGGCTCCAGCAACAAATATCAGAACTGGGAACTGGTCGATCCCGAGAAGTGGGTGCCGGACGGTTATGCCTGTGCGCGCATCGACTCGCGTGGCTCGGGGCGCTCGCCGGGCACGCTTGACGTCTGGTCGGCGCGCGAGGCGCAAGACATCTACGAATGCGTCGAGTGGGCCGGTACGCAAAACTGGAGCAATGGCAAAGTCGGCATCAACGGCATTTCCTACTACGCCATGAACCAATGGAATGCCGGCGCGCTACGGCCGCCGCATCTCGCCGCGCTGTGCATCTGGGAAGGTTCCTGCGACTACTATCGCGAGCTTTGCCGTCACGGCGGAATCCTGAGCGACTTCCTCAGCAGCTGGCATCCGCGTCAGGTGGCGGGCGTGCAGCACGGCGTTGGCGATCGCGGCGCCAAAAGCCTTGTCACCGGCGAGCCGGTCGCGGGACCGCTGACGCTGTCGCCCGACGTGTTGAAGGCCAAACGGACCGATACACCCGGCGAAGCCAAGGCGCACAAACTCCGCGATGACTATTACGCGGCACGAACGGCGGATTTCCCGCAGATCGATACGCCGCTGCTCTCGGCGGCGAACTGGGGCGGCATGGGTCTGCACACGCGCGGCAATTTCGAAGGCTGGGCCGCCGCCGGCTCGAAGCAGAAATGGCTGGAGGTGCACGGCGACACGCACTTCACACATTTCTACAGCAGCTATGGCGAAGGCCTGCAGAAGAAGTTCTTCAGCTATTTCCTCAAAGGCGAGGATACCGGCTGGAGCAAACAGCCGCCGGTGTCGGTCAATGTCCGCCATCCGGACGAGAAGTTCGTGCTGCGCGCTGAAACCGAGTGGCCTTTGACGCGCACTCAGTGGACCAAATATTTCCTGCAGCCCGACAAGGGCCTCGCCACCGCCGAGCCTTCGGCTACGACCGCGCTGACCTACGAGACCACAGGCGATGGTCTGACCTTTAGCACACCGCCGATGACCGAGCCTTTGGAAATCACCGGGCCGGTCGCTGCAAAAATCTGGGTGTCGTCGGACACTACCGACGCCGATCTGTTCCTGGTGCTGCGCGTGTTCGATCCCAAGGGCAAGGAAGTCACCTTCATCGGCTCCAACGATCCGCGTGTGCCGGTGGGCTTGGGCTGGCTGCGCGCATCGCAGCGCAAGCTCGACCCGGCGAAATCGAAGCCGTACCGGCCGTGGCATACGCATGATACGGAGTTGCCGCTCAAGCCCGGCGAGCCGGTGGAACTCGACATCGAGATCTGGCCGACCAGCATCGTTGTGCCGCCGGGTTACACCCTCGCGCTGACCGTGCGCGGCAAGGATTACGAAGTTGACGGCACCGATATCGCGCTGCCGAATGCGCCCTATCCGATGAAGGGCGTCGGCCCCTTCCTGCACATCGATCCGGACGACCGCCCCGCGAAGATTTTCGGCGGGCGAAACACGGTCCATTTCGCCGCCGGCAAGCAGCCATACCTCTTGTTGCCGGTCATTCCGCAGGGGTAAGCTTCAAAAAAACTAAAGCAAAAAATTCCCTGGGAGGATCCGTCATGAAGCGCCTTGCCGTCCTAACTGCGTCCGTTTTCGGCCTCGCTTTGCTCGCTGCACCGGTGTCGGCGCAGCAATACCCAAGCCGCAACGTCACCATCATCTGTCCGTATCCGGCGGGCGGCCCCACCGACCAGACCGCACGCGTGGTCGCCAACTTCCTGTCGAAGAAGTTCGGCCAGAATTTCATCGTCGAGAACGTCACCGGCGGCGGCACCAATATCGCCACCAACCGCGTCACCAAAGCGACGCCCGACGGCTACACGCTGCTGCTGCATAACCTGCAGATTTCGGCGAACCCGACGCTGTACAAAAGCCTGACCTTCGACACCGTGAAGGACCTCACCGCGGTGATGATGGTCAACAACAACCCGCTGGTGATGGTTGGCCGCAAGGATCTGCCGCCGAATACGCTGGCGGAACTGCTCACCTACATGAAGACCAACCGGCTGAAGGCCGCGTTGCCGGGTTACGGCGCAACCGGCCATCTCGCCACCACGCTGGTCGCGCAGGAAGCCAAAGTTGAGATCGACCAGATTCCCTATCGCGGCGCCGCGCCGGCGATCACCGATCTGCTCGGCGGTCACGTCGACCTGTTCTTCGCCACGCCGCAGTCGATCGTGCCGCAAGTGAAAGCCGGGCAGTTGAAGGCCTTCGGCGTCACCTCGGCGGCAAAGCTCGACAAACTGCCGGACGTCGGCAGTTTCGTGAAAGCGCTGGGTCCGAAACTTGAGATTCTCTACTGGCAGGCACTATACGCGCCGGCCGGCACGCCGGACGCCGTGATCAACACGCTCAACGCCGCGATGCAGGAAGCCGTCTCCGATCCGACGATCATCAAGACCTGGGACGACGAAGGGTTCTTCATCTATCCGAAGGAGCAGCGCACGGTCGCCTTCGCCAACGAGCAACTCAAGAGCGAGATCGCCCGCTGGGGCCAGGTCATCCGCGACAACAACATCCACGTCGACCAATAAGATTACGCTGAAGCCGGCTAGTTCCCCGGCTTCAGCACGTCCTCGAGCCAGTCCCACATATACGCAGAGCAGATGCTCTGGTTATCGATTTGGCAATGGTGATAGCCGCCCTCTTCGCGCGTGAAGAGCTTGAACACCTTCTGCTTTGAGCCGACGGCGTCGAAGCACTTCTGCGCCTCGGGCAGTGGAATCTGCTCGTCGCCCTCGCCATGCAGCATCAGGAACGGGCAGGTTATTTTCTGCACCGCGCCATCGAGCTTGAACGGCTCAAGCTTTTTGAGCGCATCTTCCTGGCCGCTGGCGTTCAGCACCCACGAAATATGCTGGGCGGCCACCGACAGTGACGGTGTTACCGATGACGCGATGCGGTCGAAGCGGTCCTGCCAGATTTTCTGGTAGTCCCACTGCGCGCCCCAGGCGATGCAGCAGGCAAAGCGTTGCTCGAACGCGGCCGCGCGCGGCGCATAGTAGCCGCCGAGGCTGATCGCCATCACGCCGATGCGTTTGGCATCGACCTCCGGCCGCGCCGCCAGCCATTCGTAGCACGGCGTCGCGTAATGTTCGGTGTCATGACGGAGGTACAGGTTTCGGAAACGGATCGCCTCGCCATTGCCGGGCCCATCCACGATCAGACAGGCGATGCCGCGCGCCGCAAGATCGGCGACACCCTTGAGATACTGAATCTCCTTGGTGACATCGAGCCCATCGAAAAACACCATGGCTGGCACCTTCTTGCCGCCATTCATCGGCTCCGCGTGGACGTAGATCGCCGGAAGAGTAGTGTCACCGTAGGGAATCTCGACGTGCTCGAGTTTGGGACGCTTTAGATACTTCGCCGCGTCACGCAGACAATGAACGCCACGCATATAGGCGTCGTTGCCTTCCTTGCTCTTGGGTTGCAGGAAGCGCTCGCCGACATGGTAGTAGGCGCTGGCACGCTTGAGATATTCCGCGCCGCTCTTGCCATGTCCGTCGGCAATCCGTTCCCGCCCACGATCCTCGACCGTGCGGGCCTCCTTGGCCCACTCGCGGAACCACACGTCGTCATTGCCGACGTGATCCTTGAGGCGCAGACCGATGCGGTGGATTTCGCCGATTTCCGCCCCACCCCACGGCGCCATGTTCAGGCCGATGAGCAGGCCGTGCGACCAGCGGTAGTTCTCCGGAAAGTAGACAAACGACAATTCTTCTTGTTTTTGCGACATGCGAAATTCCCAACCCTGTGTTCTCGTTCGCACCAATTGAATCTATTTCAAAGCGCGAGGCAACCGTTGTAGCCTGACGCCGCAACCGGTTCCGCACCGCAACAATAGTTTCACAATACGAACGGCCGTTTCAGCGGCCGCGCACATGCAAGGCCCTCCATGAACAAGCCGCACGCCCCCTTCCGCCTCGAAGAAGCAACCATCGACGAGTTGCACGCCGCGATCCAATCTGGCGAGACAACGGTCAAGGCCACGGTCGAGCATTACATCGCACGCGTGCGCGCCTTCAACGGCCCATCGAGCATGCTGGTGACGGAAGACGGCGCCGATATTCCTGAAGCGACGGGAGCCGTGCGCGGTGGCAAGCCGCTCAAGTTTCCGACCAAGACGATGAAGATGTCGGACCTTGTGCCCGACCTCGACAAATACAAGGGCCCGCCGCTCGAATACGGCCGCATGGAAGCGACCGCGTCCGATCCTTCGGTACAGCAACAGTTCGGCACCATCGTCGGCATTCCCAACGCCGGTCAGGTCAATTCCATTGGCACCTTGAATATTCGCGGCGAACGCTCGGTCACCTGCCGTGGCGACTACGACCTGCATCCGTCGAAAGGCCCGTTGCCGAAAGGCGCGCCGCCGATCTGCGAATTCTTCCGTCATCAGCCGGACGCGCTCGAACGCGCCGCCGAACTCGACGCGCAATTCGGGCGCAATCCAGACCTCGACAAGATGCCGATGTACGGCGTCGTGTTTTCGTTCAAGGACCCGTTCGACACCAAGGACATGCGCTCAACCGGTGGCGGCGACGCGTCCTACGACTTCGATTTCCCGGCGCGCGACCACAGACTGGTCGAGCAGTTGCGCAACAAGGGCGCTATCATCTTCGCCAAGGCGATCAACACCGAATATAACGGCCGCGCCGGCGATCCCGGTGGCCGGCACCAGCCCGCGAAGGTGATCCCCTCCGTGCTCGGCTATCAGCGCGCGACCTGGGGCGGCAATCCGTCGAATCCCTACGACACGACGCGTGCGGCTTCGCTCGGCTCCAGCTCGGGTTCGGCGCTATCGGTGTCAACCAACATGGTGATGGCGAGCCTCGGCGAGGAAACGCGCGCCTCCTGCCGCGGCCCGTCCAACCACAATGCCGTGGCGCTGATCCTGCCGCACAAGGCGATGATCGGCTTCGACGGAGGCGCCATCGGCGCTGACATCCATTGCGACCGCACCGGCATCCACGCCCGCAACCTGCCCGACTGCGCGAAAATCCTCGATGCGCTGAAAGACCCGGACGACGGCTATTACGATCCGCGCGATCCGTTCACGACCGTGCCGCGCTCGTCGGTCATTGCCGGCGGCTACAGCAAGCACGCCACCGCCAATGGTGCGCCCGGCGCGCTGAAGGGCGTACGGCTCGGCGTCATTCGCGAGTCGATGGTCTATCCGAAGGATTCGATCACCGAGAAGCCCATCGTCGACGCCGCCAAGAAGGAAATCCAGAGCGTGCTCGCCGATAAGCTCGGCGCGACGCTTGTCGAATCCGGCGATCCGCTGTGGCAGCCGGATCCCAGTTGCGAAAAAATGACGGTGGATTTCCGCCGCGCGTTGGCGCTTCTTATACCGGTGTTCATGCCGGACATCCTGTTCCGGCTCGGCAAGGACGGCACGCCACTGTTCAAGGAATTCGCCGCCGCCATCATTCCCACTGAATTCTTCCCGGGCAAGACCTTCGGCACCGGCAAAATGATGCCGATCGATTATTGCGTGGCGCTGGCCGACGGCCACATCGAGGGGCCGATCAATCTCGATATCGGCACCATCCAGCAGCAGGAGCTGTCCAACACCTTCCGCTTCCACATTCCACAATATTTGACGCGGCGCGCCGCCGACTGGAAGGCCAAGGGCTTCACCGAAACGCTGACCAGCTTTGCCGAGCTCAACAAGCGCTCCAAGTTCTGGGGCGACGACCAGCGTTCGGCCTTCAAGAACTGGGAAGAGATCGCCGATCCGCGCAATCCGCTCGACGGCCGCCAGGGCGTCAACGAGCGCATCATGCTGCGCGAATTGCTGCGCCGCGCCGATATGATGGTGATCCTGGAGAACAAGCTCGACGCGCTGGTGCGTCTGCATACGCCCTGGGCGCCGGGCCTCATCGGCCATCCGCATCAATACGACCTGCCGAGCAACCTGCGGCCGGAGTCGCTCTATGGCCCCAACGCCGGGCTCACCGAAATGCTGGTGCCGGCTGGATACGTGACGACTGTCTACGATCCGGTATTCAAACTCACGGTCGACGGCAAGAAATACGTGTCGCAAGGCTCGCACACGCCGACGTCGATTCCCGCGCCCGGCCTGCCCTTCTCGCTGGTGTTCCGCGCCGAACCGGGCAAGGAAGATCGCCTGCTGGAAATCGCGTCATCATACGAAGCAGCGTCCAAGCGCCGCGTTCCGCCGCCGGCGTTCGGGCCTATCCCAAAAACTTAAGGCTAGCGGTACGCCCTTTGACATTGCGGCGCATTCGTCCTCTTATTTTGCTTCGTTGTTCGGGCTGTCGGGGCCCATCGTTGCAAAGAAAGTCGACAGCGTCGGCCGATGAAGCCTGCCCCGTTCAAATATGTCATCGCGCGCACGCTGGATGAGGCGCTCGCCGCCAAGGCGGAATACGGCGACGAAGCACGCTTTCTCGCCGGCGGCCAAAGCCTCGTGCCGACGATGAACTTCCGGATGGCTATGCCCGCCGTCCTGATCGACATCAATCCGCTGACCGAATTGTCAGGCATCAAGGCCAATGGCGTGACGCGCATCGGCGCGATGACGCGATACCGGATGCTGGAGGCTGACGCCGGCATCGGCGAACGTCTGCGGATCATTCATGAAGCTTTGCCGCATATCGCGCATCCGCAGATCCGCAACCGTGGTACGCTCGGCGGCAATCTTTCGCACGCCGATCCGGCCTCCGAAATGCCGGCCATCATGCTGGCGCTGAACGCCACGCTGTATCTGCGCTCGGCCAAGGCAGCGCGGCAGATTGCGGCGCGGGATTTCTTCGTCGGCGCGCTGGAAACCGTGATCGCACCCGATGAAATGCTGACCGAAATTGTCGTGCCGCATCTCCCCGCCAATAGCGGCGCCTGTTTCATGGAAGTCGCACGCCGCCAAGGCGATTTCGCCATCGCCGGCATTGCCGCCATCGTGACGCGCGGCGCGGACGGCACCTGCACGCGGGCGCGGCTGACGTATTGCGGCGTCGCGCAAACGCCGTTCTATGCCGACGACGCGGCGCAATCGCTGATCGGTGGCCCAGTCACGCCGGCGGCCATCAAGCAGGCCGCCGCTCTGGCGATGGAAGCGCTCGATCCGCCCGGCAATTCTCACGCCGATCCGAGTTATCAGCGCCATGTCGCCGGCGTGCTGACGCGGCGCGCGCTCGCAACGGCATGGGCGCGCACATGACCGACAGCCATACCATCGCCGTGACCGTTAACGGCGTGCGCACCGAGAAGTCGGTCGAGCCGCGCCTGTTGCTGAGCGATTTCATCCGCCACGAACTGATGCTCGCCGGCACGCATGTCGGCTGCGAGCACGGCGTCTGCGGCGCCTGCACGATTCTGTTTGATGGATTTCCAACGCGTTCCTGCCTGATGTTCGCGGTGCAGGCCGACGGCCACGAGATTGCGACCGTCGAGGGCCTGAGCAAGGGTGAAACCCTTCATCCGCTGCAACAGGCCATGCACGACAGTCACGGACTGCAATGCGGCTACTGCACGCCCGGCATCTTGATGACGATGTCGGCATTCCTCGACAGCAACCCCTCGCCCGACGAGCATGCGGTGCGTGAGGCTTTGTCCGGCAATCTGTGTCGCTGTACCGGCTACCAGCACATCGTCGATGCCGTGCTGCTCGCCGCCGAACGGATGCGCACATGAGCAGCCGTGAAACCCGCAATTTTGGCGCCCCCATCCGCCGCAACGAGGACAGGAAGCTCCTCACCGGCAAGGCGCTGTTTGTCGACGACCTCGAAATTCCCGGCATGCTCTATGCCGCGCTGCTGCGCAGCTCGGTCGCGCACGGAGAGCTGATCTCGGTTGATGTCTCCGCGGCTTTGGCGCGCGAGGGCGTTGTCGCCGCCTATACCGCGCACGACCTCGGCGATTTCTGGCAGCCCGGGCCCCTGCTGGTGCCGCCGCCGCCGATCGAGGGCGTCATCTTCAATCTGCGCACGCATGCCTGTCTCGCCAAGGACAAGGTGCGCTATGTCGGCGAGCCTCTCGCCATCGTTATCGCCGAGAGCCGCTATATCGCCGAAGACGCGCTGGCCGATATCGCGGTCGAGATCGAGCAATTGCCCGCGGTCGTCGATCTCGAAGCCGCGCTCAAGCCCGGCGCGGCGCTGGTGCACGACGATCTGCGCAGCAATGTGTCCGCCCATGTTCGCCAGAAGAACGGCGACTACGCCGCGGCGGCCGCGAAAGCCGCGCACATCATCAAGCGCCGTTTCGCCTACGAGCACGGTATTTCGTCGCCGATGGAAACGCGCGGCGTGGTGGCGCAGTGGGACGAGCGCGCCGGTCAGTTGACGGTATGGGATACGACGCAGGCGCCGGTGTTCCTGCGCAACGGGCTGGCCGCCGTTTTCGGTCTTAGTGAGCGGCAGGTGCGTGTCGTGGCACCCTTCGTCGGCGGCGGCTTCGGTCCGAAGATCATGATGTTCTACCCCGAGGAATTGCTTGTTCCGTGGGCTTCTACGAGGCTTAACAGGCCCATCAAATGGATCGAAGACCGGCTCGAGCATTTCGTCGCAACGACGCATGAGCGCGGCCAAATCCACGATGCTCAGATCGCGCTCGACGCCGAGGGCCGCATCCTCGGGGTGAAGGATGTGTTCCTGCACGATACCGGCGCCTACGATCCGTACGGCCTGACGGTGCCGATCAACAGCCAGTGCACGTTGCTCGGGCCTTACGTCATTCCCGCTTATGACAGCACCTTCACTGCCGTGTTCACGACGCTGCCAATCGTGACGCCGTATCGTGGCGCCGGACGTCAGCACGGCGTCTTTGTCATCGAGCGGCTGCTCGACATCGCGGCGCACGAACTCAAGATCGATCCCGCTGAAATCCGCCGCCGCAATCTCATTCCGCCGGACGCATTCCCCTACGACAACAAGATCATCTATCAGGACTTCGCACCGCTTTCCTACGACAGCGGCAATTACGAGCCGATCCTGAACAAAGCGCTCGACGCCATCGGCTATGCCGGCTTCAAGGACGAACAGAAGAAAGCGCTCAGCGAGGGCAAACACCTCGGCATCGCCATCGCCAACTATGTCGAGGGCACCGGCATCGGCCCCTATGAAGGCGCGCGCGTGCAGGTGCAGGCCAACGGCCGCGTCAGCGTCGCCACCGGTATCGGCACGCAGGGCCAGGGCCACTTTACTGTGTTCGCGCAAATTGTTGCGGACCAGGTCGGCTGCCTCGTCACCGACGTCGATGTCGTCACCGGCGACACCGACCGCTTTCATTGGGGCGCCGGGACCTTCGCCAGTCGCGGCGCGGTGGTTGCCGGCAATGCCGTCAACGAAGCGGCGCTCGTTGTACGGCAAAAAATTCTCAAACTCGCCGCCGACCATTTCGAATGCGCGGAAGAAGATCTCGAGCTCGGCAACGGCGAAGTGCAGATCGTCGGCGTGCCCGGCCGCTCGGTACGGTTATCGGAGCTGGCGATGAAGGCCAACCCGATGCGCGGCGCGGTCAAGCCCGGCACCGAGCCCGGTCTGGAATCGACGCAATATTTTGGCCCGCCGGGCGGCGCGACCGCCAGCGGCGTTCACGCCATGATCATCGAAGTCGATCCTGAGCTACTGACGCTGGAGATCAAAAAATACGTCGTAGTGCACGACTGTGGCACGGTCATCAATCCGCTGATCCTGGCCGGACAAATTCACGGCGGCGTTGCGCAAGGCATTGGCAATGCCTTTTACGAGAAACTGCTGTTCGACGACGCCGGCCAACTGCTCAACGCCTCGCTCGCCGACTACCTGCTGCCCACCTCGCTCGACGTTCCGCGTATGCAACTTGAGCATACTGTCACCCCCTCGCCGCTCAATCCGCTCGGCATCAAGGGCGCGGGCGAAGCCGGCGCCATTCCGGTCGGCCCGCTATTCGCGCAGGCCATCGAAGATGCGCTCGGTCTCAAGGCCAAAGGCATCGAATTGCTGGAAATTCCACTGAGCCCCGGCCGCCTTTGGCAGCTGATCACCCAAGCCGGCTGATCAATGCGATTTGATTGGCGCACGGCTTGCGCACGTGTTCTTGCTTAGAAATAGTTGGCATCTGTCTAAACAATAGGCACGCTATTTGCATTGCCGTTTGCAAGTATTTCGCATCTGCCGGGCTGCGAGCTTCTAACGATCCAAAGCGTTCTAACGAACAGAAGGATGTGCCAGTCATGCAACTAAAGAAGATCATTCCGTTGGCCGCGGTCGCCGCGATGACCTGCGGCGCCGTCGCTTACGCCGCCGGTTTCACCCTGTCGGCACCGCCGAAAATTGCTTTCCTCTATTTCGCCGACAAAGGCGACGGCGGCTGGACGCAGGCCTTCGACGAGGCGCGGCCGAAAATCGAAAAAGCGCTCAACATGAAGCTGCCGTTCGTCGAGAACGTGCCTGAAGTCGCCGGCAAGATCACGCCGGCCGCCGAAAGCTTCATCAACCGCGGCTACAACGTCATCATCGGCACCGCCTTCGGCTATTCCGACACCTTCAAGACGCTCGCGGAAAAGTACCCGAAGGTTGCCTTCCTCAACGCCTCCGGCACAACCAACGGCGCGAACCTCGAGTCCTTCTATGGCCGCACGTATGAGAGCCAGTATCTCTGCGGCATGATCGCCGGCGCGATGTCCAAGACCGGCAAGCTCGGCTTCGTCGCCGCGCATCCGATCGGCCCGGTCAACTGGACCATCAACGCCTACGAACTCGGCGCACAGCAGTTCAACCCGAAGGCGACCGTAACCGTTATCTTTACCGGCTCCTGGAACGACCCGGTCAAGGAACGCGCGGCGGCGCAGGCCATGGCCGACCAGGGCATCGACGTCATCGGCCAGCACGTCGACACCCCGACGCCGCAGATCGTGGCGCAGGAACGCAAGATCTTCGGCACCGGCCACCATCGCGATCTGCGCGAATTCGCGCCGAAAGCGACGCTGTGCTCCTCGGCCTGGACCTGGGACAAGCACCTGATCCCGACCTTGAAGAAGATTGCGGCCGGTAACTGGGAGCCGAGCCCCTATGGCGCCTTCCCCGGCATCAAGGACGGCGGCACCGACATCGCATGCTGCGGCGCCTCTGTGCCGAAAGACGTCGTCGCCAAAGTGATGGCCGAGCGCGATGCCATCATCAAGGGCAAGCAGATCTTCACCGGCCCAATGAAGGACACGACCGGCAAGGAACGTCTCGCGGCTGGCGTGAAGATCGACGACGGCGGGCTCTGGAAGATGGACTGGTACGTCCCCGGCGTGATCGCGCAGAAATGATCGTGAGCGTCAAACGCTCATGAGCGTTGCACTCGAACTCGAGGGCATACGCAAATCCTTCGACGGTGTCGTGGCCCTGAACGATGCGGTGTTCAGGGCCCGTCCCGGCGAAGTCCACGCCCTCCTCGGTGAGAACGGCGCCGGCAAGTCCTCGTTGATGAACGTTGCCGCCGGCCTTTATGCGCCGGATGCCGGACGCATCATCATCGGCGGCGAAGCGGTGTCGCTGAGCGGGCCGTCCGATGCGCGTGCCCGCGGCATCGGCATGGTGCATCAGCATTTCAAACTGGTGAAGCCTTTCACCATTGCGGAAAACATCCTGCTCGCCAATCGACGGCCGAGTTATCGCGGCGGCATGCAGGACATCCGCGCAGCCATCAAGAAGCAGGCTGCCGAACTCGGTTTCGATCTCGATCCGGAACGCCGCGTCGAGGGCCTCACGGTCGCCGAGCAGCAGCAAGTCGAGATCGTCAAGGTTCTGGTCGGCGGCGTTCGCATCCTCATTCTCGACGAGCCGACCGCGGTGCTGACGGATGCGGAAGCCGAGCGCCTGCTGGAGACCATCAGCGGACTTGCCGCCAGCGGCACCGCAATCGTACTGGTCACGCATAAACTGCATGAAGTGAAAAAATACGCCGACGCCGTCACCATCATGCGCGGCGGCAAGACCGTGACGACTCTCGATCCCAAACAGGCGACCGCCGCCGAATTGACCGAACTCACCGTCGGCCAGACCGCGCCGCTGCCGGCGCGCTCGCAGCGCGGCAACACCAGCACCATGCTCAATGTCGGCGCATTGACATACGCGCGGCCCGACGGCCGCGTGATGCTCAATGGCGCTACATTCTTTGTCCGCGCTGGGGAGATCTACGGCATCGCCGGTGTCAGCGGCAACGGCCAGGCCGAACTCGCCGAGACATTGATCGGCGCACGTGAGCCGACCTCCGGCGAAATCTTCCTCGACGGCGTTGGCAATGTCGGCAACGCGCCGGCGACGCGCCGGGCGGCGGCGCTGGCCGCCATTCCGGCCGACCGTTACGCCTATGCGCTGGCCGGCGGCCTATCCATCGCCGACAATTTCTCGGTCGCCAGCATTCGTTCCGGCCGCTACGGCTCGCTGGCGATGATCGACCGTGCCGCCATGCGCCGCGACGCCGCCGCCGCGGTGAAAGAGTACGACGTGCAAGGCGTTCGCAATGTCGGCCAGAAGGCCGCGCTCCTGTCCGGCGGCAACGCCCAGAAGCTGGTGATCGCGCGTGAATTCAGCCGCGAGCCCGCGGTCATCGTCGCCCATAGCCCCAGCCGGGGGCTCGACGCGCGCGCCTCAGCCGCGGTGCACGAAAGTCTGCTGGCAGCGCGCGAACGCGGCGCCGGTGTCGTTTTGATCAGCGAGGACCTAGACGAAGTCCTCAGCCTGTCCGACCGTATCGGGGTCATGAACAAAGGGCGCATCGTCGCCGAATTCGACCGCCCCGCCGACCGGCAGGCCATTGGCCGCGCCATGGTCGATCATGCATGATGGCGCAAGAGTAAGCGTAACCGTGGCCACCCCCGTGACAGTCGAACCAGCACCCGCGAGCCCTCACCGTTTCGGCCGCATCACGCTCGATATGCGGCAGAACCTGCCGCCGTGGAAGCAGGCCGTTTTCCTTGGCGGCTCGCTTGCGATCGGCCTCGTCATTTCAATTGTTATTCTCGCCTTCGCCGGTATCTCACCGGGAGAACTCGCAGGTGAACTTGCGGGCGTTGCCAATGCCGACAGCCTGCGCAACACGTTGGTGCAAGCCGCGCCGCTGATCCTGGTCGGACTCGGTGCCAGCCTCGCCTTCCGCATCGGATTCTGGAATCTCGGTATCGAAGGTCAGATGATGTTCGGCGGCATTTTCGCCACCGCCGTTTCAATCGCCGAGATCGGCCCGCCTTCGTTGCGGTTGCTTTTCATGGGAATCGCGGCCGCGCTCGGTGGCATGTTCTGGGTGCTGGTCGTGCTGCTGCTGAAGACACGCTTTCGCGTCAACGAGATTATTGCGACGCTGCTGCTCAATTACGTCGCGATGTATTTCCTGTTCCACCTGCTCTACGGCGCCTGGCAGGACGCACGCTCGGCCTTTCCGCAATCGACGCCCTACAAGCCGTTCGAACGGCTCAACGATATCGGCTTCAACGTCAACGCCGGCCTGCTTGTCGCGATCGCCGGCGTGCTGGTCGCCGGCTGGTTCATCCATATGAGCCGGGCCGGTTTCTACATGCGATTCATCAGTTCGAACCCGGGCATGGCCAAGGTGGTCGGCGTGCCGATCCAGACCGTCACGTTCTGGATCGTCGCCGCATCGGGCGCATGCTGTGGCCTCGCCGGCTACGTCAATGTCGCCAGCCAGGAAGGTAGGCTGACGCAGAGCTTTGCCGACGGCTACGTCTTCTCCGGCGTACTGATCGCTTTCCTCGCGCGCAACGATCCGATCGTCGTCGCGGTGGTCGGCTTCCTGATCTCGGTGCTGTTCATCACCGGACAGCAGTTGCAGGTATTTTATCAGATACCCTTCACCATGGTGCAGATGATCGAGGCCATCATCGTCATCGCCGTAGCATCGTCGGAATTCTTCATCCGGCATCGCGTGAGATGGATTCGATGAACGACTTTTTCATCAACTGGCTGGCCAGCGCGCCCGTGACCGCGGTGCCCTATGCGCTCGCTGCGCTCGGGCTGATCCTGTCGGAACGCTCCGGCGTGCTGAACCTGACCGCCGAAGGCCTGATGCTGGTCGGCGCATTGGCCGGCGCCGGCGCGGTGCTGTCGCTGCATGTTCATCCCGCGCTCGCACTCATCATCGCCATGGCGGCGGCGAGCCTGGTGTCGCTGCTGTTTGCCGGGCTGGTGGTCGTGCTGCGCGTCAACCAGGTGATTGCAGGCCTGGCAGTCGTCTTCTTCTGTCAGGGTCTCACCGGGCTGATCGGCACGGTGGCCGGCTGGCAAAATAAACAGATCGACAGTCTGCCGTCGCTGAACATCTGGCCGCTGTCGGAAATCCCGGTGATCGGCCGCATCTTTTTCATGCAGGACCCGATCGTCTATCTCACCATCGCGATCTTTTTTGGCGTCAACTACGTGCTGTTCCGCACCATGCTGGGCCTGCGCATCCGCTCGGTCGGCGAAAACCCGGCAGCCGCCGATGCGGCCGGCGTCAGCGTGTCGCTGCATCGCATTATCGCCATCGTTGCCGGCTCATGTCTGATTGGATTGGCGGGCGGCTATATCTCCGTGGTCAGCGTCAAATTGTGGGTCACTGGCATGACCGGAGGCCGCGGCTGGATCGCCGTGGCGCTCGTCGTGTTCGCGCGCTGGGCGCCGTGGCCAGCGCTGTGGGGCGCTTTGCTGTTCGGCTGCATCGAGGCCGTGATCCCGCGCATTGCCGCCGCGGGCATCGCGGTGCCGCAATATCTGATGCTGATGACGCCTTATCTCGCAACCATCGCGGTGATGGTCTGGGTCGGTTACCGCCAGAGCGCCGTCACCCGCGAGCCCGGCGCACTTGGCCAGCCGCACGTGCGTGAAGAAAGACGGTAGCAACGTCGGAGCAAGTCATGCGGATTTACGTCTACGGCAAGGAACACGACACCGGCGACCAGTTCGAGGATTATCTCGACCCCGCCAAGACCGCTGTAATCTCGATCGACCTGCATCGCGGCCATCTCGACGAGTCACCGGATTGCCCCTGCCCGGCGCCGCGCGCCCGCGCGATCGTCAAGCCCGTCGATGCCTTTCACGAGAAGGCACGTGCACTCGGCATCCCGATCATCCACGTGCGCTCGGTTCTGCGCAAAGGCGGCGCCGATGACATCAACGGCATTCCGGCTGCCTGGCGGCGGACGTTTCCGCTCCATGTCGGACCGATCCCCGGCAGCGATCAACACGCCATCGAAGGCTCGAAGTGGACGGAGTTCGTCACCAAGGTCGAGGCTGACGATCTGATCGTCGAGACCAAGCGCCGGCTGTCGGCGTTCTATCCGACCGACCTCGACTTCCTGCTGCGCAATATGCGGGTCGAAACCGTCGTGTTCGACGGCGGCTTCACCGATTGCTGCGTGCTGAACTCGTCCTTCGACGCCAATAATCGCAATTACCGCGTCATCGTCGCGCGCGATCTGGTCGCCGGCACCGACGACAATCTCGAAGCGGCCGCGCTCGCAATGGTATCGCTGCATCTCGGCCTGGTGACCGACTCCGCCGACTTGCTCGCCGAATGGCAGCGCCGCAAGGCGGGGAAAAACGCCGCCTAGTGCCCCACCGACTCCAGCGCGTCGCTGATCATGGTCGGCGTCAGCGGCACGTGACGGAATTTCATCGGGCCGAGCTGCTTGAGTGCGTCCTCGACGCCTGAGGCGACCACCGCGCCGACGGCAATGCAGCCCGCTTCGCCGACGCCCTTGACGCCAAGTGGGTTGAGCGGCGACGGCGTTTCAAGATGTAAAATCTTCACATCCGGGATTTCCGTCGCATAGGGCATCAGGAAATCCATGAAGCTGGCATTGGCGAGATTGCCGTCCGGCTGATAGTCGAGCCGTTCATACAAAGCGCCGCCGATGCCTTGCGCGATGCCGCCCATGACCTGACCCTCGACGATCATCGGGTTGATCATGTTGCCGCAGTCGTGGATGCAGATGTACTTCCGGATCTTGACCGCGCAGGTGCCGGGATCGACTTCGACGATGGCGGCATGCACGCCATAGGCCCAGGTCGAGGCCGGCGGGCTGTAATAGTCGGTGGCTTCAAGACCCGGCGCGGTGCCCTCGCCGAGCGGCGGGCCGTCATGCTTGCTGGCCGGCGCGAACTGCGTGGCGGCCTGCGCTGCTTCGTTGAAGGCATAACGCAGCGGGTTGCTGGCGGTGGCGACGGCAGCCAGCGGCACAAAACGGTTCGAGCCGATGACCCAGGCCGCGCCGTCACGTAATTCAACCTCATCTTCCGCAACCTCAAGCATGTTGGCGGCAGCCGTGATGGTCTTCTTGCGCACCGTAATCGCGGTCTTGTGGATGGCGTTGCCGCTCACCACCGCGGCGCGGCTGGCGAAGGTCGCGACGCCCCAGTCGAACGCCTTGGTATCGCCCTCGACGACAATGACGTCCTCCGGCTTGACGCCAAGCTGGTCCGAAACGATCTGCGCGAACACCGTGTCGTGGCCCTGCCCCTGCGTCGAAAGGCCGGTGTTGACGTAGACCTTGCCCGTGATCGGATGAATACGGACATGGCCGCCTTCATAGGGACCGAGGCCGGTGCCCTCCACGTAACAGGCGAGCCCAAGACCGAGATACTTGCCCTCGGCTCGCGCAGCGGCCTGATCCGCGGCAAAGCTCGATGCGCCCAGCGCATCAGCCGCCATGCCGAGCGCCTTGGCGTATTGGCCGCTGTCGAGCGTGACCTTGAGGCCGTCGGCAAACAGCAGGCCTTCGCGCTCGTAGGGAAACTGGTCGACGCCAATGAAGTTGCGTTTTCTGATTTCGAAACGATCGAGTCCCAGTTCCTCGGCCAGTTGATCCATCGCGCGCTCGACCGCGAAACAAGCTTGCGGCCTTCCGCAGCCGCGATAGGGCGTCACCTGCACCGTCGGCGTATAGACCGCCTTGAACTCGACCCAGATGTTGGGAATGCGGTACGGACCCGCAATCGACGTCGACGCCACCTGCGCCACGGCGATCCCGTAGGGAATATAGGCGCCAGTGTCGTGCAGGAAGCTGTCGCGCAGCCCAATCACCTCGCCGGTCTTGAGCGCGGCCAGTTCGATCTCGTGGATCTGCGTGCGCTCCTGCGACGAACCGAGGAAATTCTCGCGCCGGTCCTCGATATATTTCACCGGCCGGCCGAGTTGCATCGCCGCCATCGGCACCAGCAGTTCGTCCGGATAGAAGAACAGCACCTTCTGGCCGAAGCCGCCGCCCACATCGGGCGCGATGACGCGCACCTTGTCTTCGTCGAGCGCGAAGATCGACGCCAGCCCGCCGCGCACCGAGATCGGCGCTTGCGTGCCGTCCCACACCGTCAATTCGCCGGACACCGCGTCCCAGCGCGCTGCGATGGCGCGGCATTCCATCGGTGCCGCGGTCGAGCGGTCGACCTGCACCCTGATCTTGACGATGTGCTCGGCGCGGGCGAAGGCGTCGTCCGGCTTGCCGCAGACTTGCACGAAATGCGCGGCGAGATTGCCCGGCGCCTTTTCGTGCACCAGAGGCGCGCCGGGAGCGAGAGCCTTCTCCATATCCATTTCAACCGGCAGCGGCTCGTACTCGACCTCGATCAGTCCGGCGCCATCTTCGGCGGTGTAGCGGTCAACCGCGACCACCATAGCAATCGTCTGACCGACATAATGAACTTCGTCCCGCGCCAGCGGCCGCTGCGTCTGCGGATTCTTCATACAGGGGTGCGGAATCAACAGCGGCATCGCCATGTCGAGCACTCCGATATCGTCGCAGGTATAGACCGCGACCACGCCGGGATGCTGCTTGGCTGCCCTGACGTCGATCGACTTGATCCTGGCGCGGGCATGCGGGCTGCGCAGGAAAGCCGTGTGCAGAACATTCGCCAGCGGAATGTCGTCGATGAAAGCGCCCTCGCCGCGCAGCAGCTTGGGATCGACATTGCGTTCGACACGGGCGCCGAAAGATCGCGTGGACATGTGTCAGGTCCTGCCCGTGAGTTCGCCGGCGCGGCGCACCGCGGCGATGATGTTGATGTAACCGGTGCAGCGGCAGAGATTGCCGGACAGCATGTCGCGGATGCCTTCGTCCGACAGATCGAGCGGACCGGGCTCCTCGAAGCGGCTGAGGATGTTCATCACCATGCCCGGCGTGCAGAAGCCGCATTGCAAAGCGTGACATTCCTTGAAGGCCTGCTGGATCGGATGCAGCACGGTCTCGCTCGTTGCTACCGACTCGATGGTGCGGATATCGGCGCCGTTGGCCTGCGCCGCCAGCGTCAGGCACGAGCGTCCGGCCTTGCCGTCGATATGCACGGTGCAGCAGCCGCACACACCGTGCTCGCAGCCGACATGTGTGCCGGTCAGGCCGAGCTCGTGGCGCAGGAAGTCGCTGAGCAGCATGCGCATGCTCACCTTGCGCGTGACCGCTTCGCCGTTGACCGTGAGCGACACCTCGATCAGCGGATCTTCGGACCGTTCGGGGATGGATGGCTTGATGGTTCGTTTCATTGCGGGCTCCCGGAGCGCGCACGCTCGGCGGCTTTGACGACCATGCGCCGGATCAGCGCTCCGAGCGCCCGGCGCCGGAAACTCACCGAGGCGTTGGCTTCGTCGGATTGCGTGACCAGCGGCAGCGACGCCTTCACCGCGGCATCGAGATCGCCGGTGGCAAGTGCGCTGCCTTTGAGGAGGGCTTCGGCTCCTTTCAGCCGTAGCGGCTTGTCGGCAATCCCGCTGGCTGCCAATTGGATGGTTGCCGCCTTGTCCTGCGCGTCGAGCGTCAGAACGCACCCGACCGCAGCGAGCGCGTAATCGCCGTGCCGGCGGGTGACTTCGTCGAAAGCGGCCCCCGCACCCGCCCGAGGCGTTGGGAACCGCGCTTCGACAATGATTTCGTCCTGGCGGCGCGCCGTGGAGAGAAACGACGTGAAGAATTCTTCGGCGCCTATCTCGCGCCGCCCTTGCGGCCCCTGTGCAATCACGCTGCCGCCGAGCAGCGTCAACAGCAGCGGCATCTCGGCCGAGGGGTCGGCGTGGCACAGGCTGCCGACCACCGTCCCGCGATTGCGGATGGGCACATGGGCGACATGTTGCATGACCTCATGGATCAGCGGATTGGCGGCGCGCACCGCCGGATCGAGTTCGAACTCGCGATGCCGCACCATGGCGCGAACGACAATGCGATCCTTCTCGACAGAGATGCCGCGCAAGCCTTCGACATGCTGGATGTCGATCAGCAGCGACGGATTGGCGAGCCGGAAGTTCATGGCCGGCAGCAGGCTCTGCCCGCCGGCGAGCACGGCCGCGTCGGCATCGCTTGCGAGCATTGTGATCGCTTCGTCGAGTGTCTTCGGCGCGCGATAACCAAACAGCGAAGGCTTCATCTGTCTTCTTCACGTTGCCCGGCAAGGCCACGTCACTCAGGATAGGAACGCTTCTAAATCCGAGTCAATTCTAATTCGGTCGTGCGTACTTGGCTGTCACCATCAGCAGTTTTTCCACGAGCGCGTCCGGCATCGACAGTTGCGGCGCGTGATCGCTATCGAGCGCATCGACAGCTGTGCAACCCGTAATCTCCTGCATCTTGCGCTGAAGCGGCAGGTGCACCGAACGATCTTGCAAAGCCTCGATATAGACGCGCGGCACCTTGCCGTAGTTCTCCGGCGTGAGATGCAACTTGGAGCGGCGCGCGCCTTCCGGTTGCGGCGTCAGTCGTGCCGCGGCGGCTTCCGCCACCTTGCGGTCGGATAGCTGATAAAACACATCGACCGCGGAAACCGGATCGATGCGCGACGTTCCCGCTTCGTAGGTGACGCGGGCATGCGCGCCCTTCATCCATGGTTCGAGATATTTCTCGTAGAAATCCAGCACCGCCATACCGTCCGGCAACATGAAGGCGCAGAGATAGATCGCAAGCACAACGCGGTCCGGCCGCATCTCGCTGATCGTCGAGGCTGTAATGCCGCCCATGCTGTGGCCGACCATCACCACTGGGCCCTTTACCGCATCGACCAGTCCCGCAACTTTCTTTGCGTAGGCATCAAGGTTGACCTCGGCCGGCGGGGTATTGTCGTGGCCATCACCCGGCAGATCGGCGGCAATGGCGTCGTGTCCCGCCGCTTTCAAACGCGGCACGACAGTGTCGAACGCCCAGCTTCCCTGCCAAGCGCCATGCACGAGAATGAAGGTGTAGCGCGGGTCCGTCACTTATAGGTCCGCTTGTACATCTCGCGCATGTGCTGCTCGACCGTCACCGGCGGATACTTGGGCTGTTCGCCCGGCGCCAGGCAGGTCGGAATGCATTCGACATTGAAGGCATAGTTGCCGGTGTAGAAGAACGGCACCGAATAACGCTCCTTGCCGGAGGCATTGACGACGCGGTGCACCGTCGAGCGATAACGGTCGTTGGTCCAGCGCGAGATCATGTCGCCAAGATTGACGACGTAGGTGTTCGGCAGCGGATCGGCGTGGATCCAGGCATCGGATTTCTGATCCCACACCTGCAAACCGCCGACGTCGCCCTGACGCAGGATTGTCAGCCCGCCGAAATCGGTGTGTGCGCCGGCACCTTTCTGCGCCGGATTGCCCTGCGGCGACTGCGGCGGATAGTGCAACAGACGCACGGTGCCGTTGGCATCCTCGTTGTAGCCTTTGAAGTAGTCCTCTTTGAGATCGAGCGACAGCGCCATGCCCTGCATCAGCCGCGCCGCCAGTCCAAACATGACTTCGCGATAGTTCTCCATCACCGGCCGGAAGTTCGGCCGCTGCGACGGCCACAGATTGGAGCCGTGATTGAACATGCCGGCAATGACGCGCGGATAGTCGGGGCCATGTTCCGGGCCGATGTAGTAGCCTTCCTTAAGGTCCGGCGGCGCGCCGGGCTCGAGCGTCTGGCCCTGCATGGGTTCGTAGCCGCGATTGGCTTTGGACTTCGATTTGTTGACTTCGTCTTTCTGCTCCACGGGCAGCGCGAAGAAGGCAGCGGCTTCAGAAAATACGTCGCGCACCAGATCTTCCGGCACGCCATGATTGCTGATGTAGAAGAAGCCCTTGTCGAGACAGGCTTCGCGCAATTTGGTGCCGACCGCCTTGCGGGCGGCTGGATCCGCGCTCGACAAACCGCTGATGTCGATCACCGGAAGAGAGGCCGGAGAAACTTTTATCGCTTCAAGCTTCGCTGTCATTGCAACCTCCACTGCGCACTTGTTTCGCTATCGAAGCCTTGCCTGCCGGACTGGTTGATCGAGCAGCCATGATGTCACGTCGCATTCGATCCTCCCAGCCCGTCATGTCACACCAGCCATGTCTTTCATTCGTGCAAGATCGACACGCCGCCCCTGACTGATCACCGCGACCGGCGCGGCATGGAACCGCAGCGCCTCGTTCACGTCCGACTGGTCGAGCACGACAAAGTTCGCGGCATTCCCAACGGCCAGACCATGATCGGCGATATTCATCGCCTTGGCCGGCGCCGTTGTGATCATGTCGTAGAGCGTCTCCATGTCGGCGCGCGACATCATCCACAGCAGATGCGAGGCGAGAAACGCGACCTCCAGCATGTGGTTGCGGCCATACGGATAATAGGCGTCTGAGATATCGTCCTGGCCGAGACAGACCGTGATGCCGGCAGCGAGCAGTTCGCGCACCCGCGCATGCAGCGGTCCGGTGTGCGGATCGGTCACCACCGGCACCTTGGCCTTGCGCAGCGTGGCGCAGAGGCGTTCGAAATACGGCGCGGGATACAGCGACATGGCGCGGCAGTGATGCGCCAGCGCGCGCCCTTCCCAACCGCATTCGATGGCGGTTAGCGCCATCATCTCCAACGTGCGCAGCGATGCATTGCCGGCATCGTCGAGCAGCATCGACACGTCCTTGTTGAATTCCTGTGCAAGATCGAAACAGACATCAATGTGCTTTTTGGCGTCGGTGTCGGTCGCTTCGATCCACGGAATGCCGCCGACCACGTCGCAGCCGAGCGCCATTGCTTCATGCATGAGCTTGTCGGTGCCGGGATCGCGCACGATGCCGTCCTGGGCAAAGGCCACGACCTGGATGTCGACGATGCCACGGAATTCCTCGCGCACCGCGATGAGAGCCTTGACGCCTTCGAGCTTCGCCTTGCTGTCGACATCGGCCAGCGCGCGGATGTGCAGCGTGCCATACAGCGCCGCCAGCGCCACCGCGCGCCGCGCATTGGGCAGGATCCACGCCGCGTCGTATTTCTCTTTGACCTTGCTGGCGAGATCGATGGCCGACAACGCCTGCGACATGCCGTCGCTCTGATAGGCGTTGAGCGCTTCCTCCGTCATCATCGGCAGCGTCCACACCTTGCAGAGATGCAGGTGCGGATTGACGAAAGACGGCGTAACCAGATTGCCGCGGGCGTCGATCTCGCTTCCGGCTGTTGCCACTCCGGCCGTGCCGATCGAGGCGACACGTCCGTCCGCAATTGCGATATCGCAAGGTTTCTCGTGCCCGCGCAGGCGGGCATTGCGGATCAGGAGTTCGACGCTGCTTGTCATGAACTGACCGGCATTTCTCATCTTAACGATGCAAAAGCCGGGCCGGAATGCCTCGCTATCGGCATCGGCGAATACGTTATAGGATTTGCCGATAGCGAACCTTAAGGAGACTGCTTTGGAGCTGCGCCAACTCCGTTACGCCTTGTCGGTGGCCAAGGAGCGCAGTTTCACACGCGCGGCCAAGGGATTGAACGTGTCGCAATCCGCCGTCAGCGAACAGGTCGCCTTGCTTGAAGGCGACATCGGCTTTCCGCTGTTCCGCCGCACGCCCCGCGGCATCGAAGTGACCGAGCGCGGCCGCTCCTTTCTCTATGAGGCCGAGCGCGTGATCGGCGACGTGCTCAGTCTCACCGACAGCGCACGGCGTTTGCGCGGCGCGCCCATCGACACACTGACGCTGGCGATGGGCTCTGGCATGGCGCAGATCTTCATGCCGCGGCTTTTCAGCGATCTGGCCAAAGCGCTGCCGGACGTGCGTCTGGAAATCCTCACCGCGCCGACGCGCAACATCTTCAGCGAATTGCACGAAGAGCGCATCGATGCCGGTATCGCAATAGAATCAGACCCGGAACGCGTACCGGCCGGCATCGTCATCGACCGTCTGACGCAGGCCGAGATGGCGCTCATTGTCCCGCCCGCTCACAGGCTGGCGAAATCGCGCAAGGCTGTCGATATCGGCAGTCTGGTGACTGAGCCCATTGTCATGAGCGAACTGACCGTCGGTTACGGCCAGGTGGTGCTGTCGATGTTCGCCGATCTCGGCATCAGACCCAACATTTTGGCGGTGGCCGACAATATCGAAACGCAGAAGGTAATCGTGCAGTCGGGTACCGGCATTGCCATCGTGCCGCGCGCCTGTGTGGAGAACGAAGCGAAACTCGGCGTCATCAAGGTTCTGCCTATTGCACCGGCACGGTCGGTCGCCTTCAGCCTGTTCCGCCGCCGCCAACCCTTGTCGCGGCGCAAGGAAACCTTCATTGCGGCGCTGCGCGACTTGCTGAAGGATTAGACAAACGCTGCTGCGCTTCGCGCCATCGCTTTTTCCGATAATGACATCGCCAAACAGTCTTGGACTTGGCCTTCGGCGCACGCGCATAATTTCGCCAGGCTAACGCGCGGGCGGCTGAGACGCGCTCAAGAGGCGTCATCGATGAGCAAGCTCGGCAATCTCCGTATCGGTATCGATACCGGCGGCACCTTCACCGATATCGTTTGTGTCGATGGCAATACCGGCGCGATGCGCGTCACCAAGGTCGCCAGCACGCCGTCAAATCCTGCGGTTGGACTGGTACGCGGCGTGAAGGAAATTCTCGCCGCCAGCGGCGCGACGATTGACGACCTCGCCGGCCTGGCGCATGGCACCACGGTTGCCACCAACGCGCTGCTGCAAGGCGAAATCGCCGGTCTCGGCCTCATCGTCACCGAAGGCTTCCGCCATATCCTCGAGATCGCACGCCAGGCGGTGCCGGAGGGCTACGGCAATTCCTATTTCTGGGTGAAACCGGAACGGATCGTGCCGTTGCGCCATGTGCGCGAAGTCGGCGGCCGCATGAATTTCCTCGGCAAGGAAATCCGGCCGCTCGACGAGACGAGCGTTCGCGCAGCGGCGCAATATTTCCGCGAGCAAGGCATCAAGACCATCGGCGTTTGCCTGATCCATTCCTACGCCAATGCCGCGCACGAACGCCGTGTCGCCGAGATCGTGGCGGAGGAATATCCAGGCTGTACGGTGTCGCTCTCCTGCGAAGTCCTGCCGGAATACCGCGAATACGAGCGCACGGTGACAACCCTGGTCGACGCTTTCGTCAAGCCGCACATGAGCCGCTATCTCGCGCGAATCCAGGACGAACTGGGGCCGGGCCTGCGCGAAAAGCCGTTTCTCGTCATGCAGTCGAGCGGCGGCGTCGCCAGTCCCGATCAGGTGATGAAAAAGCCAATAACGACGGCACTTTCCGGTCCCGCCGCTGGCGCACTCGGCAGCGCCGTGATTTCGGAAATGGCGGGCTTTGCCAACGTCGTGACCCTCGACGCGGGCGGAACATCGACCGATCTGTGTTTGATCGAGGCGGGAGTACCCCACCTCACGAATGGAGGATCGGTTGGTCCCTTCCCGGTTCGCATCCCGATGATCGATATCGAGACGGTCGGCAGCGGTGGCGGCTCGATCGCCTGGCTGACGCGCGAAGGCCACCTCAAGGTCGGCCCGCGCAGCGCCGGCGCCGAGCCCGGCCCGATGTGTTACCCGAACGGCGGCAACGAGCCGACCATTACCGATGCCAATCTGGCGATGGGCCGTATTCCGCCGGCGCTGATTGGCGGCGGCATTGCACTGAACGTCGAGCGCGCCCGCGCCGGCCTCGCCGCGCTGGCAAAAAAGCTGCCCGGCAACATGACCGCGGAGCAACTCGCCGAAGGCATCATCGAGATCGCCAACTGGAATCAGGCCAACGCCATCCGGCAGATGACCATCCAGAAAGGCATCGATCCGCGAGAGTTCGCGCTGCTGTCGTTCGGCGGCTCGGGCCCGGCGCAATCGCCGGCCGTGATGGACCTCATCGGCATGAAGGCCTGCATCGTGCCGCCCAATCCGGGCAACCTCGCCGCCTTCGGCTTGCTCGCGGTCGATTGGCGGACCGACCGCATCGTCACCAAGGTCATGCACCAGGACGATGTCGACGTGGCCGCCATCGCCAGGATCTACACCGATCTCGAGGCCGACGCCGTGGCGACGCTGCAGCGCGACGGTATCGACCGTGCCCGCATCCGGCTGATCCGCGAATGCGACATGCGCTACGCCGGACAATCGATGGAAGTGCGTATCTCGGCGCCGTCGGGCCCGGTCGACGAAGGCTTAATCGCCAGGTTGATCGAGAACTTCAACGCCGCACACTTGAAGACCTTCGGCTACAATTATGCCGGCAAGCAAAAAGTCGAGTTGGTGAACTTCTGCGTCTCGGGCTTTGGCGTCATCGACCGCCCCAGCGTGCCCAAGCTCGAACTCGCCGGCAAGACCGCGCCGCAGGCAACGAAGCGCAAAGTCTATTTCAAAGGCGCCTTCATCGAGACGCCGGTGTATCAGCGCAGCACGCTCGGCGCGGGCTTTACACTCACTGGTCCGGCAATTGTCGAGGAGTTCGGCTCGACCACCGTCGTGTTTCCCGGCCAAAAGCTTGAAGTCGACCCCCACGGCATCCTGATTGTGCGGCCCGCCCGGGAGATCGCCCGATGAACGTTCACGCGAAAGATTTCCCCTGGCCGACGGCGCCCGACCTGCCGCGCCCCGAGGTCGATCCGGTTGTCCTCCAGATCGTTGAAGGCACGCTCAACTCGATCGAGGCCGAGATCGAATACGCCATCGAGCGCACCGCGCGCTCGCCGATGATCCGCGAAGCGCATGATTATCGCGTCGGCCTGTTCGACCGATACTGCCGCAAGCTGACCGGCCGTTCCTATTCGGCGATGCCGAACGCGGTCGTGCGCGACTTCCCGCCCGAGACGATGAAGCCGGGCGACGTGTTCCTGATGAACGACACGTACCTGACGGAAGGCTCGATCGGCCACCTGCCCGATCTGTGCAGCACCGTGCCGGTGTTCCACGACGGCGTCGTCGTCGCCTATATCCAGGCCTTCGGCCATCACGACGACATCGGCGGCCGGGTTCCGGGTTCGATGCCGGGCACGGCGGCGACCGTGTTCGAGGAAGGCCTCGCGATCCCGCCGATCAAACTCTACGACGCGGGGGTCAAGAACGAAGCCGTCTTCACCATCGTCAAGCGCAATACGCGCGTGCCGGAGACGCTCGCCGCCGATCTGGACTCGGAAGTGCAGGCCTGCGTCATGGGCGCGCGCCGCATGGCGGAGCTGTTCCAGCGCTTCGGCATCGAGACGGTCGAGAGCTGTTTCCAGACCATTCTCGATAAGTGCCGCGACATTTTCCGCAACGAGCTGCTGCCGAAAATCGCAGATGGCACCTATTCATGGGAAGATTACGTCGAGCACGACGGCATCACCGATCCCAAGCTGCACAAACTCGCGATCAAGATGGAGAAGAAGAATGATCGCATCACGCTCGACTTCACCGGCACCGATCCCCAATCGAGCGGACCGATCAACTGGCCGGCCGACTATGCCGGCGGCGCCTTCCTCATCAAATGGATCGCACCCATCCTGCGCAACCTCGCCGACACACCCGAGCGAGCCGCCGAAATCCACGTCAACGAAGGCGTCTGCGAGATTTTCGACATCGTCTTCCCGCCTAAGGGCACGCTACTGACACCGGAATGGCCGGCTGCGACCAATGCGCGATCGTTCGTGCTGTTGCGCTGCCTCGGCCTGCTCGCCGGTGTCGTCGCGCAGGCGGTCGATGGCCGCATGCCGGCCGATCAGGAAACCATCCGCTACACCGGCTTCTATGGCGTCGACGAGAACGGCAAGTCGTTTTTGTCGCGCGAAGTGCTCGGCGGCGGCTCCGGCGGGCGCTATTACGCCGACGGCAATGACGCCATTCACATCGTGCCTGATTCACGCAACCAGCCAGCCGAATTCACCGAAACGCGCTTTCCGCTGCTGGTCGAGAAGCTCGGGCTTCGCACCGACTCCGGCGGTGCCGGGCTGCGGCGCGGCGGCCTCGGCTACGAGAAGCACTATCGCGCGCTGGTCGATTGCCGCACCATCGTCACTGCCGACCGCGTGCGGCTCGGCTGTTACGGCATTAACGGCGGCAAGCCTGGGCTGCCGTTCCTCGCCAGCATCGATATCGAAGGCAATCAACGCGACCTAGGTGGACTGGTCGATGGCGAGCCCGTGCTCGCGAGGCAGATCGTCCGGGTTGTAACCACCGGCGGCGGCGGCTGGGGCGACCCGCTTGAGCGCGAGCCCGAGCTGGTGCAGCGTGATGTGATCGACGGCAAGGTTTCGCTTGAGGCCGCCCGCGACGATTACGGCGTCGTTTTCACCGGCGAAGACTTCGCGATCGATGCGTGTGCAACGACCAAGCTGCGCGCCGAGAAAATGGCTGCGCAGCCATCGAGCTCGCCGATGATCGACCGCGGCGAAGGCTACGAAAAGATGATCCGCGGCGAGTTCAAGCCTTGGAAACGAACCGTCTGATTTTGAAGCGTCAATCGAGGAAAGCAGAATGGCTATTGAGGTCGTCAAAGTAGAACTGAAAACCGTTTCCGATGCGTCCGGTATGGAGGACGCCATCAAGAAGGGGCAGTTCGCCGCCGATGAAGTCATCGCCGTGATCGGCAAGACCGAAGGCAATGGCGGCGTCAACGACTTCACCCGCATTCTCGCCGACGAAGCCTTCCGCCGTGTGCTGTTGAAGCACGGCAAACGCGCCGAGCCTGACATCAAACAGATCCCGATGGTGTGGTCCGGCGGCTGCGACGGCGTCATCACGCCGCACGCCACCGTCTTTGCCCGCAACGGCAAAAAGGGCGACGCTTCGAAGCCGCGTCTCGCCATGGGCACGGCGATCAGCGCCACGCTGCTGCCGGAAGACATCGGCCGCCTCGCGATGGTCGAGAAGGTCGCCGCCGGCGTAAAGGCCGCGATGAAAAATGCCGGCATCGATAATCCGAAGGACGTGCACTACGTCCAGACCAAGACGCCGCTGCTGACGATCGACTCCGTGCTCGACGCCGAGAAGCGCCACCAGACCGTTGCCTGCGAAGTGCACGAGTCGATGGGCGTGTCGAATGGCACCACCGCACTCGGCATCGCCGTTGCGCTCGGTGAAATCTCGATGCCAAAGGCGGAAGAGATCTGCAAAAACCTCGACCTGTATTCATCGGTCGCATCCTGTTCCTCCGGCGTCGAACTCAACGAAGCGCAGATCGTATTGCTGGGCAACGCGCCGGGCGCCGGTGGCCGTTACAAAATCGGCCACTCGGTCATGAAGGATGCCCTCGACATCGACGGCATCTACGACTCGATCCGCGACGCCGGCCTCACCCTGCCCGAGCGCCCGCGCGCTTCGGACCTCGGCGGCAAGCTCGTCAACGTGTTCATGAAGTGCGAAGCCGATCGCACCGGCAAACTGCGCGGCCGCCGTCAGATCATGCTCGATGACTCCGACGTATCATGGCACCGCCACATCAAGGCGGCGGTGGGCGGCGTTGCCGCCACGGCCATTGGCGACGCGGCGGTCTTCGTCTCCGTCGACGCCATGCACCAAGGTCCCCAGGGCGGCGGTCCCTGCATCGCCATTATCGACGCCGGGGAGTGATCGAAACGCCGCAGGGGTGTGGATGCACACAATTGCGGCACGGTGTTTGCTTGCAAACAAGTGAATGCGTCGGTGGATCGGCTCCAACGGCGGCAATTTGAAAAGTCCTGTTAGAACCTGGAGTTAGACATGACGCACTTTACAGCAAGCCGCCGGACGATCCTCGGCGCAGTTGCAGCCTTCGCCCTGAGCAGCCTGCCGGTAGCAGCGCAAACGCCGGACCTCGTGAAGGTCGGCGTGTTTCCGATCAGCTCGTCGCTGCCCTATTTCGTCGCGATCGAGAAAGGCTACTTCAAGGAAAACAACATTGAGGTCGAAACCATCAAGCTGATGGGCGGCCCGCCGAACGTCGCGGCCCTGATCACCGGCCAGATCGACGTCTCGGCCGTGCTGGTAACGCTTGAAGGCCTCAACGCCAACATCAAGAAGCCGGGCGTGGCGATGTACATCGCAATGCACAGCCAGAACGAACAGTACAAGATGGAGCAGTTCGTCGTCCGCGAGGGTCTGGTCGACAAGGTCAAGACGCTGAAGGACTTCAAGGGCCTCAAGCTGATGTCGGCGCCGGGGCCGGCCAACCTGAACACCGCCAAGGGCATTCTCGCCAAGATGGGCCTCAAGGATGGCGACTACACCATCGACCAGCTCGACATGGGCCAGCACGTCAACGCGCTGAAGGCCGGCACCTTCGACGGCGGCTATACGCTGGAGCCGAGCGCCACCATCATGGCGAATATCGGCGCGGGCAAGACCATCGAAGCCGGCGTCATTGCCAAATACATCCTTGGCGATCCGAAGGCTGACGCGTTCGCGGCAGGCTGTGCACTGTCGAGCGACTTCATTGCCAAGCGTCCCGATGTCGCCAAGCGCTTTGCGGATGCCTGGGCCAAGGCGATCGTCTTCATCAACAAGGAGCCGGACGCGGCGCGCAAATATCTCGCCAAGAACACCATGACGCCGGACAACGTCGTCGATACCGTGCCCATGCTCGGCTACATCATGACCAAAGATATGAACGCCAAGCAGCTCGGCTATCTGCAGACCTTCACCGACTTCGGCACCGAAATCGGCGTCGTGCCGGAAAAGATCGACGTCAAGAAATACCTGAAGTCGTTCTAGTCCAAGTCGTTGACCGCGAGTACCAGCCCATGAACGCCGCACAGCACGCCCTTCGAGTCGAAACGGCGGGCGTGCCGTCGGCGAATTCGCTGACGGTGGGCGCCATCAAGCGCCCGCACGTCACCGTGCGGGGCTTGAGCAAGAAATTCGGCAAGACCACCATCTACGATAACTTCGATCTGGATATTCCCCGCGGCGAACTGATCTCGGTGTTCGGTCCGAACGGCTGCGGCAAGAGCACGCTGATCAACATGATCGCCGGGCTGATCCCGATGGACGCCGGGCAGATTTTATTCGATGGCATGCAACTGGCCGACATTAAATTCGGCTACGTGTTCCAGAATTATCGCGAGGCGCTGTTTCCCTGGATGCGAGCCTTCGACAACATCGCCTACCCGCTGAAAATGATGAACGTGTCGCCGGCCGAGCGCAAAGCGCGCACCGAACAGTTGGTGGCGCGCCTCGGCGTCAAGATCGACCTCAATCTCTATCCGTACCAGATGTCCGGCGGCCAGCAGCAACTGGTCTCAATCATGCGGGCGCTGGTGGTGGAACCGGAAATTCTGTTCCTCGACGAGCCGTTCTCCGCGCTCGACTACGAGATGACCTTGTTCATGCGCGAGCAGCTGCAGAAACTGTTCATGGAAAGCGGCACGACCATGGTGCTGGTGTCGCACGACCTCGAAGAAGCCGTTTATCTCGCCGACCACGTGCTGCTGCTGTCGCGCCACCCCGCGCGCGTCGCCGATTTTCCCGCCGTGACGTCGCCGCGGCCGCGCACCGACGCCACGTTATCCGATCCTGAATTCGTGAGCACCAAGGCGCATTGCCTCGAAGTTTTCCAGCGCGAAGTGAGGCGGGCATGAAAGAGAAACTTGAGCCCTTCCTCCCCGTCATCGGCGTCGTCGGACTGTTCGCCGTCTGGTTCGGCGCGACGTCGCTCAAGCTCGTCGATCCGGTGCTGCTGCCCTCGCCCATGGAGGCCGGCAAGGCCTTCTACAAGGGCATGTATGGCGTGCTCGGCTTCGATTTCGTCAAGACGGTCTATCGTACGCTGATGGCGACCGCGATTGCCGCCGTCATCGCCATCCCCCTGGGCATTGTGCTGGGCGCGTCGGAAAAACTCTACCGTTCGCTGGAGTTCGTCATCGATTTCTTCCGCTCGACGCCCGCCTCGGCGATGTTTCCGCTGTTCCTGGTGCTGTTCGGCGTCGGCGACGAAACCAAGATTTCGGTCGCGGCCTTCGGCGCCATTCTGGTGATCCTGTTCAACGTCGCCTACGGCGTGATGAACGCTCGCAAGACGCGCCTTTTGGCGGCCAAGGTGATGGGCGCCTCGCGCCTGCGCGTGCTTTTTGATGTGATGCTTTTCGAGTCGCTGCCGCAGACTTTCGTCGGCTTGCGCAACGGCGTGTCGCTGGCGCTGGTCATCATCGTCGTTGCCGAAATGTTCATCGGCTCGCAGGACGGGCTTGGCCACAGCGTGTTCGAGGCGCAGCAGATGTTCGAAATGCCGCGCATGTATGCGGCGATCTTCGCCGCCGGCGCGCTCGGTTACGGTCTCAATTTGATCTTTCTCACGATCGAGCGCCGCTTCGTGCACTGGTCCGGGAAATAGAGCATGATCGCGAAAAGTGGGAACCGGTTTTCGGATAAGATCATGCTCAAGCAAAGAATCTAAATGCCAAATGCAAGCCTGACCCGGAAATCCGCCGGAGAACTGGTCGCGCTCGTCAAGTCGCGCGAGATCACGCCGGTCGAGATTCTCGACGCGCATCTCTCGGCCATCGACCGCATCAATCCCAAGCTCAACGCCATTGTCACGCTGGTAGCCGACCAGGCGCGCGAGGCGGCCGTGAAAGCCGGCGACGCGGTAATGCGCGGCGACACAATTGGCCTGCTGCACGGCTTGCCAGTCGGCATCAAGGACATCACGCCGACGGCGGGTATCCGCACCACGTTCGGCTCACCGCTGTTCAAGGATTACGTGCCGACGCAGGACGCCGAGGCGGTGCGCCGCCTCAAGGCCGCCGGCGCCATCGTGCTCGCCAAGACCAACACGCCGGAATTCGCCGCTGGCGCCAACACCTTCAATGAAGTGTTCGGCGTCACGCGCAATCCCTGGAATACGGCGCTGAGCCCGGCCGGCTCATCCGGCGGATCAGCGGCGGCGGTCGCCAGCGGCATGCTGCCGCTCGCGCAAGGCACCGACTTCGGCTGCTCGATCCGCATGCCGGCCGCGTTCTGCGGCATTGTCGGTATCCGCCCGACGCCGGGCCTGACGCCGAACTATCCGATGCCGCTGGCCTGGGATCCCGGGCAGGTTCACGGGCCGCTGGCGCGCTCCGCCAAGGACGCCGCGCTGATGCTCGACGCGCTGGTCGGCTTTAGCAAGCTGTCGCCCATTTCGGTCGCGCCGCCGTGGCAGAGTGCGCTCGCGATCGTCGAAGCCGGCGGAGACGCCAAGAGCCTGCGCGTGGCTTACGTGTCTGATATTGCCGGAATCGGCGTCGATACCGAAATCGACGGCATCTGCCGCAAGGCGGCGCTGGCTTTGAAGAACGCAGGCGCGACGGTTGACGAAATTTCCTTCGATGCGTCAGAAGGCAAGGTGCCCTATCAAGCCTGGCGGGGCCTCTGGATGGTCGGCCAGCAACTGGCCAACATCGATCAGCTTGAAAGCTTCGGCGCCAACCTCAAGGGCAACGTCAAAGCCGGCCTCAAGGTGACGCCGATGGACTTTGCCGTCGCCGAAAAAGCCCGCGCCGCACTCTTCCAGAAATTCCGCGAACTGTTCGAGCGCTACGACCTGGTGCTGACGCCGGCTTCGCCGGTCAAGCAATTCCCGGTCGAGCAGAACTTCCCGACCGAGATCAACGGCAAGAAGCTCGAAAATTACACCGACTGGATCGCCAGCTCGTTCCTCATCACGCTGATGAGCCTCCCCGCCGGCAGCGCGCCCGCCGGTCTCACCAGCGAAGGCCTGCCCGTCGGCATGCAGATCATCGGGCCGCGCTTCGAGGAGCCGCTGATCCTGCGCGTCGCCGACATCGTGCACAAAGCCAGCGGCGTCGGCTGGCCGGCGGTGGTCTAGGGGCAGACTTTTCCTGCCGCGACGGTCCCCCTCGCATTCCAGGCCGGGCTATACTAAAGCCTGCCGTTCGTCCGTCCCGGAGGAAACATGCGTACCTTTGTCTGCGCCCTTGTGGTGGCGACCGGTCTGGTTGCCCCGCCGGCATTCGCGCAGACCAATCCGGCGGCGTTCTGGAAAGCCGTGCAGTCGCATTGCGACGCGGCGGCGGCCAAGCCGCCAAGCGACGTCGCCAAACGTATCGCGCAGAGCGCCATTGACGAGTTCAAGCTGTTCGACGGGCACGAGATCGACGCCGCCGGAAGGTTATTCCACTTCGGCCTCACCGAAGCCGAACATGAAGAAGACGACAGCGGCGGCAAACCGCCCTCGGCCGTCGGGCATGCCGGCTGGCAGCAAGTGTCGAAATACTGGCGCTCGCTCTACGACAACGAGCCCTGGGACAAACTTGAAGTGCGCGGCTACAGCGATGCCTCGACCTTCAAACAGGACGTGCGCGCCGCGGAACTGTTGCGCACCAGCGCAGCGCGCCTGTTGAAGGCCGCGGACAACGAGCAAGACCCTGAGCAGCGCGAAGTCCTGCGCGAAGCCGCGATCCGCGCCGCCATGATCGACACGCCATGGTCGGCTGCTTTCATCAGTTATGTCATCAAGCAGTCAGGCGTGGCGGCGAATGCGTTTCAGTTCTCCAATGCGCACCGCGCTTATATCTACGACGCCTTCGCGGCGGACGCCGAGGAAGCGACTAACCAGACCGGCAACCATTTGTATCGGGCCTGCCCGGTCACCACGACAAAGCCCCGCATCGGCGACCTGATATGCGAACAGCGCGAACCCACGCTGGCCGCTACCAACGACAAGGATGTGCGCGAGCGCATCCGGCAGGAAATCGAGAGCAAGAGCGAGACACGATCGCTGCGCCGCGCCCATTGCGAGGTGGTCGCCCGCGTCGATGCCAAGGCGCGCCGCATGTACACGATCGGTGGCAACGTCGCGCAGTCGATCACCGCCCGGCAACTCAACCTTCGCCGCAACATGAAATTCCAGGCATTTCAGAAGGCCAATTGCGGCGGCGCTAACCGCTGGGCGCTGGAACTGCCTTCGGCCACGGCGCCGCGCCAGCCGGTAAAATGCTCGCTCAACGACAAGAAATGGTTTGTATTGCTCCAGGTACGATAATTCAGCCACAGTTTTCGCCGTAATTGCATCGTCGCGATCGAGAAATTCAGGGAGGCTCCCTTGCTTTCAGCACGTCCCTTTGCAGCGGCAGCCTGGCTGACGATAGCGGGCGCCGTATTCCTGCTTTCGGCAACGGATGCGCGGGCACAAGCCGCCTGTGACGATGCGAGCGAAGTCGCCGTGCTGCCCTCACCGGTCGCGCCGTGGAAGGGCGCACCGCTGCGCGTCATCGTCGCCGCCGAGAAACCGGTCCAGGGCGAGCTATCCCTGATCGCACCCGATGGAACCGTCGCGACCAAATCCAAGGGCAGGAACGGCGCGCTGCCCTATTTCTGGCTCGCCGAGGTGAATTCCCCCGCTGCCGGCACCTGGCGCGCCTCGCTGGTGCGAAGCGGCTGCGCCAACGTGACGCGCGACATCACCGTGCGCAATGAAGCGCCGCCGCGTCCGCAGGAAACCTCGGGCAGCGTTTGGCCCATCCACAATGCCTGGGATCGCGCGACCGAAAACCTGTTCTCGGCATGGATCGAGAAGCTGTTCGACGATCCGCTCGATGCGACGCCGTCGTGGCCGGCGCTGCATGTCGTGCTGCGCGACCGCTCGCGCAATCTCCTGTTCAACCATCTCGGCCTCGGCGAAGACCAGATGGGCATCATTCTGCGCCCCGACTGCGCCGACCTGCCCTATTTCCTGCGCGCCTATTTCGCCTTCAAGATGGGCCTGCCTTTCGCCTATTCGATCTGCTCGCGCGGCGGCGGTGGCCGTGCGCCGACTTGTCCGACCTGGACGAGCATCATGAGCAATATCGAAGCGCAGGCTCAGGCCGCGCCAGCCAATGCTGCTCCGGCAGGCGCACCTGCCCAGCCGGCCGCCCCCGTTGCGCCGAAACGGTCCGGGCTGGCCGCCGCGTTCGGCCGGTATCTGCCCAATCTTGCCAACGGTGTGCATTCCGGATCGGCGCGCACGCTCGCGGCCGACAACAACACCGACTATTACCCCGTGCCGCTCACGCAGGAGACGCTGCGCCCGGGTACGGTCTATGCCGATCCCTACGGCCACGTATTGATGATCGTGCAGCGCATCCCGCAAACGGGCACCGAAGCCGGCATCATCCTCGCGGTCGACGGCCAGCCCGACGGCACGGTCGCGCGCAAACGCTACTGGCGCGGCAACTTCCTGTTCGCGCAGGAGCCTTCGCTTGGCAGCGCCGGATTCAAACGTTTCCGCCCGGTCGTGCGCGGCAAGACCGGCGGCCTGCGGCGGCTGACCAACGACGAGATCGCCAAGAATCCGCAATATGCCGACTTCTCTCTTCAGCAGTCGAAACTTCCGGTCGAGGATTTCTACGACAAGATGGACGACGTGATGTCGCCCGCGCCGCTCGAACCCGTCGCCGCCATCAAGGACGCCATCGCCTCGCTCGACGAGCAGGTCAAGGTGCGCGTGACGTCGGTCGAGAACGGCCGGAAATTCCAGAACGGCGGCCGCAGCGCCGAGATGCCCGACGGCGCCGCGATCTTCGAAACGATCGGCGCGTGGGAAGACTTCTCGACGCCGTCGCGTGATCTGCGCCTGCTGATCGCGCTCGACGTCGTCAACGGCTATCCCGATCGTGTCGCGCGCCGGCCTGAGCGTTACGCCATGCCGCAAGGCAAAAGCCCTGCAGCGGTCAAGGCTGAACTGCAGAACGTGCTGGCTTCAGAACTCCCCGCGCTCAAGTTCACCTATACGCGCAGCGACGGCTCGCCCTGGACGCTTACACTCAAGGATATGAGCGACCGCGCGTCGTTGCTGGAGATGGCCTACAATCCGAACGACTGCGTCGAACTGCGCTGGGGCGCATCCCCGAACACGCCCGAAGCCGCGACCTGCAAGAAGTTCGCGCCGTCGGCACAGCGCACGAAAATGTCGAAGTACCGCGCCTGGTTCCACGAGCGGCGGCGGCCCGCGCGCACCTGACTATCGCGTCTGACTACGCCAGATACGATTTCAGATTTCGCTCCATGCGCCGGGATATCGGCGTTTCACCGCGAACGAATTTCTCGCCGGTGATCTGCTCGTACATCTGGATGTAGCGCCGCGACAGCTCTTCGACCAGTTCCGCGGGCGCTTCGGGGAGCTTCTCGTCCTTGTACGGATCGCAATGGTCCTTGAACCACATCCGCAGGAACTCCTTGTCGAAATATTCCGGCTCCTCGCCCTTCTCGAACCGCGCACCATAGGACGCGCGCTGCCAGAATCGCGATGAATCCGGCGTATGAATTTCGTCGATCAGGAAAAGCGTGCCTTTCTCATCGAGGCCGAATTCATATTTCGTGTCGACAAGAATGAGCCCCTGCCGCGCCGCGATTTCCTGGCCGCGCGCGAAAATCGCCAGTGCCGCTGTCTTCACCCGCTCGAAAAGCTCTGCGGTAATGAAACCGGCGGCGATCATCTCGCTCGGGCTCAGAGCGCGATCATGCGCGTCTTCCTTGGTCGTCGGATCGAAGATGGCGCTCGGCAGCGCCTGATTCTTTTTCATGCCGTCAGGAAGCGTGACGCCGCCGAAATTGCGTTCGCCCGCCGAATAGCGCGTCCAGATCGAGGTATCGGTCACCCCGGTCAGATAACCGCGCACGACGGCCTCGACCGGCACCATCTTGAATTTCTTCGCAACGGTCACATTCGGATCGGGGGTCGCGATCAGGTGATTGCCGATGATGTCTGCGGTCTTGCCGAACCACCACGCGCTCACCTGGTTGAGCACCTGCCCCTTCCAGGGGACGTGCGCGATGATGCGGTCAAACGACGAATGCCGGTCGGTCGTTACCAAGAACAGCCGGTCGCCGCGGTCGTAGATATCGCGGACCTTGCCTGTCTTTTTGGGGCCGAGAAAATCGCACTGCGACGCCTTGAGTACTTCATTGCTATTCAAAGGACTGTCCGCCTTGCTGCGCGCGCTTTGCGGGCCGTCGGCTTTCGCCTGAAAACCCGGACTGGGTGGCTGGGGCGCCAGGATTCGAACCTGGGGATGGCGGAATCAAAATCCACTGCCTTACCACTTGGCTACGCCCCAACGCGGCGGACCATAGCGGCGGCTCCCCGCCGGATCAACGCCGCCGCAAAGCCTGAACGGGGGTATTCCCGCCCCTCGCAAAGGCCGGAACAGCCCGTTACATTGCGCCCCATGACATACCGCGCGCCGGTTGCCGACATTGCTTTTGCGCTCAAACACGCTGCCGGCGTGAAAGAAGCGCTGGCCGAGGGCCTTTATGGCGACCTCGACGAGGCCACCATCGATTCGGTGCTGGAAGAAGCCGGCCGCTTCGCCTCGGACGTTATTGCTCCTCTCAACCGCATCGGCGACAAATTCGGAACTCCGTTCAAGGACGGCGCCGTGACCACCCCGCCCGGCTGGAAAGAGGCCTACACCGCCTGGGCCGCCGCCGGCTGGAACGGCCTTGTGGCGCCTGCCGACTGGGGCGGCCAGGACCTGCCGCACGCGCTCAACGCGGCCTGCGTCGAGATGTGGAATTCCGCCTCCATGGCCTTCGGCATTGGCCCGGTGCTGACCATGGCGGCGATCGACGCTTTGGCGGCCTATGGCAGCGACGAGCTCAAGCAGCTTTACCTGGCGAAACTCGTGAGCGGCGAATGGATGGGCACCATGCAGCTCACCGAACCGCAGGCGGGCTCCGACGTCGGTGCGCTGCGCACCAAGGCCGAGCGCGCTAACGACGGCACCTATCGCATCACTGGCGGCAAGATCTTCATCACCTATGGCGAGCACGACCTCACCGACAACATCATCCATTTCGTGCTGGCCCGCCTGCCCGACGCGCCTCCCGGCACCAAAGGCATTTCGCTTTTCCTCGTGCCGAAGTTCCTGTTGAACAAGGACGGCTCGCCGGGTGAGCACAACGACGTACGTGCGCATTCGGTCGAGCACAAAATGGGCATCCACGCTTCGCCGACCTGCACGATGGTCTATGGCGACAAGGGCGGCGCCGTCGGTTTCCTCATCGGCGAGGAACACAAAGGCATGGCGGCGATGTTCACGATGATGAACCGCGCCCGCCTTGCCGTCGGCTTGCAAGGTGTCGCGATTGCCGAACGCGCGCTGCAGCAAGCCATGAGTTTTGCGCGCGACCGCAAGCAGAGCGGCCACGCCATCATCGATTATCCGGACGTGAAGCGCATGCTGCTGACCATGCGCACGCTGACAGGCGCGGCACGGGCGATCTGCTACGCCACCGGCGTGGCGCTCGATCGCGGCCATCGCGGCAAAACCGATGCCGAGAAGAAGGCCGCGAGCGCGCGGGCCTCGCTGCTCACGCCGATCGCCAAGGCCTTCTCGACCGATATCGGCATCGAAGTCGCTTCACTCGGCGTGCAGGTGCATGGCGGCATGGGCTTTATCGAAGAGACCGGTGCGGCACAGCACTATCGCGACGCGCGTATCGCCGCGATCTACGAAGGCACCAATGGCATCCAGGCCATCGATCTGGTGGCGCGCAAGGTGCCGCTTGAGGGCGGCAACACGGTTCGTCTCTATCTCGGAGACTTGCGCAAGACGATCGCGGCGGTGAAGGAGAGCAACGCGCCTGCTTTCGGCGAGACGGCCGCGCGTTTGGGCGAAGCGGTCGATTGTCTGGAGCGCGCCACGCAATGGCTGCTGTCGCAAAAGACATCCGACGTGACGCTGGCGGGCGCGACGCCCTATCTCCGCCTGTTCGGCAATGCCGCCGGCGGCTGCATGCTGGCCGATCAGGCGCTGGCGAGTTTGCGTGAGGGCGACGGCGCGGCGCGCACAGCGCTGGCGCGGTTCTTCGCCGAGAATATCGCGGTGCAAGGCTCCGGGCTTGAACGCAGCGTCACTGAAGGCGCCGAGAGCGTCAATAACGCGCAAGCGGCATTGGCAGAGTAACCATGACAGACCTCGTCACCGTTACCGACGAAGGCCCGGTCCGCACTATCCGGATGAACCGTCCGGAAAAGAAAAATGCGCTGACCATGGCCATGTACGACGCCATGGCCGACGGCATCGAAACCGCGTCTGCCGCAAACATCCGCTGTCTGCTGATCGGCGGCGCGCCGACGGTGTTCTGCGCCGGCAACGACATCGGCGATTTCTTGCAAGCGGCGATGGGCGGCGGCCTCGGCGCGCCGATCCTGCGCTTTCTCCACACGCTCGCACGCTGCGAGACGCCTTTGGTCGCCGCCGTGCAAGGCAATGCGGTCGGCGTCGGCACCACGATGCTGATGCACTGCGATCATGTCGTCGCCAGCACTGAGGCGAAGTTCTCGACGCCCTTCGTCAGCCTCGGTCTGGTGCCGGAAGCCGCCTCAAGCCTGATCGCCCCTCGCCTGCTGGGGCACACCAAGGCGTTTTCGCTTCTGGTGATGGGCAAGCCGCTGACCGCTGACGAAGCTAAAGACGCAGGGCTGGTGAACACTGTTGCTGCGCCGGACGCGGTCGAAGCCGAGGCGATGAAAGCCGCTCAGCATATCGCCGCCCTGCCGCCGCAAGCGGTGCTGGCATCGCGGCGGCTGATGCGCGGCAGCGTCGACGAGATCGATGCGCGCATCGATATTGAAGCCGACGAGTTCAAACGGCGACTTCAGTCAACCGAAGCGCAGGCCGCATTCACGGCGTTTATGACGCGCAAACGCTGAGCGTTACTGCGGCGTCACGCCGGCCGCCTGCAGAATCTTGCCGTAGCGATCCGAATCCGAACGGATCATGGCGTCGAGTTCCGCCGGCGTGCTGGTCATCGGAATGGCGCCGAGCGTCTGCCAGCGCGCCTGCATTTCCGGTGTCTTGAGGATTGTGGCGATGTCCTCGTTGATCTTCTTGATGATCGGCGCGGGCGTGCCGGCCGGCGCCATGATGGCGAACCACGAGTCGTATTTGTATTCGGGCATCCCCGCCTCGGCCATCGTCGGCACGTCGGGCAATTGCGTCACGCGTTTTGGTGTGGCGATGGCCAAAGCCTTGATCTGCCCATTCTGGATGAACGGCAGCGCATTGCCCATGAAGGCCATGCTCAGTTGCGAGTCGCCGCGCATCAGGCTGGTGAACTGCTCCGGCGTGCCGCGGAACGGCACGTGCGCGATATCGATCTTGGCAGTCTGCTTGAGGATTTCACCCGCGAGATAGTTCGAACTCGCCAGACCCGCCGACGTGAAGTTGAGTGTGCCCGGCTTGGCCTTGGCCAGCGCCAGAAATTCCTTCACGTCCTTGGCCGGCACCGTGGGCGCGACGACCAGAACCAGTGGCACCGAGGCGATCAGGCTGACGCCGGCAAAATCCTTGATCGGATCCATGCCGAGGTTCTTGTTCAGCGCGCCGACGATGGTGTGGCCGTTGGACGTCGAGATCAGCGTGTAGCCATCGGCTGGCGCCTTGGCGACGCTGATGGTGCCGGCAATGCCGGGCTTGTTCTCGACGATGACGGTCTGACCCCACAGCGCGCCGAGCTTGTCGGCGAGCGCGCGGCCGAGAATGTCGCTGACGCTGCCGGCGGTGAAAGGATTGACGATGCGCACCGTCTGGTTCGGATAAGCGCCGCTCTGCGCGAAAGCGCCCGAGGCGGGAACGAACAGGCCGAGCGCCAATAAACAGACCAAGCGCGTGAAACGCATGTGTTTCCCCCCAAAGTGCAGTTTCTTGTTGTTAGATTTTCAGCAGTTTCCTCGCATTGCCGCCGAAAATCAATGCGCGGTCCTGCTCGCCGACCGGCGCCCTGTCGAGCCATTGCCGCCCCGGCAGGTTCGGCATGAACGGCCAGTCGACCGAAAACAGAATGCGTCCGACGCCCATCTCCGCGATCGCACAGGTCAATGCCGGATCGGAAAACGAACCACTGGTCGTCAACCAGAAATGTTCGCGGTAATAGTCGGCAAAGGCGCGCGGCATCTTCATGCGCTCGGCAACCAGATAATTCGTCCGCCACATCAGATACGGCATGGTCTCGCCGAGATGGCCGACGATGATTTTCAGTTTCGGAAACTCATCGAACAGACCGCTGACCACGAGCCGCACCGTATGCGTCAGCGTTTCCAGCGTGAAGCCGAGCGGCGCCACAGCGAGCGCCGGATATTCCTTGAACCAGGCGTCCTGCACCGCCTGCATCGGCGGCGTGGGGTGAATATAGACCGGCACATCGAGCGCGGCGGCACGTTCGAAGATCGGAAGAAACTGTTTGTCGTCCATGAAGCGGCCGTGAGTCAGGCCCATGATCATGGCGCCCTTGAAGCCGAGTCTGTCGACGCAACGCTCCAGTTCGTCCGCCGCGGCTTTCGGATCGGGCGTCGGCAGCGTGGTGAAAGCGGCAAAGCGCGTCGGGTGCGCGCGCACCGCTTCGTGCAAGATGTCATTAGATTCGCGGGCGAGCTTCACCGCCATCTCGGCGTCGAGGTTCTGCGTTGCCGGATTATTCTCGGAAATGACCTGCAGGTCGATGCCGGCGGCGTCCATCTCGGCGATCCGCAGAGCGCCGAGATCGTCCAGCTTGCGTTGAACGGGCGTGTCCTTCTCGCCGCGCAGCGCCTTGAGTTTCGGCGATGTGAAATGTTCTTCGAGCGTGATGATCTGGGGCTGTGCCATGCCCCAAACGTTACAGTGGCTTCAGCCCCGCCTCAATCGCCTTGCGCTCCGCTTCGAGGAACGGCGGCAGCACCAATGTCTCGCCAAGCTTGTCGAGCGGTTCGTCGACGGCAAAGCCGGGACCGTCTGTAGCGATCTCGAACAGGATGCCGTTCGGCTCGCGGAAATACAGCGAGTGAAACCAGTAGCGGTCGACCTTGCCGCTGTTGGGAATGCGCATGTCCTTCAATTGCGCCGCCCAGGCATCATAGTCCTTGTCCGGCGAACGGAACGCAACGTGATGTACGCCACCCGCGCCGGGACGCGCCGGTGCGAGGTTCGGACGCACCGCGACGTGAAGCTCGGCGGCCGGACCGCCCTCGCCCATCTGATAGACATGCACGCCGTCGCCCTTCTGTTCGGGATGCGGATAGTCGCGCACCTGCTTCATATTCATGACCTGCGTCAGAACAAGATCGGTCGGCCGCAGCTCCGGCACCGTCATGATGATCGGCCCCAGCCCGCGGATCTGATGCTCGACCGGCACGCTGCTCTTGTCCCAAGGGTTCGACGTTCCCTTGCCGCCGTCATCGATCAGCGCCAGCCGCTGACCTTCCGGGTCCTCGAAAAACAGGGTGGCGCGGCCGTCGACTTCAACAATGTCGCCGACTTTCACCGCCGCCTTGGTCAGGCGGTCATGCCAATATTGCAGGCTCGCCTGCCCGGCAACGCGAAAGCCGGTGCGGGTGATGGTGTTGTTGCCGCGCTTTTCCGGCAGCGTCGGAAAATCGAAAAAGGTGATGTCGCTGCCGGGCGAGGCTACGCCGTCGGCATAAAACAGGTGATAGGCCGAGACATCGTCCTGGTTGACGGTCTTCTTGACCATGCGCAGACCCATCAGCTTGGTGTAAAATTTGACATTGCCGGGGGCGTCGGCGGATACGGCGGTCAGGTGATGGATGCCGGAAAGCTGCATTTTGTTGCCTCATGACGCGCATATAGCGCGCGGCTGTGTTATCGCTTGGACGCCTATCTAAGAATACCGGGTTTCTTTTTAAGAGGGCACACACATGACACTGGCTAAGCCGCTTGCGGGCAAGACCCTCTTCATCACCGGCGGTTCGCGCGGAATCGGGCTGGCGATTGCGCTGAAGGCCGCCGCCGACGGCGCCAATATCGCGATCGCCGCCAAGACGGTCGATCCGCACCCCAAGCTCGAAGGCACCATTCACACCGCCGCGGCCGAGATCGAGAAAGCCGGCGGCAAGGCGCTGGCGCTCGCGGTCGATGTGCGCGACGAAGTTTCCGTTAAAGAGGCGCTCGACAAGACGGCCGCACATTTCGGCGGTCTCGATATCGTCGTCAACAATGCCAGCGCCATTCAACTGACGCCGGTCGGCGCCACCGACATGAAGCGCTACGACCTCATGAATGGCGTCAATGCGCGCGGCACCTTCATGGTCTCGAAATACGCGCTGCCGCATCTTGCCAAGTCGGCGAACCCGCACATTCTCATGCTGTCGCCACCGCTCGACATGAAGGAAAAGTGGTTCGCCGCGCACACAGCCTACTCGATGGCGAAATTCGGCATGAGTCTCGTGGTACTAGGCCTGGCCGGCGAACAACGCGGCAAGATCGCGGTCAACGCATTGTGGCCACGCACGACGATTGCTACCGCGGCGGTCAAGAACCTGCTGGGCGGCGATGCGCTTATGAATATGTCACGCACGCCGGCTATACTGGCGGATGCCGCGCATCGCATCTTCCAGAAGCCGAAGACCTTTACCGGCAATTTCCTGATCGACGATACGTTCCTGGCCGGCGAAGGCATTACCGATTTCGACCCCTACCGCGTCAATCCGGGCCAGCCGCTGCAGGTCGACTTCTTCGTGCCCGACGATATCCCGCCGCCGCCCGGTGTGAGCCTGAAACCGTTGAAGGTCTGAGCGCCAGCGTCTAAGTGTAGCCAATGTCCACTCTCCTCATCTCGCATCCCGCCTGTCTCAATCACCTCACCGGCGCCGGCCATCCCGAGCGGCCGGACCGGCTGCGCGCCGTCGAAGAGGAACTGGCCAAGCCCAAATTCCAGATGCTGGCGCGCGAACAGGCGCCCATGGCGGAAGCCGACATCGTCGGCCTCTGCCATCCGCAGGATTACATCCAGGGCATCCGCGACGCCTCGCCGTCGGAAGACGAAGGCTCGATCCGGCTCGACGCCGACACGGTCATGTCGCCTGGTTCGCTGGAAGCGGCGCTGCGCGCCGTCGGCGGCGGCGTGCTGGCGGTCGATGAGGTGATGAACCAGAAGGCGGCGAACGCCTTCGTTGTGGTGCGCCCGCCCGGACATCACGCCGAGACGGCGCGGCCGATGGGGTTTTGCCTGTTCAACAGCGCAGCCATCGCCGCGCGTTACGCGCAGAAGAAATACGGCGTCGAGCGTGCGGCCATCGTCGACTTCGACGTTCATCACGGCAACGGTTCGCAGGATATTTTCTGGGCCGACAAGAGCGTGATGTATTGCTCGACCCACGAGATGCCGCTTTATCCCGGCACCGGTACGCTCGGCGAGCGCGGTGAGTACGACACTATCGTCAATGCGCCGCTGCGCGCGGGCGATGGCGGCGATGCGTTCCGCGAAGCCTTCGAAGTCGCGATCCTGCCGCGCCTGCGCGAATTCAGACCGGAAATCCTGATCATCTCGGCGGGCTTTGACGCCCACACCCGCGACCCGCTGGCCAACCTCAATCTGGTCGAAGCGGACTTTACCTGGGTGACCAAGAAGCTGATGGACATCGCCGACGACAGCGCTCAAGGCCGCATCGTCTCGATGCTCGAAGGCGGCTATGACCTGCAGGGGCTTGCCCGCTCGGCCGCGGCGCACGTCACCGCGCTGATGCGAGGCTGACATCTTCGCCTCCCCGTTTCTGGGGAGAATAGCCTACCTCGCTGTCAGACCGCCATCGATCGGGAAGTCAGCGCCGGTCACGAAGGCCGCGTCGTCCGACAACAGAAATACGCAGAGCTTGGCGACCTCATCCGGCTGGCCGAGGCGGCCCAGCGGAATGTCGGCGATCAAGCGCTGATGCACGGCCTGCGGATTTTTCGTGTTTCCGGCGATGCCTTCGACCATCGCGCCATCGATGAAGGCCGGGCACACGGCATTACAGCGCACCGAAGGCCGGTAGCGCGCGCCGTTGAGCGCGACCGATTTGGTCAGTAGCGACACGCCGCCCTTCGACGCATTGTACGCAGTCAGGTTCGATGAGCCGACCAGTCCGAGCACTGACGACAGGTTGACGATCGCCCCGCCCTTCTTGCGCAGCAGCGGAAATGCGTATTTGCAGCCGAGGAAGGTGCCATCGAGATTGACTGAGAGCACGCGCTTCCAGGTGGTGAAGTCGGTCTTCTCGATACTGCCGACCACGGCGATTCCGGCCGCGTTCACCAGGCCGTCGAGCCGGCCATATTTGGACTCCACGTCGGCGGTCACGCGCTGCCAGTCGGCCTCGGAAGTGACGTCGAGAAAAGCATCAGTGTTTTTGGCGGAAGACAGATCGCTAGCAATAACGATGCCGCCAGCATTGCGCACAGCGGCGGTCACCGCACCGCCAATGGCGCCACCCGCGCCGGTGACCAGCACGATTTTATCTTTAAGATCGGTCAAACGATTCTGCCCCTCATTGCCTTATGGCTTATTGTCGAGCATTCACCGCCAGATGTCACCCGTGACCAACGCTTTACAGCCCATATGCCTAATCACCGGCGCGTCCGCCGGTATCGGCGCGGCGCTCGCCCGCGTCTTTGCCGGGCACGGGCATGTGCTGGTGCTGACCGCGCGGCGTGAGGCGCAGCTCACCGCGCTGGCCGACGAGATCGCCGCCGCCGGCCATGCACGTCCGAGGGTGATAACCGCCGACCTCGGCGCGCCGGACGGTCCTACAAAGCTCGCCGAAGCATTAGCCGCCGCGGGCCTTGAGCCGTCTTACGTCGTCAATAATGCGGGCTTCGGTCTTATGGGCGATGCCGCCGACCTCGATCCGCACCGCCAACTTGAAATGATCGATCTCAACATCCGCGCGCTGACCGACCTCTCGCTGCGCTGGATCGAATCGCTCAAGCGTCATCGCGGCGGCATCCTCAATGTCGGATCGCTGGCCGGCTTTATGCCGGGACCAGGCCTGGCGGTTTACAACGCGACCAAGGCCTTCGTTCTGTCCTTCACCGAGGCGATGCATCAGGAGCTTGGCGAAGACGGCGTGAAAGTCTGTGCGCTATGCCCGGGGCCGGTCGAGACCGAGTTTTTCGGCCTGGCCGGCATTCCGGACGACGAATACCCGCGCATGTTCCGCCGCTCGGCAGGACGGGTGGCGGACGATGGCTATAACGCCCTGATGGGCGGACATCGCGTGGTCGTGCCGGGTTTTCCCAATCGCGTCACCAGCCTGATGCCGCGTCTGTTTCCCCGCGCCCTGCTCTCGGCCGTGGCCGAATGGCGCCTGGCCTGGAAGCACCGCGCCGGTTGACGATCCGGGCGATCTACGCCATCCCATGACAGTAGAAATACCACCCGCGCCCGGGAAGCCGACATGGCCGATACCAACGCCGACGTGAAGAAAATGCCCTTCGAACGGGCGATCGAAGAACTCGAAACGATCGTCAAGGAACTCGAGGGCGGCAAGGTCCCGCTCGAGAAATCGGTCGAGATATACGAGCGCGGCGAGGTCCTCAAAGCCCGCTGCGAGGAGCTGCTGCGGCAGGCCGAAGCCCGGGTCGAGAAGATCACTTTGGATGCCTCCGGCAAGCCGACCGGAGTTGAGCCGCTCGACGTCGACTGACGGCCGCGGGAACCGGCAAAAGCGGCAAAAACCAGGCCTAACGGGCAGCGAATTGCCCGCCCTAGCCCAACTGGTGTAAGCCATTTAACGAGCTTTTTGAGGCCGGCGCCCTCTCGCGCCGCGGAGTTTGTTTGTGCCGGAATCGTCCAAAACACCGCTGCTCGACCGCGTTCACCTGCCCAGCGACATGAGGAATTTGTCGCTTGAGCAGCTCAAGCAGCTCGCCGACGAATTGCGGTCCGAGACCGTCGACGCAGTAGCCAATACCGGCGGCCATCTCGGCGCCGGATTGGGCGTCGTCGAGCTGACGGTGGCGCTGCACGCCGTGTTCGACACGCCCGACGACAAACTGATCTGGGACGTCGGACACCAGGCCTATCCGCACAAGATTTTGACCGGGCGCCGCGATCGCATCCGCACCCTGCGCCAGGGCGGCGGGCTGTCCGGTTTCACCAAGCGCGCCGAGAGCGAATACGACCCGTTCGGCGCCGCGCATTCAACGACCTCGATCTCGGCCGCGCTCGGCATGGCGGTGGCGCGCGATCTCGAAGGCCGAAAGAACAATGTCATCGCCGTGATCGGCGACGGTGCGATGTCGGCGGGCATGGCCTACGAAGCCATGAACAA
>CAISIV010000149.1 GCA_903885555.1 uncultured Hyphomicrobiales bacterium
AGCCGCCCGGGCCGCCGCCAATGACAAGGATCTTAGCCAAGGAAAAACCTCCAGATTCGGGGGGAATATGCCGCTAGTTAGGTCAAGCCAGCATGGGGCGTCAATAACCCTAGGTATAGGGCTTTAAGACCGATTGCTCGTCGTGCTGCTGAATCTCCACCTGCACACCATCAGGGTCGCTGAAGAAAAATTGAAGGATTTTATCGGTGCGGCCGCGCTTGATGACAAAATCGGTGATGCCGTAGGCCCGGACCTTCGCGGCGAACGCCTCGATATCTTCCGCTTCGTAACAGATATGGCGGAAAAGCCCCTCTTCATGGCCGGCATCGCGCTTTTGGAAGAACTCAATGAAAGTGCCGCCACCGCAGTGAAGAAAGAATCCATAGCGCTCGCCCGCGGCGTTATGGAATTCATGAACAACCTTGAAGCCCATCAGCTCGACGTAGAACCGTTCGCACGCCAAGAGATCGCGCGTACTCATTGAGATGTGCGACAGGCGCTTGATTTGCACTGACATGTTTGGCCGTTTCTCGCCTGTTACCCTTGGATGGAAAAGGTCGGCCACGGAATTGCGAAGCGGCCGCCGCTTTCGAGGAAGCGCTTGTGCTTGGTCATGATCGGTTCGGCGTAACGCCACGCCAGAATCACGACTATGTCCGGCTTCTTGTCGTACATCGCCGCGGACGGCAGCACTGGAATTTTGTAGCCGGGTCCGAGCAGCGTGTCCGCCAGCGGTTTGTCGTCGAACACCATCTCCAACAAATGTCCCAGGCCGAACTGGTTGATCAATGTGACGGTGCCGACCGAAGCGCCGAAGCCGGCAATGCGCTTACCCGCCTTCTTCTCGGCAGTGATAGCGCTTGAAAGATCGGCGCGCATCTTGGTCAGACGATCGACGAAGCCTTTGTAGGTCGCCGGGTTCTTCAAATCTGCCGCGGTTTCTTCCGCGATCATCTTGTCGAGCGAGCCGTCGCCTTTGTAAGGACCGCCGGCAAGCTGGACATAGCCGCGGATCGAGCCGCCCTTTTGAGTGAGATGTTCGGAGGCGAACAGCTCCATGCCGTGACGCTTGAAGAACGGCACCATCGAGCCGATCAGGAAGTAGGACTGATGCTCATGATAGATCGTGTCGATCAGCATGCGGCTGATCACGTCGGCGCCGTGCTGGGTTTCGAATACGAACATGCCGTCGTCCGCCAGCAGCCGCTTGATGCCTTTGGTCGGGTCCTCGAGGTCGTCGAGGTTGGCGAAAGTGTTGTTGCTGATAATGACCGCGGCGGGGCCGTGTTTGGCGCGGATTTCGTCGGCGAGCTGTGTCGTAAAGAACGTCGGCAGCGTCTCAATGCCTTCGGCAGTGGCCTTCAGCGCGGTGGCGCGTGCCGGATCGATGCCGAGGACGCGCATGCCGCGGTCCTTGAAGAAGCGCAGTAGCGTGCCGTCATTGCTTCCGACTTCGACAATGAAGGCGCCGGGCTTGAGATTGGCGCGGGCGATGACGGTGTCGGCCAGACG
>CAISIV010000150.1 GCA_903885555.1 uncultured Hyphomicrobiales bacterium
ATTGACGACGCGGCCGCCGCCCTGCTTGACCATGATCGGCAGCGCGTAACGCAGGCAGCGCACATAGCCCATGAACTTGAGCTGCAGGCCTTTTTCCCAGTCGTCTTCGGTCAGATGCTCAATAACGCCGCCGGCGGCCGAGCCGGCATTGTTGATCATGATGTCGATGCGGCCGAGCGCCTTGTGCGCGGATTCGATGAAGTTCTTCGCGTCCGCATCTTTCCGCAGATCGGCCGGAATGGCGACGATCTTGCGCCCCGTCGCCTTGGCGATTTCGGCGGCAGCGGCTTCGAGCGGCTCCTTGCGCCGCGCGCAGATGGCGACATCGACGCCTTCTTTTGCCAATGCGAGGGCGATGCCCTTGCCAATGCCTTCCGAGCCGCCGGTGACCAGCGCCGTCTTGCCTTTAAGCTTCAGGTCCATCGAAACTCTCCTCCAGAATTCAAAGTCCTTTATGCGACATCCAGCGTCCGGCTTCCACGTTGGCGATCAGATCGGCAAGCGCGGCGTTGAACGCGGCCGGCTCCTCGCTGGTAATGGTGTGGCCAGAACGCGGAATAACGACGAGACCCGCGGTCGGCACCGTACGTTTGAGAAACACGCTGCCTTCAAGGCACCAGTCGTCTTCGTCGCCGACCAGTACCAGTAATGGCGGCTTGAATCTTTTCAGGTCGGCTTGCATGTCCCACAAAGTCGGCCGCTTTGCTTGCAGATGCAGCATGGTCAGCGCGTGGCCCATCGCCGAATGCTCGCTCAGCATCTGGACGAACTCGGCGTAGCCGCGCGGGTCTTTGTGTTTATGCGTCTGTCGCGTCGCGCCGTCGCCATACCGCGGCGCCATCACCGCCATGCCTTCCTTGGCAAAAGCGTCTCCCGTGGCGCGCGAGGCGGCGCGGGTTTCCTCGACGATTTTCGGATCGGGACTGGAACCGTAGCCACAACCGGCCGCGGTCACCGAAACGCAGCGGTCTGGATAATGAATGCCGACGTGGAGGGCGGTTGCGGCACCCATCGAGTGTCCGACGACGTGCCCCTTGTTGATCTTGAGCGCGTCCATCACCGCGATGACGTCGTCGCGGGCAATGTCCTGGCCGTATTTGCTGCCGTCTTCCGGCACATCGGAGGGCGGATAACCGCGCTGGCTATAGGTGACGCAGCGGTGCGAACGGGAAAAGTACCGCATCTGCGGCTCAAAGGTACGATAGTCGCCGGCATATTCGTGCACGAAGACAATGGGGAAGGCTTCGGCCGAGCCTTGCCCCGCCTCCTCGATATAGAGCCGGGTCCCGTCTGGCGCGCTAATATGCGGCATCGTCCCCCTCGCGGCACTGGAACCGAATTATATGCACGCAAATGAATTTCGGTAAAGTGCGATTTGCGGGGCGTCCGCCACTTAGATCAAGCCGCGCAACGCCAGATGGGCGCCAAGCGCCAGCAGTCCGATAAAAAAGAACAACCGGAACGTTTCCGGCTTGATCAGGCTGCGCACCAATTGCCCCAGCGCCATGCCGACGGCCGCAACGACGAGGCCGACCACCGATGGCCAGACAAGCGACGTGGTCATCTCGCCGGCATGCGACAAG
>CAISIV010000151.1 GCA_903885555.1 uncultured Hyphomicrobiales bacterium
CTTGTCGCATAGTTTGTCATCGAGGAATGCGACACGCCTTTCAAGCCTGGCAAAAAAAGACTCGCCTTCCTGCCAGTCATTTCTCTTCAGCCAGCCCTTTAACTCGATCAAAGCTGCATCAATTTCATCTGCATCCTCGCCCTTTCCGCTGAACCAGGCGCTGGATTCAATCATAAATTTCTCTGGCTTGAGAGCCAAAGCCTGCGCGGCTCGTTCGAGGGGTTCGCTTTCTTCGAAAAACTCGGGATAAAATACTGAATCGTAGACGCGCTTGATCGTGCTTCGACCGTGCGGGCCGTCACCCGCACTGATGTAATATTCAGTACACTTTTTATTGCGATTGCCGCGGCTCAAACGCCAACTGGCCTTGAGTTCTTTGAACTTGGTGACGACGTATTTTTCGACAACGGTCGGATCGCGGCTATTGAGTTTATTTAGATCCATGGGAATATCTTTATTTTTTCGAGCATGTATCGGGTCAGGTCTTGCATTTCTTGCCCTCCGCTATTCGGCATAGCGATTTTCACTACCCAACTCAGGAACGACGAAATGCGGGCGCAGCACGTGCTTCAAAGCGCAGCGTTGAAGTCGTAGCTGAATTCGGTATCTGCCACCTCCACACTAACCCGCTCGATCGCCTTGCCTTCCATCATCCGCGTCAAGAATTCGCGGCTGATGTCAGGCAACATGGTGTTGGTCAGGATGGCGTCGATCATCCGCCCGCCTGATTCCGATTCGGTGCAACGCGAAACCACCAGTTTCACCACTTCATAGCTGTAGTTGAACGGAATCTTGTAGCGCGCCTCGACCCGTTTCTTGATGCGGTTGAGTTGCAGCTTGACGATCTTGCCCAGCATCTCGTCGGACAGCGGGTAATAGGGAATCGTTACCAACCGACCCAGCAGCGCGGGCGGGAAGATTTTCAGCAGCGGCTCGCGCAGCGCCTTGGCCATGCCCTCGGGGTCGGGCATCAGCTCCGGGTCTTTGCACAGGCCGGCGATCAAGTCGGTGCCGGCGTTGGTCGTCAGCAGGATCAAGGTGTTCTTGAAGTCGATGAAGCGGCCTTCGCCGTCCTCCATGAAGCCTTTGTCGAAGACCTGGAAGAACATCTCGTGGACGTCTGGGTGGGCTTTTTCTACCTCGTCGAGCAGCACCACGCTGTAGGGCTTGCGTCGTACCGCTTCGGTCAGCACGCCACCTTCACCGTAACCGACATAGCCGGGGGGCGCGCCCTTGAGCGTCGAGACCGTGTGGGCCTCTTGGTACTCGCTCATGTTGACGGTGATCATGTTCTGTTCGCCGCCATACAAGGCTTCGGCGAGGGCCAGCGCTGTCTCGGTCTTGCCCACGCCTGAGGTGCCCGCCAGCATGAACACGCCGATCGGTTTGTTTGGATTGTCCAGCCCGGCACGGCTGGTCTGGATGCGCTTGGCGATCATCTCCATCGCATGGTCCTGGCCGATCACCCGCTGGGAAAGCGCGTCGGCCACTTTCAGGATGGTCTCGATCTCATTGCGCGCCATGCGGC
>CAISIV010000152.1 GCA_903885555.1 uncultured Hyphomicrobiales bacterium
CCAGCACGTGGTCTGAGTCGTAGCCGGTCAGGGTCGGCAGATCGAAGGCGACCGAGAGGCCGGTCTGGCCCTTGGAGAGATTCTTGCGATAAAGCGCGTTCGAATCCTTGGCGGTCGAGTGACCGGCATAGGTCCGGAACATCCACGGCTTGTCGCGTTTTACGGTGTCGGCCATTGGGACTACCTGTTACGGCAGTGTGACGTAACCTTTGCTGCAATGCAACATGGCAAAGCTTCCTTAAGACCCAGGTTTTACCGTCCGCTCATGGACCTCACTCCGCAGCCCCGCCCGCGCTACAGCATCGTCGTGCCCGTTTTCAACGAACAGGCCGTATTGCCGGTGCTGTTGCGCCGCCTCGACCTGATGATGGCCGGCCTCGACGGACCGACCGAGACCATTTTCGTCGACGATGGCAGCAGCGATTGCAGCGCCATCATCCTGCGGGCCAAGGCTCGGGAAGATCCGCGCTACCGCTTTGTCGGCCTGTCGCGCAATTTCGGCCATCAGGCTGCGATCACCGCCGGCATGGCCGCGGCGACCGGCGACGCCATCATCGTCATGGACGCCGACCTGCAGGACCCACCCGAAGTGGTCGGGCAGATGATCGAGAAGTGGCAGGAAGGCTACGAGGTCGTCTATGGCCGCCGCCTGTCGCGCGAAGGCGACAGTGCCTTCAAGCAGGCGACCGCCAGCCTGTTCTACAAATTCCTCGGCCGGCTCTCCTCGGTTGATATTCCGCGCGATGCCGGCGACTTCCGCCTGATCGACCGCAAGGTGCTTGAGGCCTTCCTGGCGATGCCGGAGCAGGACCGCTTCGTGCGCGGCATGTTCGCTTGGCTCGGCTTCCGCCAGACCGAAGTCGCCTTCCATCGCCTGCCGCGGCTGGCGGGCGAAACCAAATATCCATTGCTGAAGATGCTGCGGCTGGCGTCACACGGCGTCGTCGGATTTTCGGACGCGCCGTTGCGGCTGGCGATCTGGTGCGGCTTTGCGGTGTCGGGTCTTGCCGCGCTCTATGCGCTATGGGTCGTCGGGCACTGGCTCGCGGGCGACACGAGCCTGGTGGCCGGCTGGGCCTCGACCATCATCATCGTATCGTTCCTGTCCGGCATGAACATGATCATGACCGGCATCATGGGACTCTACGTCGGTCGTATCCACGCCGAGGTCAAACGCCGCCCGCTCTATGTCGTGTCGGAAAAAGCCGGCTTCGATCGTGTGGCGCAGCCCCAATCGTCGCGGACGATCGACGCCGCTTAAGGCGCTTCAGCGCCGCACGTGCACCACGGCGATATCGTCGGCATAGACGCGCTTCCACTCCGGCAGACGATCCAGCAAGGCGACCGCGGGCGTCGATGGCGTCAGCAACGTCGCGCCGAACTTGTATTCATCCAGCATCGCCAGAAAATCCGGCAGATTCTGCAGGTCGAGCGCACGGCTGTGCCGCATAATGAATTTCATGCCGTAGAGTTCGGCGCGGCCATCGATAAAGGCCGGAATACCAGCAAAATCGAGATAACCGCCGAAATCATAGGCGTTGAGGATGCGGCCGTTTTTGGCCGTATCGATCGATGTCAGCGCCTGCGCCGGCGTGATGTTGGCGGCGGGAGAAATGGCGCGCGTCGCTGCAACGCCGGTGATCGCGATCAGCGTCGTGATGGTGGCGGCCGGCAGCCAGGCGTTCAGGCGCGGCATCGTGCGATCGGCCACGAACGCTGCAAATTGTTCGGCCAGCGGCCGCGCCAGCAGCATCGGCGTCAGCAGGCCGAGCAACTCGGCGTGGCGCGATTGCGACAGGCTCAGGTGCAAAATGCCGAACACCAGCAGAATGCGCATCGGCGGCAGCTTGACGCCGCGATAAAGCGCAAAGGCGAAGGCGCCGAGCATGATCAGTTCGAACGCACCAAGATGCGTGAAATCCTGTGAGCGCCATTCGGTGACGATGGTCAGCACTTCGCCCAGCGCAATCGTGCGCGCCGTCACCAGAATAGCCTCCGGGCCGTATGGGTTGATGCATGCGGCGGCGATTGCGAGGACGCCGAACAGCAGCCATTGCCGTGCGACGCGAAAGCGTTCATTCGCCGGCGCGTTCCACAAGGCGTCGCAGGCAATGCCGCCGGCAATCGCGATGCCGAAGGTGAAGCTGCCGTGCAGGTTCGCCCACAGGATCATCAGCGGCAGCATGCGCCATGGCGGCGCGCTTTGTTCGTCGGCGGAACGAATCAGTGCCGCAACCCAGGCGACGATCAGCGGCAGCGCCAGCACGTGCGGGCGCGCCAGAATATGCGGCGATACCAGAACGAAGGCGGCGAGGACCGCGATCAGCGCCGGCGTTGGTTGCCAATGCCGCAACAAAAAATGCGTCAGCAATCCGAAGGCAACGGACGCAGCGGCGGCGGCGAGCGCGACAACGCCGGTCCAGCCGCCGAGCGACAGCGCTGTCGCGTAGACGACTTGCGACAACCATTCGAACGCGACCCAGTGTTCGCCGCGCAAGGTCAGCGACAGCGGATCGCCGGTCGGTACAGCGACGTGCGCTACGATCCAGCGGCCCATCGCGATGTGCGAATACGTGTCGGGATCGTTCAGCAGGCGCGGTCCGAGCAGCATCAGCAGAGCGTAGATTCCGGCCGCCACCAGCCATGGCAAGGCGGCCGTGGAAACGGCGAGACGATGGCTGCGCGCGATGGTCTGGTCGGACATGCTGGCCCTGATTGCGAGCCTTCAACCTAGGTCGGGGGCCTTGTTAAACCCTTAAAAAGAAGGGGTTTTGGCCTATTCCACCGGTTTAACGACCTTATTGCGCTGCAACATAATTTACGTCACACTAACGACAGCTCTTAAGGAGGCTGCCGATGCCGGCTGTTGCGCAGGTGAGGAGCGTTGCTCCTCATAAGGACCTCTATGACATCGGCGAGATTCCGCCGCTTGGTCACGTGCCCGAAAAAATGCACGCTTGGGTTATTCGCCAGGACCGTCATGGGCCACCGGAAAAATCCATGCTGCTGGAAGTCGTGCCGACCTGGCCGATCGGCGAGGAAGACGTGCTCGTCTTCGTGATGGCGGCGGGCGTGAACTACAACGGCATCTGGGCCGGCCTTGGTCAGCCGATCACGCCCTTCAACGTTCACAAGCAGCCGTTTCACATCGCGGGTTCGGACGCGTCCGGAATTGTCTGGGCCGTCGGTTCGAAGGTGAAGCGCTGGAAGGTTGGCGACGAAGTCATCGTCCATTGTAATCAAGACGACGGCGACGACGAGGACTGCAACGGCGGCGATCCGCTGCTGTCGCCTTCGCAGCGCATCTGGGGCTACGAGACGCCGGACGGTTCTTTCGCGCAGTTCTGCCGCGTGCAGTCGCGGCAACTGATGCAGAAGCCTGCGCATCTGAGTTGGGAAGAGTCCGCCTGCTACACACTGACGCTGGCCACCGCCTACCGCATGTTGTTCGGCCATCCGCCGCACACGCTCAAGCCCGGCGACAACGTCTTGGTCTGGGGCGCCTCCGGCGGTCTCGGCGTGTTCGGTCTGCAACTCGTCGCGGCGTCCGGCGCCAACGCCATCGCGGTCGTCTCCGACGAATCGAAGATGGAATACGTCTTCAATCTCGGCGCCAAGGGCGCCATCAACCGCAAGGAGTTCAAGTGCTGGGGCCAACTGCCTCAGGTGAATTCCGCCGAATACAACGACTGGAGCAAGGAAGCCCGGCGCTTCGGCAAGGCCATCTGGGACATTACCGGCAAACGCGACGTCGATATTGTGTTCGAACATCCGGGTGAGGCGACGTTCCCGGTGTCGTCGATGGTCGTCAAGCGCGGCGGCATGGTGGTGTTCTGCGCCGGCACCACCGGTTTCAACATTACCTTCGACGCGCGTTATGTCTGGATGCGGCAGAAGCGCATCCAGGGTTCGCACTTCGCCCATCTCAAGCAGGCGTCGCAGGCGAACCGCTTTGTCATCGAGCGCCGTATCGATCCTTGCCTGTCGAAAACCTTCCCGTGGATGGAGATCCCCATGGCGCACACCATGATGTGGAAGAACCAGCATCCGCCCGGCAACATGGCGGTGCTGGTCAGCGCATCGCGCCCGGGCCTGAAGAACTTCGAGGATACGCTCGAAGCGGTGGGTGCCGAAGCCTAAGGCTTGCCGATTTCAGGCTGGAACGGATCGGATTCTGACGTCGAAGGTTGCGGCGCTTGCGTCCTGGCCGCGCGCCGCTTTTCCAGCCGCTTGGCGATGACCGAATTCAACTCGCCGCCATAGATGAAAATCGACGCGCAGACGTAAAGAAAGACCAGCGCGATCATGGCCGACGCCAGGCCGGCATACATCGAGATATAGGCGAAGGCGTAATTGGCGAGATAGCGGCCGAACGCCGTGCCGGCCACCAGCCACAGCACCAGCGTTGCGACGATGCCCGGCGCGATCTCGCCGAAAGATCGCCGTCCGGCCGGCAGCCACGCGTGCACGATCAGCAGTGCGACCACCAGCACGACGATGGCGACGGCATAACGCGCGAACGTGACCAGGCTGCCCAAAGGTTCGAGCGTCGGAACATAATTGACCAGCTTGCCCCAGATGAACGGCGCCAGCACCACCAGGAACGAGAACGCCAGGATCGCCACCGCGGCCACCAGCACATAGGCGACCGACTCCAGCCGCAGCATCCACCAGGTGCGCGGCTCGTTCGTGTCGTAAGCGCGGTTGAGTCCGATACGCAGGCTCTCGACGCCGCTGGAGGCGAAGTAGAGCGCGAACAGGACGCCGAAGGTGAGTACGCCGCCGCGCGAGTCAGTCAGTACGCCGGCGATATCGAGCGCAATCGGACCGGCAACTTCGCGCGGCCAGGCTTCCAGCAGAATGCGCGCGGCTTCGTCGGCCAGTTCCCGCGAACCGAAAAAGAAACCGGCGAGAGCCGTCACGACAATGAGGAAGGGGAACATCGCCATCAGCGTCGACAGCGCAATGTGGCTGGCGATGGCCCAGCCATCATCGGCCAGGAAATGCTGGAACGCGTCGTACACGATCCGCAGTGACGTTCTAAAGATGCGCAATGCGCTTGCCCCAGCCGGCCTTCCAGCCCGTTTGAGATTGGCGATTACCGCGCGCTTTGCAAGTACCGGTGTTGCCGATGCGGGCTTTCGCCGCCGTTGGAACTTAAGCCGCCTGTACGTTGGTGAGGAACCGGCGCACTTCGGCTTCCAGTCCTTCAGCCTCGACAGCGACCGCGTCGGCAAGGCCCTGGACGTCGGCGGCGGTCGCACGGGCGTCGGTGGTGACGCCGGCCACCCGGCCCATCGCCTCGGCGCCGTCGCGGGCCTCGCCGGACGCGCGGCTGACGCCCTCGGCAATCGAGGCCACGGCGGAATTCTGCTGATCGACAGTGGCGGCCACCATGGTTGCGATTGCCGCCATGTCGCGGATGATGTCGTTGACCTGCTCGATGGCCTGCGCCGCGCCGGCCGCGGCTGACTGGATCGAGCCGATCTGCAGCGCGATTTCTTCCGTCGCCTTCGCGGTTTGCCCGGCCAGCGATTTTACCTCGGACGCGACCACAGCGAAACCTCTGCCGGATTCGCCGGCGCGCGCCGCTTCGATGGTGGCGTTCAGCGCCAGCAGATTGGTCTGACCGGCGATCGCCTGGATCAGTCCGACCACCTCGCCGATGCGGGTGGCGGCCTTGCCCAGTTGCTGCATCGTGGTGACGGTGCGTTGCGCCTCCGAGACGGCGCGGCCTGCGACGTCGGTCGATTTGGCGGCCTGCGAAGCGATCTCGCCAATCGAGGCTGCCAGTTCTTCGATCGCGCTTGCTGCCGCGGTCACGTTTTCGGCCGCTGCCTGGGCGCGCTGTTCGGCGGTGTGAGCTTCTAACGACACCGTATCGGCGGTCTTGTTGAGATCGGACGAACTCATTTCCAGTTTCATTGATGCGGCGCGCAATTTGCCGAGCACGCCTTCGACCGAATGTTTGAATTCGCCGATGGTCTGCGAAATCGTATCGCTGCGCAATTCCTTGGCGCGGCTGTCCTGCGCCTGCGTCTGCGCCAGATTTTCACGCTCGATCATGGTGTCGCGGAACACGATCACGGTGCGCGCCATCTCGCCGATTTCATCGTGGGCTTGCGTTGCCGGGATCCTTGCAGTGGTATCGCCGGTGGCCAGCTTTTTCATGACGCCGGCGACGCCGTTGAGCGGCCGGGTGATGCTGCGTCCGATCAGCCAGCTCAAACCCAGTCCGAGCGCGACCATGGCGATGCCGACCGCGACGATGCCGTTGCGGGTTTGCCGTTGTGATACGGCCAGTTCCGCCGCCGCTTCCTCGGCATTCCGGCGTGCGCGGTCGATGATTTCGTCGGCGCGGGGCCGCATACGCTGGCTGTCGATATCGATAATCGCGCGCAGCGGATGGACGCGGTCATAAGCGTCTATCCATTGCTCGAAGGTGTCGGTGTAGTTCCTCACTTGTCCCTCGAGCGCGGCTTTCATCCCTGGCGTACCGTCGATCTGCTTGAAGGTGTCGGTGAAGCGTTGATACGCGGCGAAAAACTGCTGCCGGGACAATTCGGTTTGGGTCAGGCGGTAATCGGCTTCGTGGTGCCGCATGATCAGCAACGACATCATCAGCCTCGTCGCATCCAGCTCGGCAAGCCACGTCATGCTCTCGTTGATGATACGTTCGACCGCGTTGCTGGCATCGCGCAGATTGCGCCGCAGTCCCGATGAATCGTTGAAGCCCAGCGCGGTCTGCTCGCGCGCCAGGACGTTGAAATTCTCCAACAGCTCGGCGAGGTCCTTGCGCAGGTCCTCGATATTTTTGGCGCCCCGGCCCTCGATCGACTTGGCGAGGATATTAAGGGCGACGACGGCCGTGCCGTGGATGCGTTCGAAGTCCGCCACCAGTTCCTTGCTTGGTGAAGTCGCAAAGTCCTTGGCGATGATGCGCATGCTGGCGATGGCGCTTTTGAAATCGCGGCTGGCGTCGGTCAGCGTGCTGGACCGGTTGACGGTGGTAAAGGCGGAAGCGACGGCGTGCTCGCCGCTGAAATAGGTCAGCCCGTTGGCGAGAAACCCCACGACTGGAATAGCCGCCAGAACGACGATGCGCGTGCGCACCGAAAATGAGGTGAGCAGGCGGCTCAGGCGGATCGGCGAGCGATTCATGAAGCGCATGCGGCCGGTTCGATGGCGCCGGTGAAGGGGCGATAGCGCAAAGGAGTACCGGGGTAGCAAAGCGGGAAATGGTTAATTTTGTGGGAATTTAACGTCGTACGGGCGTAAATCTGACGAAAAATCAGGCAATTACAGTCGGGTTTGCTTTTGTGCACTGCACGCGTAATGTCATGGGCGCTGCCGGCACTGTTTGCTTCCGCCCGTATTCGAGGACCCCAAGAGGACAACATGCCGATCGCTGCTTCCCGCGCCTCCGAACCCGAACTGGTCGAACTTGCCCGTGAAGCCACCACGGCGCTGGATGCGCTGCTGGCCGATGCGGTCGCCAAGGTCCGCGAGAAGGTGGTGGTCGAAGGCCATCCCGTCAGCAAGCTGTTCGACCGCGAGCAGCGCGCCACGCACGGGTTGGCCTGGCTCGCCACTTACGTCGAATCGGTGCGCCAGCTCACGGCCTATACGCAGCGCATGATCGCTGACGGCACCTTCGGCGAAGTCGAAGAACACATCGTCCGCATCGGCCTTGGCGAATATATCTCGCAGATCATTGGCGGCATTCCGATGAGCCAGGGCGAAGTCGTGCGCCCGAGCGATCTTGGCCTGTCGATGGCGCAAGTCGCTTCGCGCATCAACCGTGCCTGCGAGAGCCTGATGGCGAGCGGCAATACGGTCGAGCGCCGCGCCCGTCTGGTCGAACTGATCCGCCAGGGTTTTCATGCGACCGTCGGCATCGCCGGTCTCGACGAGACGCTGGAATCGATCCGCGAAGAGATGCGCAAGTTTGCCGACGCCGAGGTGATCGATCGCGCGCAGGGCTGGCACCGCACCAACAGCTACATTCCGATGGAAGTCATCGCGCAGATGTCCGAGCTCGGCGTATTCGGCCTGACCATTCCGGAAGAATTCGGCGGCATGGGGCTCGGCAAAGAGTCGATGTGCGTCGTCTCCGAAGAACTATCGCGCGGCTATATCGGCGTCGGCTCGCTCGGCACCCGCTCGGAAATCGCGGCCGAACTCATTCTCGGCGGCGGTACACCGGAGCAGAAGGCAAAATGGCTGCCGAAGCTCGCGTCCGGCGAAGTGCTGCCGACCGCTGTGTTTACAGAGCCAAACACCGGTTCCGATCTGGCATCTCTGAAGACCCGCGCCGTGCGCGAAGGCGACGTCTACAAAGTCTACGGCAACAAGACCTGGATCACGCATCCGGTGCGCGCCGATCTGATGACGCTGCTGGTCCGCACCAATCCCAAGGAGCCGGGCCATTGCGGCCTGTCGATGCTGCTGGCCGAAAAGCCGCGCGGCACCGACGCCAATCCATTCCCCGCCAAGGGCATGAGCGGCACCGAGATCGAAGTGCTCGGCTACCGCGGCATGAAGGAATACGAGATCGCCTTCGACGGCTTCGAAGTGAAAGCCGAAAACCTGCTCGGTGGCGTCGAGGGGCTCGGCTTCAAGCAGTTGATGCAGACCTTCGAGTCGGCCCGCATCCAGACAGCTGCCAGAGCGATTGGCGTGGCGCAGTCGGCCATGGAGCGCGCGATCGAATACGGCCAGAACCGCGTGCAGTTCAGCCGGCCGATCATCGAATTCCCGCGCGTCTCCGACAAGATCGCGATGATGGCGGTCGAAATCATGATTGCCCGCCAGCTTACCTATCACGCCGCGCGTGAGAAAGATTCCGGCCGGCGCTGCGATCTGGAAGCCGGTATGGCGAAGCTGCTCGGCGCTCGCGTCGCCTGGGCCAATGCCGACAACGCGCTGCAGATCCACGGCGGCAACGGTTTTGCGCTGGAGTTCCCGGTGTCGCGCATCCTCTGCGACGCACGCATTCTCAACATTTTCGAGGGTGCGGCCGAAATCCAGGCTCAGGTCATCGCCCGCCGCCTGCTCGATGGTACGAACTAGCCGCTACAATCTCGCAACGAAATCGGTCCTCCCGGCGTTGATCTAGCGCAAATGGCGCCGTTGGTCCGGCGCTAGCATTGCCTAGCGATTAAGGAGACCGTTCATGCTCGAATTGAAGATTCACCAAGGCGAATGGGTTGTCGTTTGCGATGGCGCCAAGGCGCTGATTTTGGAAAATATCGGCGACGCCAAATTTCCTAACCTCAAGATGGTTGAGGTGTTTGAACATAAGAGTTTGGCCACCCGCGATCTCGGCACCGACAAGCCCGGCCGCAGCCATAGCTCGCTCGGCCACGGCAGCAGTTCGGTCGAGCAGACCGACTGGCATGACCAGGAAGAACGCGCGTTTCTGCTGCAACTCATCAAGCATCTCGATGCGGCCGTCGGCGCCGGCAAGACCAAATCGCTGATCATCGCGGCGCCGCCGCGGGCGTTGGGTGTGCTCCGGCCGGCCTATACGCATCGGCTGCGTGACGCCATTAGTGCCGAGGTCGACAAGGACTTCGTCAAGCTTCCGGTGCACCAGATCGAAAAGCAGCTTACCGGCACCTGAAAGTCTTAACGCTGCCGTCGCTGGGACCTGCGATTATGGCTGGCCCGCCGCGACGGCGGTGATATGTTCGCGGCGAATCTCCTGGCTAAAATCATCGAGGCTCGCGAGCGAATGAACTGGTTTGGCGCTCCTGTTGCGCGCAGCGGCTTGATAGCCGTGGCTTTGCTGACTGCATTTGGCGCGCACGCGCAGAATGCACCGCAAGGTGCGTCGCCCGCACCGCCGACCGTGACGCCGCCGCCCATTACTCTGGCCGTCCCCGGCTTCTGGGATCCGCGACGCCGCCCTGAGCGGCCCGACCTATCGCGCATTACCGTGATCCGCTTTCTCACCGAAACCGACTACCCGCCGTTCAATTATGCCGGACCGGACGGCGCGCCAGCGGGCTTCAATGTCGATCTCGCGCGCTTGATCTGCGAAGAGATCAAGGTTCAGTGCACCATCCAGATGCGGCGCTTCGATACGCTGGTCGCGGGCCTCAACACCAATACCGGCGACGCAGCGATCGCGTCGATGGCCGCGACTCCGGACATGCGCCGCCAGGTCGATTTCAGCGATCCTTATTACCGGACGCCGGCGCGTTTCGTGTCGCGCAAGGGCATCGATATCGATCAGGTGCGGCCCGAGGCGCTCGAAGGCAGGCGCGTCGCCGTGGTCGCCGGCACCGCGCATGAGGCCTATCTCAAGACCTTGTTCACCGAGGCCGAGCTACGGCCTTATCCCAATGAGGACGCCGCCCGCGCCGCACTGCGCAAAGGCGAAGTCGAATTGCTGTTCGGCGATGGCGTGTCGCTGGCGTTCTGGCTCAACGGCACCGATTCCGCCGGCTGCTGCGAATTTCGCGGCGGACCCTATATCGAAAGCCGCTTTTTCGGCGAGGGAGTCGGCATCGCAGTTCGCCGCGGTAACGATCTGATGCGGCAGGCCTTCAACTGGGCGCTGTTCCGGCTGTGGGAAAAGGGCCGCTTCACCGACCTGTGGCTGCGCTATTTCCCGATCAGCCCTTACTGAGCCTTTGGCGGCTGCAGCCAGGCGATCGCGCCGCGCGCCGCCGCGACGCCGGTGGCGAACGACGCCTGCAGCAGATAGCCGCCGGTCGGCGCGTCCCAATCGAGCATTTCGCCGGCGATGAAAATGCCGGGATAGCGCTTGAGCATGAAGCCTTCGTCGAGTTCGGCGAAGCTGACGCCACCCGCGGTCGAGATCGCGGTGGCGACCGGTTGAACGCCGTTGAGCTTTACCGGCGCCGCCTTGATCAAAGTTGCGAGTTTTTCCGTATTCAGCGTGGCCAGCGACAGACCTTTCGTCAGCGCCGCTTCACGCAGCAGTGCCAGCGACACAGCGGACAGATGCGTCGTCTTGCGCAGAAAATTCGACAGCGATTGCTTGCCGCGCGATTTCGACAGCCGCTCGACAAGCTTGGCAGCGCCGACATCCGGCATCAGGTCGACCACGATGGTGGCCTTGCCGTCGCGCGAGATGGCCTCGCGGATCGGCGACGACAGCGCATAGATCGCGCCGCCTTCGATGCCTTCGCGCGTGATCATGGCTTCGCCGCGCACGCTGCGGCCTGCAAAGGTAATTCCGATATTCTTGAGGGGTTGGCCTTCGTGGGTGCGGAATACCTCGGACCACGCTGCGGTAAATCCGCAGTTGGCCGCGCGCAACGGCGCGATCGCAATGTCTTCCGTGCCGAGAACATCCACCCAGCGTGCGTCGGAGCCGAGCTTCGGCCAGCTTGCGCCGCCAAGCGCGAGCACGGTGGCGTCGGGCTCGGCCGCCACTTCATGCCCTTCGGTCATGAATCGAAGTGAGCCTTCCTCGTCCCAGCCTTCCCAGCGGTGGCGCAATTTGAAAGTGACACCAAGATTGCCGAGTCGCAGCAGCCAGGTTCGCAGCAGCGGCGAGGTCTTCAACACGGTCGGGAATACCCGTCCGCTCGAGCCGATGAAGGTCGGCTGGCCGAGCGTGTCGCTCCAGGCCCGCAACGCCGCCGGTGGGTAAGCTTCGATTGCCGCGCGCAGCAGAGGATTGTCGTCGCCATAGCGGGTCAGGAATGTCTTGAGGTCTTCGCTATGGGTCAGGTTCAGGCCGCCACGGCCAGCCATCAGGAATTTGCGGCCGAGCGAGGCCATCTGGTCGTAGACGGTGACGCGCGCGCCGGCCCGGGCCAGCAATTCGGCTGCGATCAGGCCGGCCGGTCCGCCGCCGATCACGGCGATGCTGCGGTTGGGCGACAGGCGCATTTCTTCGGGAGCAGTCACGTCGTTCCTTTCGCCGCTTTACCGCCTGATTTGACGGGGTAGGGCGGTTTCCTTATGTCTGCGCCCGGAGTTACACGATGTCGATGACTACTGAAACCGCGCAAGATTTACTCTCTCTCGCCGAACAGTCGAACGCCTGGCCGTTCGAGGAGGCGCGCAAGATCGTCGCGCGCCTGAAGAAGAAACCCAAGGACGAAGTCATCTTTGAGACCGGCTACGGCCCCTCGGGCCTGCCGCATATCGGTACCTTCGGCGAAGTGGCGCGCACCACCATGGTGCGTCACGCCTTCCGCGTGCTGACCGATGACAAGATCAAGACCCGGCTGATCGCCTTTTCCGACGATATGGACGGCCTGCGCAAGGTGCCGGACAACGTTCCGAACAAGGAGTTGCTGGAAAAGCATCTCGGCAAGCCGCTGACCAAGGTGCCAGATCCGTTCGGCACCCATCCGAGTTTCGGCGAGCATAACAATGCGCGCCTGCGCACTTTCCTCGACCATTTCGGCTTCGACTACGAATTCATGTCGTCGACCGAATGCTACAAGTCCGGCCGCTTCGATGAAGCCCTGCTCAAGATGCTGGCGCGCTTCGACAACGTAATGGCGATCATGCTGCCGTCGCTGCGCGAGGAACGCGCCGCCACCTATTCGCCGTTTCTGCCGGTGTCGCCGCGTTCAGGGCAGGTGCTGCAGGTGCCGATTGTCTCGCACGACGCCAAAAATGGCACGATCGCCTACGACGATCCGGAAACCGGCGAGCGTATGGTGACGCCCGTAACGCGCGGCATGTGCAAGCTGCAATGGAAGCCGGACTGGGCGATGCGCTGGGTGGCGCTTGGCGTCGATTACGAAATGGCCGGCAAGGATCTCATCGACTCGGTGAAGCTGTCCGGCGAAATCTGCCGCGCGCTCGACGGCCTGCCGCCGGAAGGCTTCAACTACGAACTGTTCCTCGACGACAGGGGCCAGAAGATTTCCAAGTCGAAGGGCAACGGCCTGACGATCGACGAATGGCTGCGCTATGCCAGCCCGGAAAGTCTGTCGCTGTTCATGTACCGCGAGCCAAAATCGGCCAAGCGCCTGTATTTTGATGTGATCCCGCGCCAGGTCGACGACTACCAGCAATTTCTCGAAGGCTACGAGAAGCAGGAGACCAAGCACCGGCTCGGTAATCCGGTCTGGCACATCCATGCCGGCAAGCCGCCGAAGCCGGACATGCCGGTGACCTTCACCATGCTGCTGACGCTGGTGTCGTCGTCCAATGCCGAAAATGCCGAAACGCTGTGGGGCTTCATTGGCCGCTACCGGCCGGGCGTCACCGCGCTGACGCACCCCAAGCTCAACGCGATGGTCGGCTACGCCATCCATTATTTCCGGGACTTCGTGTTGCCGACCAAGAAATTCCGCCAGCCGACGGACAGCGAGCGCGTGGCGTTGAACGATCTGCGCGATGCGCTCGGCCAGTTGCCGGGCGAGGCGACGGCGGAACAGATTCAGGATGTGGTCTACGAAATCGGCCGCCGCGAGCCGTTCCTCGACGAAAAGAAAAAGGCCAAGGACGGCAAGCCGGGCGTCTCGCTCGACTGGTTCAACATGCTGTACCAGGTGCTGCTCGGCCAGGAGAAGGGCCCGCGCTTTGGCTCCTTCGTCGCGGTCTATGGCCTCAAGAACACCGTCGATATGATCGATGGGGCGCTGGCGCGGAGCGCCTAAAGTCTAAAAGGCAAGCAGCGCATAAAAAAAGCCCTCATCCCGAAGGATGAGGGCTTGATCGTTCGCTCAGCGTTTAGCTGAACATCTCCACCTTGCCGTTGACCGACATCAGGCCGAGTTCGACCTTCAGCGACGGCTGCTTTTCGGCGACCTGCTTCTTGAATTCCATCAGCGCGGCCTTGTGGGTCTCGGTCTCGATCTTCGGATTGGCCACGGCGTCGGCGCCGTAAGCGATCTTGGCGGCGCCGCAGTCGCGATGGTTCATCGCGATCACTTTCGGGATGTGATGCAGCTGCATCGACGCGGCGAGGTTTTCCCAGAACGCGGGCGCCCAGGACTTGAAAGCAGGGGCGACGACGCCGATCGAAGCGCCGGCGAAGGTGAACTGGCTGTATTTGCCCACCATCTTGCGGTGCCGCATGTAATCGAGCGTCGGCTTCGGGAAGCGCGGATCGATGCAGGTCACCAGCATCGCTTCGTAGTTTCCGGTCGCGCCGAAGGCGAGCGACGGAATCGCGGCGACAGCACCGGCCACGGCCGAGATTTGCAGAAAACGCCGGCGATCGAAGCGCATGCGCAGCATGTCGCTGCAGCAGCTGCATCCGGTTGCATGTTCGATGGTATTGATTGTCATATGTCCCCCGCCCGTTGATAAGGAACGGCGACATTAGACGCAGTTCGCGATTCCAGCCAGACGCGCCGGAACAATATTTTCGCTTACTGGCTGGCCCAGACGATGCGCGCCACCCAGACCACGTCGGACATCGCCAGGGTGCGGTCGCGGTGCTCGGCATTCAGGGATTTGAGCTCGACGCTCTTGGTGGTCTTGCGCTTGAGCTCTTTGACCATGACCTCGCCGTTCTTGGTCTTGACCACGACGCGGTCGCCCTTGCGCACGGGCGCGCCCGGAGACACCACGATAATGTCGCCGTCGCGATAGACCGGCTTCATCGAGTCGCCGGAAATCTCCAGCGCATAGGCGTGCTCGTCGGTGACCTGCGGGAAGGCGATATCTTCCCAGCCTTTGCCCACCGGGAACCCGCCATCGTCGAAATAGCCGCCGGTGCCGGCCTCGGCAAAGCCGATCAGCGGCACGTTCGAAATAGCGACCTTGCCGCTGTCGGTGATCAGTTTGACGAAGGTGTCGACCTTGGTGTTGGAGGCGGTCAAAGCCTTGGCCACCGACTCGGTCGACGGCCAGCGCGGTCGGCCTTCCGGGGTGATGCGCTTGGATTTGTTGAAGGTGGTCGGGTCGAGGCCGGCCTTCTTGGCGAGGCCCGACGCCGTCATGCCGGCGCGTTCGGCCAGGCGGTCGATAGCGGTCCAGATCTGGCTATGTGTCAGCATGGCGAACCCCGGTCTGATGATGGACTGTGATTATGTGCAATTTCTAGGAATTATAGCCGTGAGTCGGGGCTTTGTCACAACGAATCGTATCGCCCGCCTTGAACATCCCCAAGCGGCGCCGATAGGGTCGAATTCAACGCGAACCCCGGAGTAGCCCCTTGCTGATCGGTCTGATCGACCGCCTGTCCCGCCCCTTCATGCGGGCGCTCGACCCGGAAGACGCGCATACCCTGGCGACCAAGGCCTTGCGGCTGCTGCCGTTGCCCGCGCCCGGGCCGGAAGCGCCCGAACTGGGCGTCCGTACCTTTGGGCTCAATTTCCCCAATCCACTGGGTCTGGCCGCCGGCTTCGACAAGAACGCGCTGGCGCCGGACGCCATGCTTCGGCTGGGCTTCGGTTTCGTCGAGGTCGGTACGGTCACGCCGCGGGCGCAGAAGGGCAATCCGCGGCCGCGCGTGTTCCGGCTCGAAACCGACGAGGGCGTCATCAACCGGCTCGGCTTCAACAACGAAGGCAGTGCGGCCGTGCTGGCGCGTCTGGCCGGTCGGGCCGACGCCGGCGGCCTTATCGGCGTCAATATCGGCGCCAACCGCGATACGGCCGACCGTGCCGAGGACTATGTTCGGTTGATTGATACGTTTGCTCCGGTGGCGAGCTATTTCACCGTCAATGTGTCGTCGCCCAATACACCGGGTCTGCGTGACCTGCAGCAGGCCAGCGCGCTCGACGATCTGCTCGGCCGCGTGATCGAGGCGCGCGAGCGGGTGCGCCTCAACGCCGGCCCGACGCCTGTGCTGTTGAAGATCGCGCCCGACCTGACGCTGCCGGATCTCGACGATGTGGTCGGTGTCGCTCGCAAGCATCGCGTCGACGGCATGATTGTCGGCAACACCACAATCTCGCGGCCGGGCTCGTTGCGCGAGCGCGATAAGGCCAAGGAGGCCGGCGGCCTGTCGGGCAAGCCGTTGTTCAAACTGTCGACTCGCATTCTGGCGGAGACCTATGTGCGCGCTGAAGGCGCGTTCCCGCTGATAGGCGCCGGCGGCATCGATTCCGGCGCCGCCGCGATCGCCAAGATCAAAGCCGGTGCCACTCTGATCCAGCTCTACAGCGCGCTGGTCTATCGCGGCATCGGCCTGGTGCCGGAGATCAAGCGCGATCTGTTGGCGGCGATCAAACGCGGACAGCATCAATCGCTCGCTGCCATGGTCGGCAGCGATGCGGCGGATATGACGGCGGAGAGCTGGCCGAGCTGATTATTTGCCGCGTGGCGCGTTGATCAGGCGCAGCAGCAGCCAGATCGGGATCACGATCACGGCGCCGAGCAACAGATAGCGCCACAGCCAGCGGAATGCGTCGAAGCCCAGATTCCACAACGACTCGAAAAGCCGATGGATGCTGCGCACGATGTCGAACGGGTCGAGACCGAGCGCCGACAGCACCACGCCGACAAGGATCGACACCAGAATCAGGCGGCCGATGACGGCCAGCGGCGAGCCGCCGAAGAATCGGCTGACGGGGTCGGTGGCCATGGGTCGCTCCACAGGCTGAAGTTCGTTGGGCTTTAGTTCGTTTGACATTTTTTGTCCTGCGCATGATCTCGTCCGAAAACCGGTACCCACTTTTCGGGATCATGCGCGCATACCTGACGCAAGTTGACGCGGCCGGTCAAGCCGCGCGTCCAACCTCAATCTTGACCAACATTTTCTCCAGCGTTTCCAGCCGGTCGGCGTCGCGTGGCGGCTTGTCCCAGCGCAACCGGCTGATGCGGGGAAAACGCATCGCCACGCCGGATTTATGCCGCGTCGAACGCTGCAAGCCTTCGAAGGCCACTTCCATCACCAGTCCGGTCGCGGCGTCATGTGTGACCTCCCGCACCGGGCCGAATTTGTTGACGGTATTGCGGCGGACAAAACAGTCGATCTCCTTCAGCTCCTCGTCGGTGAAGCCGAAATAAGCTTTGCCCACGGGCACCAGTTCGTTGTCGCCGTTCCAGACGCCGAAAGTGTAGTCCGAATAATATGACGAGCGCTTGCCGTGACCGCGCTGCGCATACATCAGAACAGCGTCGATGATCATCGGGTCGCGCTTCCACTTCCACCACGGGCCTTTCGGTCGTCCGGGGACATAAACGGAATCGCGGCGCTTGAGCATGACGCCTTCAACCGCCTCGGCGTCGAGCCCCGCGCCGCCTTCGGCCGGATTGGCGCGCGCTGCGATCAACTGGTCCCACGTTTCGAACGTGACCTGCGGCGACAGGTCGATGCGCGGGTCATCAAGCTGCGTGATGAATTTGTCGAGCCGTGCGCGACGCTCGGCGAACGAGAGTTCGCGCAAGTCCTCGCCGCCTTCGGCCAAAAGATCGTAGGCACGCAGATGCGCGGGGAATTCATTGAGCAGCTTCGGCGTCACGGCTTTGCGATTGAGCCGCTGCTGCAACACGTTGAAGGACTGCACACGGCCTTCGCGCAAAATCAGCAATTCGCCGTCGATCGCGGCGGGCAGGCGCAGCGACGCCAGCAGATCGGGAAAGCTCTTGGAAATATCCTCGCCGGTGCGCGAGTACAGCCGCATCACGGGTTCGCCGTTCTCGTCGCGGCCGCTGACGGCCTGGATGCGGATGCCGTCCCATTTCCACTCTGCCGTAAAGTCCTCCGGATTGAGCGCGGCAAGATCGGTCTCTTCCAGCGCATGTGCCAGCATCGCCGGTCGGAACGGTGCGGCGTCGAGATTGTTCGGCTTGTCGCCGCGGCCTTCCAGCCAGGCGAACAGGTCGAGATAAGGCGGCGCCAGACCGGGCCAGATGATCTCGAGTTCGTCGGGCTCCTTGCCGCTGAGCGATGCCGCCGCCGTTTTGGCCAGCCGTGCCGACACGCCGATGCGCAGGCCGCCGGTGACGAGCTTCAGCAATGCCCAGCGTCCAGTTTCATCCAATGCATCGAGCCAGCGCGCAATCTGCGCCGGCAGTTGGGCTTTGCCGAGTGTCGACAGGGTTTCGACGACGTCAGTGAGCGAAGGTGTTTTGTTGGCGCGGTGGTTCGGATCGGCCGGCCACATCAGCGCGACGGTTTCCGACAAGTCGCCGACGTAATCGTAAGACAATGCGAATAGCGCCGGGTCGGTGCGCTCGGCGATCAGCGCGCGGATCATGCCGCCTTTGGCATGCTTGAAAGTCAGCGCGCCGGTCAGCGCCGCCAGCGCCCAGCCGCGCTCCGGGTCTTCCGTCTTGCGCAGGTAGTCGGCGATCAGCCGCAGCTTGTTGTTGCGCGCGGGCTCGTAGGACAGGCGGTCGAGCAGTTCGGCGAAGCGGTTCATGCGCCTGCCTCGGCGGGTTCGCCTTCTTCCTCGTCGCCATAGCCGACGATGTCGAGCGGACGCGCTTTCAGCCCTTGCAGATGCGCCCAATGCACCAGCGCGTCTTCCTGGCCGTGCGTGACCCAGATTTCCGAGCAGCCGGTAGCGCTGATGGTTTTGGTCAGCCCGTCCCAGTCGGCGTGATCGGAAATCACCAGCGGCAGCGCGACGCCGCGTTGCCGGGCACGCGCCCGCACGCGCATCCAGCCCGAGGCGAAAGCCGCGACCGGATCGGGAAAGCGCCTGGACCACAAATCGGTCATCGCGCTCGGCGGGCAGATGGTGATGGTGCCGGCGAGTTCGCTCTTCTTGGCGCCGCTCACCAGTTCGACGTGACCGAGGTCGATGCCGCGCTCCTGATAATAAGCGGTGATTTTTTGCATTGCGCCGTGCAGGTAGATCGTCTTGTCGTAACCGGCCTTGCGCAGCAGCGCGATGATGCGCTGCGCCTTGCCGAGCGAGTAGGCGCCGACCAGATGCGCGCGCTCGGGAAACAGCTCAACCGAGTGCAGCAGCTTGGCGATCTCGCCATCAGCATTGTGATGTCTGAAAACGGGAAGCCCGAACGTCGCTTCGGTGATGAACACGTCGCACGGCACCAGTTCAAACGGCGCGCAGGTCGGGTCAGGCACGTCCTTGTAGTCGCCTGAGACAACGATGCGCAGGCCGCCGCGCTCGACCCTGATCTGCGCCGAGCCGAGCACATGGCCGGCCGGGTGGAGGCTCACATTCACGCCGTCGAGCTTGATGGTCTCGCCATAGGCCACGGCCTGCGTCGACGTGGCAAAATTCTCGCCGTAGCGCAGGCGCATGATATCGAGCGTTTCCTGGGTTGCCAGCACCGCGCCGTGGCCGGCGCGCGCGTGGTCGGAGTGGCCATGCGTGATCAGCGCCTTGGCAACCGGCCGCGTCGGGTCGATATGGAACCCGCCGGCCTTGCAGCACACGCCGGACGGCGTCGGAACCAGGATATCTTCAGGGCTCATCGTGATTAGATAGGCGTTCTGTCGAAAACGTCGAGGTATCTCAACTCGTCATGCCCGGCCTTGTGCCGGGCATCCACGCCTTGCTTTGGTTGTTAAGAAAAACGTGGATGGCCGGGTCAAGCCCGGCCATGACAGGATAGGGCATGGACGCGATCTTTCTTTCATCCGGCGACGTCATCGCCGACCGCCGTTTCGAGTGGGCACGCGATCTCGCCGACAAAGGCGATTTCGCAGCCGCGGCCGATCTGCTGGCGCAGACTTTGGAACTGGCGCCCGGCTACGCTTCCGCCTGGTTCACGCTGGGCGAGGTGCGGGAAAAGCTGGGTGAGCGCGATGGCGCGGTGGCGGCGTTCGAGAAGGCCGCCGGCGCCGATCCACAGGATCGCCACGGCGCCCAGCTGCATCTGATCCGGCTGGGCGCTTTGCCTGCCGCCGCGATGCCCGAAGGTTACGTCCGCACGCTGTTCGACGGCTATGCGCCGGGGTTCGACCACGCATTGACACAAGGCCTCGGCTATCGCGCGCCGAAGTTGCTGCTGAAAGCGGTGCAGGCGAGCGGCGCTTCAATGAAATTTACCAGTGCGTTGGACCTCGGCTGCGGTACGGGCTTGGGCGGCGCGGCGTTCAAACCGTTTTGCGGGTCGCTTACCGGCGTCGACCTGTCGCCGGCCATGCTGGCGCAAGCCAAAGCGAAAAACATCTACGACCGGCTGGCCGAAGGTGACGTGCTGGCCTTTCTTGCCGACGAAGCGGTGGCGAAGGCGCGCTACGACCTTGTGCTGGCCGCCGACGTCTACATGTATCTCGACGATCTCCATCCGGTGCTGAAGGCCGCAGCCTCGGTGCTGGCGCCGGATGCTGCAGTCGCGTTCAGCGTCGAAACCCATGACGGCGAGGGCGTCACGTTGCGCGACACGCTGCGTTTCGCCCACGGTGCGGCGCATGTGCGTGATGCGATTGCGACCGCCGGATTGACGCTGCTCAGCCTCGATTCCGCCTCGACCCGGACCGAGAAGGGATTGCCGGTGCCGGGCCTCATCGGCGTCGCCAGAAATTAGACCGATGCAAGCCGCGCTCGACATCACTCACGCTCCGCTGCTGCCCGACAGCTTCGTCCGCTGGTTCGCGCAGCGCGGCTGGACGCCGCGCGCGCATCAGCTCGACTTGCTGGCGAAAGCGCGCGACGGGCGATCGTCGCTGCTGATCGCGCCGACCGGCGGCGGCAAGACGCTGGCCGGCTTTTTGCCGACGCTGGTCGAACTGAGCGAGCGCAATGCTCCGCCGAAGAAACTGCAGTCCACCGGCCGCAGCGTCGCGCGCAGCCAGGGCCTGCACACGCTCTATATCTCGCCGCTGAAAGCGCTCGCGGTGGACATCGCGCGTAACCTGGAAACACCGGTGCGCGAGATGGCGCTGCCGATCCGGCTGGAGACGCGCACCGGAGACACGCCGGCCTCCAAGCGCATGCGCCAGCGCCGCGATCCGCCAGACATTCTGCTCACCACGCCGGAGCAACTGGCGCTGCTGCTCGCCACCGCCGACGCGCCTTATCTGTTCGGAACGCTCAAACGCGTCATTCTCGACGAACTGCATTCGCTGGTGACGTCGAAACGGGGAGATCTGCTGTCGCTCGGTATGGCGCGGCTGTTCAAGCTGGCGCCCAATCTGTCCACCGTCGGACTGTCGGCCACCGTCGCCGAGCCGGACGAACTGTGCCGCTATCTGGTGCCGCAGCCGCTTGAAGGGACGGCAATGGCCGATTTGGTCGTCGCACAGGCCGGTGCGCAGCCGAAGATAACGATGCTGGATACGCAAGCCCGGCTGCCCTGGGCCGGTCATTCCGCGCGCCACGCGCTTAATGAAATCTACGATCTCATCAAGCAGCACAAAACCACGCTGGTCTTCGTCAACACCCGCAGCCAGGCCGAATTCCTGTTTCAGGAATTGTGGGGCGTCAACGACGACAACCTGGCTATCGCTTTGCACCACGGTTCGCTGGATGTGGCGCAGCGCCGCAAGGTCGAGGACGCCATGACTGCCGGCAAGTTGCGCGCGGTGGTCTGCACCTCGTCGCTCGATCTCGGCGTCGACTGGGGCGATGTCGATCTGGTCGTCAATGTCGGCGCGCCGAAAGGCTCGTCGCGGCTGATGCAGCGCGTCGGCCGCTCCAATCACCGCTGGGACGAGCCGTCGAAAGCAGTGCTGGTGCCGGCCAACCGCTTCGAAGTGCTGGAGTGCCGCGCCGCCATCGATGCGGTCGCCGACAACGCGCAGGATACGCCGCCGCTTCGAACCGGCGCGCTCGACGTGCTGTGCCAGCATGTGCTCGGCCGCGCCTGCGGCGAGCCGTTCCTCAGCGACGAGCTGTTTGCCGAAGTCCGCGCGGCCGCGCCTTACGCCACGCTCACGCGCGGCGATTTCGACGCCGCGGTCGATTTCGTCGCTACCGGCGGCTATGCGCTCAAGGCCTATGAGCGTTTTGCGAAAATACGTCAGGGCAAGGACGGCAAATGGCGCGTCACCCATCCTCGCGTGGCGCAGCGCTACCGTATGAACATCGGCACCATCGTCGAAGCCGACATGCTGAAGGTGCGGCTGATGCGCTCGCGGCGTGGCGGCGCCCACATTCCGCGCGGCGGGCGAATGCTCGGCCAGGTCGAGGAATATTTCATCGAGATGCTGTCGGTCGGCGACAGCTTTGTCTTTGCCGGCGAAGTCCTGAAATACGAGGCGCTGGTTGAGGACGAAGTCTATGTCTCGCGTTCCAGCGCGACTGACCCGAAAGTGCCGTCCTATGAAGGCGGCAAGTTTCCGCTGTCGACTTATCTCGCCGCCCGCGTGCGCGGCATTCTCGCCGACTCGGATGCATGGCGCGCGTTGCCGGCGCAGGTGCGCGAGTGGCTCGAAATCCAGCAATGGCGTTCGATGTTGCCGCCGGCCGGCGATCTGCTGGTCGAGACTTTTCCGCGCGGCGAAAAATTCTATCTGGTCTGCTATCCGTTCGAAGGCCGGCTCGCGCACCAGACCCTCGGCATGTTGCTGACACGGCGGCTGGAGCGCGCGGGCGCAAAGCCGCTCGGCTTCGTCGCCAATGAATATGCGTTGACCGTGTGGGGCCTCGGCGACCTCGGTGTGCGCATTACGCGCGGCGACCTGTCGCTGGCGGAACTTTTCGGCGAGGACATGCTGGGCGACGATCTCGAGGAATGGCTCGCGGAATCGGCGCTGATGAAGCGCACCTTCCGCTCCTGCGCCATTATTGCGGGCTTGATTGAGCGCCGGTTCCCGGGCGAGGAGAAAACCCGCCGCCAGCTCACGATATCCACCGACCTCGTCTACGACGTGTTGCGCAAGCATCAGCCGGATCACATTCTGCTGCGGGCGGCGCGCGCCGACGCCGCTACCGGGCTGCTCGACATTAAGCGGCTTGGCGAAATGCTCTCGCGCGTGAAGGGCCGAATCGTCCATAAGGCGCTGGACCACGTCTCGCCGCTGGCGGTTCCGGTGATGCTGGAGATCGGCCGCGAGACGGTCTATGGCGAAGCGTCGGATGCGTTGCTGGCCGAAGCCGCGGACGAACTGATCAAGGAAGCGATGAATTGAAAATTGCGATGCAGAGCGTGGCGGCGGGGCAGGGCGACATCGCCGTGGCTGGCGTTGCGTTGATCGCAGATCCCGCTGGCGCGCTGTATTGGCCCGAGCACGGCGTGCTTGTTGTCGCCGACCTGCATCTGGAAAAAGGCTCGAGCTACGCCACGCGCGGCCAGTTCCTGCCGCCGTATGACACGGCCGCCACGTTGGCGCGGCTGGCGCGTCTGATCGCGCATTACGCGCCGCGCTCTGTGATCGCGCTCGGCGACAGTTTCCATGACGGCGGCGGTCCGGCGCGGTTGCAAACTGGCGATCGCGCAAGTCTGTCCGCCTTGCAGCGTGGCCGCGACTGGATCTGGATCACCGGCAACCACGATCCCGAACCCGCCGAGAATATTGGCGGCACGTTCCACGAAACGCTACGCCTTGGTGTGCTGACTTTCCGTCATTTGCCGACCGGCGCGGTAAACGAAGTCTGCGGGCACTTGCACCCAGTGGCGCGGGTGTCGCATCGCGGCCGCGCCGTGAGCCGCCGTTGCTTTGCCGCCGATGCAACCCGCATGGTGATGCCGGCCTTCGGTGCGTTTACGGGCGGACTGAACGTGCGCGATGCCGCGTTCGCCGATCTGTTCGGCACGCTGGCTTTCACCGCGCATATGTTGGGCGAGGATAGGCTCTACGCCTTCGCGGCGAAGCGGTGTCTGCCGGACTACTAATCGCGCCGGAACACCACACTGCCGAACCAGCCGATGAACAGCGCCATGAAGGCGGTCACCAGGCCGTAGAGCAGGCCGCGGTCGCGCGCGGCGTCTGCGACATATTGCTCAAAGCCGGCCTTGATTACTTCCAGCGCAGTGCTCGTGCGCGTCATCAGCGCGCCGCCGGCAAACAGTTTGACGTCGACGTTGTAATTGCCGGTCGGTACGTTCGACGGGATCGGCACCGCAGCGCGGAACACCGTCGGCGTCAGGAATGTCACCGCGGTGCTCTCCTGGCGGTAGAGGCCGTATTGCAATTCCAGCCGCACGAACGCCGCGCGGAATGGGTCGTCCGGCACGGTGTCGGCGAAATCGGCGCCGACGCGTTGCGTGAGCTGATAGTTGTCGAGACCGAGCTGCAGGCGGCGCGACGTATCCGGCGACGCGATGGTCTCGACCGGCCGGTTGCTCAGAATGGCGAGATACGACGGCACGCGCAGGAACTCGCGTGAGTCGACGTTCACCCAGATGCCGGCAACGCGTTCCTTGCGTCGCGTCTTCAACGTCTGGTTCGGTCCGGTAACGGTGACGACAAGATCGTAGTCCCTCCGCGTCAGCGTTTTGCCGGCGTCGGGTTCGATGGTGCCGAACAGCACCAGGTCGTCGCCGACGAAGCTCGAGGTGATGGCGATGCGATGGTTCGACAGCGACACCACCAGCCGCTCGGCCGCGGCGGGCGCGATACTGCAGGCCGTCAGAACCGCCACGAGGATGAGGGTGCGGGTTCGCATCATTCCATCCCCACCAGGCGCAGGGAGTAGAGGTCGTCGGGCTGCACGACGAGCTGATAGGCGAACCGCAAGCCCACGGCGAACACCAGCAAGCCGAGCAGCAGGCGCAGCCGTTCGCCACGCATGGCCTGTCCGGTACGCACGCCGAACTGTGCGCCGATCACGCCGCCGACCATCAGGATCAGCGCCAGCACGGAGTCGACCAGATGGTTGGTGGCCGCGTGCATCACCGTCGCCGACGCCATCGTGATCAGCGTGAGCACCATCGAAGTGCCGATCACGGTCGCGGTTGGCACCCGGAGGAAGTAGATCAGCATCGGCACCAGCAGGAAGCCGCCGCCGATGCCCATGATGGCGCCGACGAAGCCGATGATGAAGCCGATGGCCCAGACCGGAATGGCCGAGACGTAAATCTTGGAGCGCTTGAAGCGCATCTTCAGCGGCAGGCCATGCAGCCAGGTATGGCTGCCGGGCCGGCGCAGCGTCGCCGGCATGCCCTGGCGTGTGCGCATCTCAGCCTTGATGCTCTCGTAGATCATCATGCTGCCGACGCCGGTCAGCAGCGTCACGTAGGACAGCCCGATCATCAGATCGAGCTGATCCATCTCGCGCAGCTTGGTGAACAGCCAGACGCCGGCCGCGGTTCCGAGAATGCCGGCGCTCAGCAGCATCATGCCGAGCGGCAGGTCGAGCGCACGCCGACGCCAGTAATTGATGGCGCCGGTAAAGGACGATGCGGCGATGTGGCTCGCCACGCTCGCCACCGCGACGGCGGGCGAGATGCCGATGAAAATCAGCAGAGGCGTCATCAGGAAGCCGCCGCCGATGCCGAACATGCCGGAGATGAAGCCGACCGCGAGCCCCATCCCGAGAACCAGGAAGATGTTAACGGGCAGATCTGCGATCGGCAGGTAAATTTGCAAACGGCATCGTCCGGGGTTCGAGGCCAAAGCTGTGAAGACTGGGGCCCCGGGGGCCGGCGCGTGCCGCCGACCGTCATCGTCTAGTGTTAACACCATCGCGCGGTGAATCGTCACCGATACCGGTGCACAATCTCACCGGCAGCGACTTTTGCAAATTAAAGTTTCGAGTGGCCTTAACGCCCGCTGTTCTAGCGGGTCTGCAGCGAACCGAGCGACAGCGGCCCGACCTGACGTGGCTTGGGCGCCGGCGCGCTGGTGACGCCGTCCCAGCCGCCGGCCGGTTCGGGCACCGAGGTGGCTTCCGACGGCTGCGGCTCGATGGCGAAGTTCTGCACGGCGCGCTGGGCGGCCGCGAGGGTGTCATCATCCATCTGGGTGGCGATTTCGTCGCGCTTCTTGGCGGATTCCTTGTCGCCCTGCGCTGCCGCCAGCGCGAACCATTGATAGGACTCGGCCGGGTTCTTTTCGGTGCCGAGGCCGCGGGCGCAGAGAACGCCGAGATTGTACTGGCTGTCAGCGATGCCGCGCTGCGCCGCCTTGCGGAACCACTGTGCGGCGTTGACGTAGTCCGGCTTGCCGTCGGCGCCTTCGGCGTAGAGCACGGCGAGGTTATGCATCGCCTTGCCGTTCCCTTTGCCGGCGGCGGCGAGATAGAGCCTGCGGGCCTGAACCATGTCCTTTTTCACGCCCTGCCCTTTTTCCAGCAGGCTGGCGTAACGGAACTGGGCCGGGACGAGGCCCTTGCTTGCGGCGCGCTCGTACCAGCGGGCGGCTTCTTCCATGCTGACCGGAACGCCACGGCCTTCGGCGAAGCGGATCGCGACTTCGTAAGCCGCGGCGGCATCGCCGGCGATGGCGGCGCTGCGCAACCGGTTGCCGCCGATCGCGGCCGGCAGGCGCTCGGCCGTGGGCTGGCTGGGCAATACGGGCGCTGCAGTCTGAGGCCGGGTGAGGTTCGGCGTCGGGATCGAGCCGGTGACGTCGGTGGTCGATGCACTCGGCGTCACGGGCCGCGAATTTGCGGCTGGTGAATTAATGGCGGCCGGATTGAGCAGCGACGGCATGGTCGGCGATGCGATTCCGTAGTCGAGCGGAATGGAGGACTGCTTCGGCGTCGCCAGCGGGCTGGTGACATTCCTGACCGGCGCGGCAGGCTTGACCGTCGAGGCCGTCGTGATGGTGTCGTCGGCGTTGCGCGCGGTCTTGGCGTCGTCGGATTTGCCGAATTCGAAAATGGAGCCGGCAATCTGGATCGAGCCGACCACGACGGCAACGATGCTGGCGGCAATGAACAGCGATTTGACCCGCTTCATCATCTTGCTGCGCAGCGATGGTGCGTCGGGATCTTCCAGTTCGAGAACGTCGGGCGCCTGCGGCGGTGGCGGCGGCGCGCGATCGGCGGTGTTCTGCACCGCGGCATTGGCGGCGCGGCGGGCGGCGGCGATGAAGCCGGATTTGCTGCCGGTGGCAGCGGCATTCGCGCCGGAGCTGCCGAGCGCGGCTTCGGACATGGCAATGCGCGCCCCGGGATTGGCGCGGAACTTCGGCGGACCGGAGCCGGGCTCAAGCGGTTGATCGGGCGGCAGATCGGGATTGATCGGCAGGTTGTGGGCCTGCGGCAAGCGCTTCTGAACGGGTTCGGCTGCCGGCGGTTGTGGCTGCGGCGCAGCCTGACGCGGGGCAGGTTGCGCTTGCGGCTCGATGTACTGTTGCGGAGCGGGCGTAGGGGAAGGCGGCGGCGCCTGTGGCGGCCGGGCGGCGGGCTGGGGATCGATCACGGCACGGGCCGCGACCTTGCCGATCGGCTGGCGTGCCTCGTTGAACTCTTCGACGCTGACCGGGCGCTTGCGGCTTTCCGGCATGGATGGTGCGCGATGTTCGGCGGGTGCGTGGACCTGCGCAGCCGCAGGGGCCGTGCGCATGCCGCTTTCGAGCATCGTCAGCCGGTCGACCAGCGTGCCCAGCGTGCCGTTGACCTGCTGCAACGCATCCTGCGTGCGCGCCATGTCGTGCTTAAGTTCGTCAACCACCGGCGAAGCATCGGCGCGAATGCCGCCGCTGTTCTTGTTGGAGCGCATCTCTTCGATGTGCACCAGGAGATCGGCGAGGCCGCGCTCAACCGCTTCGAGATGGCCGAGCCGTGAATCCGAGGCGTCGAGGCGCTGCACCAGCGCAACGATCTGATCTTCTAGATGGCTCGAGGCAATGCTGTCGCCGCGCGACTGCTGGATCAGCTCGATCTTGTCCGAGAGCGACTGCACCAGCGATTCCAGCATCGGCGGCACATTGCCGCCGCGCTCGGACCGTTCCGCCAATGCGTCGGCCAGCGCCGAAATGCGGTGTTCGAGATTGTTGAGCGCATCGCTGCCGGTGTTGGATGCGGCGAGATGTTCGACGCGATCGGCGAGTTGTTCGACGTGCAGCGCCAGGCCCGTCACGGCGTCGGTCGATGCCACATGGCTCGCCATATCGCGCAGCGTGGTGATGGCGTGTTCGAGCTGATGCAGCGTCTCGGGGTTCTTGTCGGCGACGATCAGATCGATCTTGTGCGCCAGCCCTGCGACCGCGTCGTTGAAGCCGACCAGGTTTTCCGCCGGGGTGAGGCCGCGCAGCGCGTCGCGCACTTCGGCGAGGCCGTGTTCGACCCCGTTCAGCGCGCCGGCATCGATGCCGGCCTGTTTGCCTTCGGCGATGCGGTGGGTGAGGCCCTGAATCTGTTGCTCGATGGTGTCGATCGCCTGGCGCGGCATTGCATCGGTCAGCGCGCGGGCGATGTCGCCGAGTTCGGCGCGCAGCGCATTGATCGCTTCCTCGACGCCCGGCTTGCGCAGGGTTTCGATCTGATTGGTGATGGTGCGCAGCTGATCTTCCAGGCCCGACAGGTCCTGGGTCGGCATCGGCATGAACACCGGCGCCGGCTGCGGCATAGCCGCCTGTTGACGTTGCGGCGCGGGCGTGGCGGCCAAAGCGGGCTGGCCATTCAGCGCACGCTGGCGCGCTGCGATTTCGGCAACGGCGATATCCAGTGCCGGCGGCATGCGCACGGCGGGCACGTTCGGCAAAGCCTGCTGGAAACCTTGCTGTGGCATCATCTGCGGATGCATCGCAGGCTGGATCGGCGGCGAAGCCACCGGACGCGACTGGCTAACGAACTGGTCGAGCCGCCGGTCGAGGCGATTGATCAGTTCAGCGATCTGGCTGTTGTCGTCGCGCTCGCGGGTTTTCGGCGCATATGCCGCGGGGCCGCCGACGCGGGCAAATTGTTCGATGCGCCGGGAGAGATCGTCGAGCTTCTGATTGACGGCGGAGAGTTCGCGGCCGTCGACTTCGTCATCGTCGTAGTCGGAGCCGTCCTCGGCTGCCTGATGCAGGATGACGGTGTTCAGCCATTCGCCCAAAGACATGCCGGACCGGCGCGCCGCTTCCCTTGCGGTCTCGCGCGCTTCCGGCCGAATTCCTTTTACACTCCACGGCACGCCAAGTTTCATGCTCACGTCCACAATCGAGGTGGAGACGCTAAGAGCCTGGATCGACCCTCTGGAACCGGCGCGCGTTAAGGGCAGGTGGATACGCGCGCGGTTCTCAGTCCACGCACCGACTTTTTGCCGAGCACGGTAAACAGGCCGTTAACTTTTGGCCGAAGTGCCGGATTTTAACGGGAATTTCCCTAAACCGGCCTGGCGGAGGCAGCCCTTAACGCGGCTGTAAGCCGCGGGCCCCATGCTCAACTTGAAGTGGGGGAAACGCAGGCCGATCTTTAATCGGTCGCATCCGATCCTTAGTTAACGAATCGTTAACGGCGCTATCCTGCAGGCAGCGCCAGGGGCAAAAATATCCGGGAGGGACTATGCCGACATATAAAGCGCCGGTGGACGACACGCTGTTTCTGCTCAACGACGTTCTCCACATCGAACGCTATGGCAATTTGCCGGGCTTTGCCGATGCCTCGCCCGACGTGGTCGAAGCGATCCTCGGCGAAGCGGCCAAGTTCTCCGAGGAAGTCCTCACTCCGCTCAACCGGGTCGGCGACAAGGAAGGCTGCAAGCGCCATCCCGATGGCAAGGTGACGACGCCCAAGGGCTTCAAGGAAGCCTACAAGCAGATCATTGAGGGCGGCTGGATCGGCATCTCGGTGCCTGACGAATTCGGCGGCCAGGCGTTGCCGGCGACCATGACCGTCGCGGTCAACGAATATTTCTGCTCCGCCAACATGGCCTTCGCGATGTATCCGGGCCTGACGCAAGGCGCGATCGCCGCGCTGCTCACGCACGCCTCGCAGGAGATCAAAACCAAATATCTGCCGAAGATGGTCCAGGGTGTTTGGACCGGCACCATGAACCTGACTGAGCCGCATTGCGGCACGGACCTCGGTCTGCTGCGCACCAAGGCGGTGCCGCAGGGCGACGGCAGCTACAAGATTTCCGGCACCAAGATTTTCATCTCGGCCGGCGAACACGACATGTCGGACAACATCATCCATCTGGTGCTGGCGCGCATCGAAGGCGCACCGGCCGGCACCAAGGGTATTTCGTTATTCGTCGTGCCGAAGTTCATGGTCAAGGATGACGGCTCCCTCGGCGCGCCGAACGGCGCGACCTGCGGCTCCATCGAAGAGAAGATGGGCATTCACGGAAATTCGACCTGCGTCATGAATTATGACGGCGCCATCGGTTGGCTGGTCGGCATCGAGAACCGTGGTCTGCCGGCGATGTTCACGATGATGAACGAGGCAAGGCTTGGCGTCGGCGTACAGGGCCTCGCGCAATCCGAGGTCGCCTATCAGAACGCCGCGATCTACGCCAAGGAACGTCTGCAGGGTCGCGCCATTACCGGCGCGAAATTTCCCGACAAGGCGGCCGATCCGATCATCGTTCACCCCGACGTTCGCCGTACGCTGCTGACGATCCGCGCCTTCAACGAAGCGGCGCGCGCGCTGGTACTGTATACCGCGCTCAAGGGCGACATTGCGCACCGCTCGCCGGACGAAAAGGAACGCCAGAGCGCCGACGATTTCATGGGGCTGCTGACCCCGGTGGTCAAAGGCGTTTGCACCGACACCGGCTTTGCCAACACCGTCATGGCGCAGCAGATGTTCGGTGGCCACGGCTACATCGCCGAGCACGGCATGGAGCAGTTCGTGCGTGACGCGCGTATTGCTCAAATTTATGAAGGCGCCAACGGCATCCAGGCGCTCGATCTGGTCGGCCGCAAGCTCGGCAAGGACGGCGGCCGCGCGTTGATGGCCTTCCTCGGCGAGGTCGGCGGCTACATCAAGGAAAAGTCGGCGGATGAAAAGCTGAAACCGCTGGTGACGCCACTCGGCGTCGCCGCAGGTCATCTGCAGCAGGCGTCGATGTGGTTTATGCAGAACGCCATGGCCAAGCCCGACAATGCCGGCGCCGGCGCCACCGACTACATGCACATGTTCGGCCTCGTCGCGCTCGGCTACATGTGGTGCAGGATCGCAGAAGCCGCCAATGCCAAGCTCGGCAACGGCGCCGATCCGCGCTTTGCCGCCAAGCTCGTCACCGCGCGCTTCTTCATGGAGCGCATGCTGCCGGAGACGGCCGCGCATCTCGCGCGCATCCAGGCGGGCGCCGGCTCGATCATGGAATTGCCGGCAGAGGCCTTTTAAACAGCAGCCTCTGCCTCGATCGTAGCGCAGAGCCGAAGCGTCAGCGCGCCGTTTTGCAGCCTGTGCAAGGCGGCGTCGTCGAACGCGCCGTCTTCGCAGATGAATTCGAACGCCGAGATAAGCCGTTCCACGCTCTCGCCGTCGCCGCCGAACGGCAAAATCAGCCGCTCGAAGTGGATCAGCCGGCCGTTTTTGTCGTTCACGTCCCAGATCGTATAAACCGGCTGTCGGGTACTGTAGGCCTGATAATAAGGCATCAGCCCGGTTGTGCGCCTGTCGCGCGGGACGATCTCGTCGAGAAAGCGGCCCCGGCAATCAGCCTCGCCATACACTTTCATGACGTTGACGCCGTACTGGCGAACCTGAAAGCGCTTCACCTCGTTGTCCCCGGTGACGTCGAGGAAACTGATGTTGTCTTGCACGCGGCTCAGATTTTCCGATTCGATGGCCTGCCAATGCGGAATTCCGGCCATGCCCCTGTGCCGTTTCCAGAATTTCAGCAGCCAACGCTGATTGATCGCCCGGACAGCATCCGGGCGTACAATTTTGAAGTCCATCGATAAAGCCCCCGCTTAGCGCACGTTCCCGAATGGGTGCCAGTTTTCGGATAGGTGTCGTGCGCTCGTTAGAATGAAATTAGTGCCCAAGAATAGCTCAAGCGAATCGCTCAAGAATCGATTCGCTCAAGCAATGTAGCAAAGCGTACACATCTGGCTATTCGCTTTATTGCGAATGGCCTCATGCAAACGCAATTGTGATCGAAGCTTAAGCGGTCCGCGCTTGCAGCGACCCGCCGCGCGCCCGGATCAGCAGCCACGACATGATTGTGACGTTGACCAGATTCCAGCCGATGCCGTTGAGGAAGGCCGCCTGATAGGAGCCCGTCAGGTCGAAGATGACGCCCGACAGCCAGCCGCCCAGCGCCATGCCGAGCAGCGTTGCCATCAGGCAAAGGCCGACGCGGGTGCCGGCTTCCTTCGGCGAAAAATACTCGCGGACGATGATGGCGTAACTCGGCACGATGCCGCCCTGAAACAGTCCGAACAGCGCCGAAATCACGTAAAGCGATATCAGCCCGTCGAACATCAGATACATCACCAGCGCCGCGCCTTGCAGCACCGAGCCGAGCAGCAGCGTACGCACGCCGCCGATGCGGTCGGCGATGAAGCCGGACGCCACGCGGCTGATGATGCCGAAGCCGAGCATCAGCGACAGCATCTCGGCGCCACGCGCCACGCCGTAACCGAGATCGCCGCAATAGGCGACGATGTGGACCTGCGGCATCGACATCGCCACGCAGCAGGATACGCCTGCGATCAGTAACAATACCTGCAGTGTCATTGGCGAGAACGGCATCGACGCCTGGCGGCGCGCGAAATTGGCGCTGTCGGCAGCGCTATGATGATGCACGACGCGTTTGCGCAGCAGGAACACCAGCGGCAACATGGTGACCACCAGGAAAATCCCGAGCCCGGTATGGGTCGCGCGCCAGCCATGGCTGGCGATGAAATGCTGCACGATCGGGGGCCATAGCGTGCCGGCGAGATAGTTGCCGGAGGCAGCGATGGCGACCGCAATGCCGCGGCGGCGCACGAACCAGTGCGAGGTGTCGGCCATCAGCGGACCGAAGGTCGCCGAGCAGCCGAGCCCGATCAGCAGGCCATGCGCCAGCGCGACCTGCCACACGCTCGATGACAGGCCGACCGCGAGATAGCCGAGCGTCAGCAGCCCCGTTCCGAGCAGCAGTGGCACCGCGATGCCGAAATGGTCGGCGAGCTTGCCCATGAAGACGCCGCCGCAGGCAAAGCCGATCATCGCCAGCGTAAAGGGCAGGGAAGCTTCGCCCCGGCCGATGGCAAAATCTGCCTGGATGGCCGGCAGTGCCACCATGAACGACCACATGCCGACGCCGCCGAGCGTGCTCAAGCCCACGGCCACGGCCAGCCGCAGCCAGGCCCGGCTCGAGTCGGCTGTGCTGCTGGAATCGATATCCGCTTGCGATGTCATGCTTTAAGCCCCGGCCCGCCGGTCGTAGCATTGGAGCCGAGGGGCGGCAAAGCCCTCGCGCGCCGCCGTCCGGCCCTCTATTGTGCCCCAAAGGCTGAGTCGCCCGGGAAACGCTCGCAATGAATGCCCTCAACGTTCCGCGGCCGCCGTGGATGACCGAGGACCTCGTTCTGCTCGAAGAGCAGGCGCGGCGCTATATCGGCGACGAATATGCTCCCAACGTCGATCGCTGGCACGAGGCCGGAATGTACGAGCGCGACGTCTGGACCAAGGCGGGCGCCGCCGGTCTGTTGTGTGCCTCGATGCCGGAAGAATACGGCGGCTCGGGCGGCAGCTTTGCCCATGAGGCGGTGATCAACCGCGAATTCAGTCTCGCCGGTTTCGATGACTTCGGCGCGCCACTGCATTCCGGCATCGTGGCGCCCTACATCCTGCACTACGGCACCGAGGAGCAGAAAAAGCGCTGGCTGCCCAAGCTCGCCACCGGCGAACTGGTCGGCGCCATCGCCATGACCGAGCCCGGCACCGGCTCGGATCTGCAGGGCGTGCGCACCAAGGCCGAAAAATCCGGCAACGGCTACAAGCTCAACGGCGCCAAGACTTTCATCACCAACGGCCAGCACGCCAACCTGGTGATCGTCGTCGCCAAGACCGATCCGGCTGCCGGATCGAAAGGCGTGTCGCTGCTGGTGGTCGAGACCGACGGCACCAACGGCTTCCGCCGCGGCCGCAAGCTCAAGAAGCTCGGCATGGATTCTGCCGACACCTCCGAATTATTTTTCGACGACGTCCAGCTTCCGGCGGAGAGCCTGCTCGGCACCGAGGAAGGCCAAGGCTTCTATCAGTTGATGAAGGAACTGCCGCAGGAGCGTCTGATCGTCGCGGTGCACGCGGTGGCGATGATGGAACGCGCGCTGGCGCTGACCATCGATTACACCAAGCAGCGCAAGGCTTTCGGCAAGGCCATCATCGAGTTCCAGAATTCGGCTTTCGAGCTTGCCGAGTGCAAGACCGATACGACGATCGCCAAGGTGTTCCTCGACCACTGCATCGGCTTGCATCTCGAGGGTAAACTCGACACCGTGACCGCCTCGATGGCGAAATACCGCCTGACCGACACGCTTGCCAAGGTGGTCGACCGCTGTCTCCAGCTCTTTGGCGGCTACGGTTTTATGGACGAATATCCGATATCCCGCCTCTACCGCGATGCCCGTGTGCTGCGTATCTATGCCGGTACCAACGAGATCATGAAGCTGCTGATCGCGCGCAGCCTTTAAGCCCTGCGCAGGAGAACAAAATGGCCGACGCATTTATCTACGATCATGTCCGGACCCCGCGCGGACGCGGCAAAGCCGATGGCTCGCTGCATGAAGTGACCGCGCTCAATCTCGCGGCGCAGACGCTGGCAGCGATCCGCGACCGTAACAAGCTGGACCCCAAGCAGATCGACGATGTCGTGCTGGGCTGCGTCGATCCGGTTGGCGAAGCGGGCGGCGACATTGCCCGCGCCGCGGCGCTGGTAGCGGGTCTCGGCGACAGCGTGCCGGGCATCCAGATCAACCGCTTCTGCGCCTCGGGTCTGGATGCGGTGAACTTTGCTTCGGCGCAGATCATGGCCGGCCAGCACGACATGGCGATCGGCGGCGGCGTCGAATCCATGAGCCGCGTCGGCATTGGCGCGGCCGGCGGCGCCTGGCCGGTCGATCCCTCCATCGCGGTCGAAACCTATTTCCTGCCGCAGGGTATCTCGGCCGATCTGATTGCGACCAAATATGGCTTCTCGCGCGACGACGTCGATGCCTACGCGGTCGAGAGCCAGAAGCGCTCCGCCAAATCCTGGGAGGAAGGCCGCTTCAAGAATTCGGTGATGACGGTGAGGGACGTCAACGGCCTCACCATCCTTGCCAAGGACGAGCACATGCGTCCGACGACGACGATGCAGACTCTTGCGTCGCTGCAGCCGTCTTTCGTGCAGATGGGCGAGATGGGCGGCTTCGACGCGGTCGCCGTGCAGCGCTATCCCGAGCTTGAATCAGTCAATCATGTTCATCACGCCGGTAATTCGTCGGGCATCGTTGACGGCGCCGCCGCTGTGCTGCTCGGCAGCGCGGAAGCGGGAAAGCGCAACGGCTTGAAGCCGCGCGCGCGCATCCGCGCCTTCGCCAATATCGGCTCCGAGCCGTCGATCATGCTGACCGGACCGGTCGACGTCACGGAAAAGGTTCTGAAAAAAGCCGGCATGTCGAAGTCGGACATCGACCTTTACGAACTCAACGAGGCCTTCGCCTCGGTGGTGCTGCGCTTCATGCAGGCCTTCGATATTCCGCACGACCAGATCAACGTCTGCGGCGGCGCCATCGCGATGGGTCATCCGCTCGGCGCCACCGGCGCCATGATCCTCGGCACCGTGCTCGACGAACTGGAACGCACGGGCAAGTCCACGGCGCTGATCACGCTCTGCATCGGCGCCGGCATGGGCACGGCGACGATCATCGAGCGCGTTTAATTGGACTGGCATAGTCACATGCGCGGTGCATCGATTCCCCTCCCCCCGCGAAGCGGTGGGGAGGGGTCAGGGGTGGGGGGCTTCTTGCTTCACCGCAGGAAACGGCAAACAAAAGCTGACACACGTGTGCCACGTGCACGCACGTTACGTCGTGCGATGACGGATGCGGAGCGTAAGCTCTGGTGGCACCTCCGAGAGCTAAAGGTCGACGGCAGCCACTTCCGCCGTCAGGCGACGATTGGGCCCTTCTACGCCGACTTCGCCTGCCACGAGTGCAAGCTCGTCATTGACCTGGACGGCAGCGGCCACATGCACCCTGATCGCGTCGCAGCGGACGATGCGCGCACGCGTTTCTTGAAATCGCAGGGCTATACCGTACTCCGGTTTTGGAACACGGACGTCCTGAGGGAAATCGAAGGTGTGATGACGATTATTCACGACGCCGCTCTTGGCGCTTTCGAAATAGCGCCCCCCACCCCTGACCCCTCCCCACCACGCGCAAGGGCGCGCGGGGGGAGGGGAAGGCAAACGCGCGGGGCCATGTAGCAATGCCGAAGATCGACATTGACAAGATCGCGCTCGATACCGCGACCAACTATCCGCCGCCGCATAACAAGGCGGTGGAAGGCCGGGCGCGCAAAAGACTTGCCCGCACTGCTGGGCTTACCCAGTTCGGCGTCAATATCTGTACGCTCAAGCCGGGCGCGGCATCGTCGCAGCGTCACTGGCACGAGAATGAAGACGAATTGGTCTATGTGCTCGAAGGCGAAGTGGTGCTGTGCGAGGACGACGGGGAGACCGTGCTGAGGGCCGGCGACTCGGCTGCCTGGCGCGCTGGTGTCGCCAATGGGCATTGCCTGATCAATCGGTCCGATCGCGACGCCGTCTTCATCGAGGTCGGCACTCGTGCCACGACCGAGCGGGCGCATTATTCCGACATCGACATGATGGTCGTCCGCGACGACAAGGGCTTTCGTTACACCAAGAAAAGCGGCGAGCCGTTTTCGCCATAGGAGCTGAAAGTTATGGCCAATTTCAAACTTGACGTCGACGCCGACGGCATTGCGCTGATCACCTGGGACACGCCCGGCCGCTCGATGAACGTTATCTCGATGGAGGTGATCGGCGAGTTGACTGAGGTCGTCGAAAAGGTCGCGACCGACGCCGCCATCAAGGGCGCGGTCATCACCTCCGGCAAGGACGCCTTCTGCGGCGGCGCCGACCTGACGATGCTCGAGCGCATGGGTGCGATGTATGCCGGCATGATGAAGAACGAAGGCGCCGAAGCCGCTGCGTCCTTCGTGTTTGAGGAAAGCCGCAAGCTGTCGCTGCTGTACCGGCGCCTCGAGACCTCGGGCAAACCTTGGGTCTGCGCCATCAACGGCACCGCGATGGGCGGCGGCTTCGAACTGGCGCTGGCCTGTCACCAGCGCATCGCTTCGGAAAATCCCAAGACCCGACTCGGTCTGCCCGAAATCAAGATCGGCCTGTTTCCCGGCGCCGGCGGCACGCAGCGTATCGCGCGCATGATGCAGCCGGCCGACGCGCTGCAATTTCTGCTCAAGGGCGACCAGCTGTCGCTCGACCGCGCCAAGAACGCCAAGCTGATCGATGCGGTGGTGCCCGCCGCCGACCTCATCAAGGCCTCGAAGGAATGGATCAAGGCCGGCGGCAAGGCGGTCAAGCCGTGGGACGAGAAGGGCTTCAAGCTGCCTGGCGGCCCGGTCTATTCGAAGGCCGGCATGATGACCTTCCCGCCGGCCAACGCGATCTATCGTCGCGAGACCTACGACAACTACCCGGCGGCGCGCGCCATTTTGCAGGTCGTCTATGAAGGCCTGCAGGTCGACATGAACACGGCGCTGCGTATCGAGTCGCGCTGGTTTTCCAAGATCCTGCGCTCGCCGGAAGCAGCCGCCATGATCCGCTCGCTGTTCGTCTCGATGCAGGACCTGAACAAGGGCGCGCGGCGTCCCGCCAGCGAGCCCGCCACCAACATCAAGAAGATCGGCATCATTGGTGCCGGCTTCATGGGCGCCGGCATCGCGCAGGTCAGCGCTGCGGCGGGCTTGCAGGTCGTGCTGGTCGACCGCGATCAGGAGACCGCCGACAAGGGCAAGGCGGCGCTGCACAAGGCGCTGTCGGACCGCGTCATGAAAGGCCGCATGAAGGGGGCGGCGCGCGACGAACTGCTCGCCATGATCACGCCGAGCGCCGACTACGCCGCTCTGAAGGATTGCGACCTCATCATCGAAGCCGTGTTCGAGGATCGCAAGATCAAGGCCGACGTCATCGCCAAGGTGCAGGCGGTGATCGGCGACAAGGCGATCTTTGCCTCCAACACCTCGACGCTGCCGATCACCTCGCTCGCCACCGACTTCAAGGATCAGCCGCGCTTCATCGGCATCCACTTCTTCTCGCCGGTCGACCGCATGATGCTGGTCGAGATCATTCTCGGCAAGAACACCGGTGACAAGGCACTCGCCGTCGCGCTCGACTATGTGCGCGCGGTCAAGAAGACGCCGATCGTCGTCAACGACTCGCGCGGCTTCTACGCCAACCGTTGCGTGCTGGCCTATATCCAGGAAGGCCACCTGATGTTGCTCGAAGGCATTCCGGCGGCGATGATCGAAAACACCGCGCGCATGGCCGGCATGCCGGTCGGCCCGCTGTCGCTCAATGACGAGACCGGTGTCGATCTGGGCCTGAAGATTCTCCGCGCCACCGAAGCTGACCTCGGTGCGGGTACCGTGCCGCCCGCGCAGAAGAAGCTGCTGGAAGACCTCGTCGAGAAAAACGGCCGCTTCGGCCGCAAGAACGGCAAGGGTTTCTACGACTATCCGCAAGGCGCGCCGAAGAAGTTGTGGCCGGGACTTTCCGACATCCTGCCGAAGAAACTCAGCAATGCGGAGATCGACGCCATCGACGTCGAGGAACTCAAGCAACGCTTCCTCGTCGCGCAGGCCGCGGAAGCGGCCCGCACCTTCGAGGAAAAAGTCGTCACCGATGTGCGCGAGGCCGATGTCGGTTCGATCCTCGGCTGGGGCTTTGCGCCCTTCACCGGCGGCGCCTTGTCCTACATCGACATGATGGGGACGAAGAAGTTCGTCGAACTCGCCAAGAAGCTGGAAAAGAAATACGGCCCGCGCTTTGCGCCGAACAAGTTGCTCATCGACCTCGCCGACAGCAACGACACGTTCTATCACCGCTTCGCGCCGCCGAAGAAGAAGGAAGCGGCGTAGTCCTTTCGCTACGCAATTTCCTGTCATGCCCGCGAAGGCGGGCATCCAGTGATCGCCGGTGTTTACTGGGTCCCCGTTTTCGCGGGGACGACACCAACGGCTACATCACAATCGTCAGCCGCTTCGCCGCCCTTGTGATGCCGGTATAGAGCCAGCGCTCGCGGCTCTCCTGAAACGCAAAACTCTCGTCGAACAACACGACGTCGTCCCACTGCGAGCCTTGCGCCTTGTGCACGGTGAGCACGTAGCCATAGTCGAATTCGTCGTAGGGCTTGCGGCGCTGCCAGTCGATCTGGTCGATGCCGCCGGTGAAGCATTCCGGCCGCACCGAAACCTTGACGCCGCGCGTCGCGGTCTCGTCGTCGGGCAACAGCCGCATCGTCATGATGCCGGTCTTCTTGCCGCCGCGCTCCTTCACCGACCACAGGCCGCCGTTGAACAGGCCCTTCTTGCGGTTGTTGCGCAGGCACACCAGCTTGTCGCCGGCTTCCGGCATCGTCTCGGTGAAGCCGCGCCGCATGCGCATGCGCTGATTGTAGGAGCGCCGCGTCGCGTTGCGCCCGACCAGCACCTGATCGGCTTTCAGCACGCGCTCGGGATCGAGATCGGCCTTGAGCACGACTTCGCTCTCGCCGTAGCGGCCGGGCTCGAGATATTCACCGGCGCGGATATCCATCGACAGCCGCACGATCGGATTGTCACGCGCCTGGCGATGCACCTCGGTCAGCATCACGTCGGGCTCGGCCTCGGTGAAAAATCCGCCGCCCTGGATCGGCGGCAATTGCGCCGGATCGCCGAGCACTAAAAGAGGGACTCCGAACGACAGCAGATCGCGACCGAGTTCGGCGTCGACCATCGAGCATTCGTCGATGATGATCATCTCGGCCTTGGAGGCGGGGGCCTCGTCCCACAGATCGAAGCTCGGCAGTTCCTCGCCGCTCTCGCGCGCCCGGTAGATCAGGCTGTGAATGGTCGAGGCGCCGCGGCAGCCTTTGCCGCGCATGACGGAGGCCGCCTTGCCGGTGAAGGCCGCGAACTTGACCTCGCCGTCGATGCCCTCGGCGATGGTGTTGGCCAGCGTGGTCTTGCCGGTACCGGCAAAGCCGAACAGCCGGAACACCTGCGGCGTATTCCCGGTGCCGGGCTTGGCCTTCATCCAGTCGGATACGGCTTTGAGGGCGTCGTCTTGGGTCGGCGTGAATTCGGGCATGGCGCCTTATAGAGCGGGGGCTTTGGCAACGAAAGAACGAAAAATGAACATGACGGAAGGGCCTGTGTATGGCGGGTTTCCAAGGTTAGCCAAAAGTAAATTCTGCATCGCGAATTGCACGGAATTCCCGTGCCCTTCGGAAATACCTATTCACGTAAAACCCATGTTGAAGCGCGGGGGCGCTTCAGGGGAAGGCCATGTCGAAACGTCATATTCCGGTTCAGAAGCGCGCGCCGATCAAACGATTAATCGCTGTCGGTCTGGCGGTGACTCTCAGCTTCATGGCGATCTGCGCATTCGTCATCTTGGGCATGGCCGACCGCGATTACGCGGACGTGAAGAAGTCGTCTGAAAATCTGGTCGCGACCTTGGCCGCCAACATCGGGCGCAACTTCGAAGTGCTCGATCTGTCCTTGCAGGCGGTCGCCGACGCCATAAAACTTCCGGAATTCGAGCGGATCGATCCGGTCATTCGCAACATGATCCTGTTCGACCGTTCCGCGACCGCGCAGGACGTCGGCTCCATCATGGTGCTGGATCGCGACGGCAATGTCGTCGCCGAGTCTCGCACGCTGACCCCGCGGAAAGCCAATTACGCGGAGCGCGAATATTTCAAGTATCACCAATCGAACGCAGACACCGGCGCCTATATCAGCCGGCCGTGGGTTACGAAGCCGGGCCTGCACGTTATCGGCATCAGCCGGCGGCTGACGGATAGCCACGGAGATTTCAGCGGCGTCGTCGTCGCTGTGCTCAAGATCAGCTATTTTCACAATTTGCTCAAAGACATCCGCATTTCGGACAACGACAGCATAACCGTCGGGCGCTCTGATGGCACCGTTGTGCTGCGCATGCCGTTCGATATCAAGTCGATCGGCAGCAGTATTTCCAACGGGCGTATCTTCACCGAACTGAAGAAATCGCAGCAGGGGACGTTTGAAACGTTTTCCGTCAGCGATGGCGTCAAGCGGCTGGTCGCTTATCAGAAAGTCGGAAAATGGCCGGTCAATGTCGGCATCGGCCGTTCGGTTGATGACATCTATGCGCCCTGGCGGGTTGAGGCATTGAGCCTCGGCTTGATCGTCTTAGCCTTATGCACTTTCAATCTCGCGATGGTGGGCTTTCTTGCTTACTCGCTGCAGCGCCGCGCTGCCGTCGAACGCGATCTCGCCGTGATGGCGACGACGGACAGCCTGACCGGTCTGTGCAACCGCCGCCGCTTTGACGAAGTCCTCGATACCGAATGGCGCCGCGCAAAACGCAGCGGCGACAGCCTTGCCTTGCTGATGATCGATATCGATCATTTCAAGAAATATAACGATCAGTATGGCCATCATACGGGCGACGCCGTGCTTGTTTCCATCGCGCGCTGTATTGCCGCCACCACGCGGCGCGCGGGCGATCTGGCGGCGCGCTTTGGCGGCGAGGAATTCGCGGTCCTGTTGTCCGGCACTTCGGTACAAGACGCCTTCGAGCAGGCCGAACGCATCCGCGCTGCCGTCATGGCGCTGCCGCTTTGGAAGGGCGGTCCCGATACCAACCCAACCGTCAGCATCGGTGCCGCCACTGCTTTGCCGCGCCTGGGCTCGGTCCTCGGCGATCTGGTCAAGGCGTCCGATGCGGCGCTCTACGAAGCCAAGGCGGCCGGCCGCAATCGCTCGGTCCTGGCGCCCGTTGCCGCAGGCGAGGCGGCCAGGCTGGCGGCCTGAGGTCTCGTCCAACGTCCATTTCCCCATCAATCAGCCTCGGCTGGCCTCCGTTCGGCACGCCATGGGACCCCGCACATCAGGTGTGCCTGGCACCGCTCAAATAATGCTGGTGGCCATACTTGTCTGTGCCAATCCCACCCACAACTGACCGGCTGACCGTCGTGCATAAAACGCAACCCGCCCTGCATTGCCCTTTGCCGCGCCCCATGTTTAAGGTCGCGGCCCTTTTCGGCCCTATCCTCCGAAAATCCTGCCGGACCTTCTGAATGGCTCGTGACCAGATCGATATGACGCCCATCGAGACGCGCGACGAACTCGTCGCGTGGTTCGAGGCCGGCAACAAGCCGAAGGCGCAGTTCCGCGTCGGCACCGAGCACGAGAAATTTCCCTTCACCGTCGAGGGCCACCGTCCGGTGCCTTACGCCGGGCCGCGCGGCATCCGCGCGCTTCTCGAAGGCATGCACGACCTGCTCGGCTGGGAGCCGATCATGGAAGGCGACAACATCATCGGCATGTTCGACGTCACCGGCGGCGGCGCGATTTCGCTGGAGCCGGGCGGGCAGTTCGAATTGTCGGGCGCGCCGGTCGAGAACATTCATCAGACCGCGTCGGAATTGATGGCGCATCTGGCGCAGGTGCGCGAAGTGGCAAAGCCGCTCGGCATCGGCTTCCTCGGCCTCGGCATGACGCCGAACTGGTCGCGCGCCGAGATCCCGATGATGCCGAAGGGCCGCTACAAGATCATGACCGCTTACATGCCGAAGGTCGGCACGCTCGGTCTCGACATGATGTACCGCACCTGCACGGTGCAGGCGAACCTCGACTTCTCGTCCGAAGCCGACATGGTCAAGAAGCTGCGCGTCTCGCTGGCGTTGCAGCCGGTGGCGACTGCGCTGTTTGCCAATTCGCCGTTCACCGAAGGCAAGCCGAACGGTTTCCTGTCGTTCCGCTCGCACATCTGGACCGACACCGATAATCAGCGCGCCGGCATGCTGCCTTGGGCTTTCGACGACGGCATGGGCTTCGAGCGCTACACCGACTATGCGCTGAATGTGCCGATGTATTTCATCAAGCGCGGCGACAAATACATCGACGTGTCCGGCAAATCGTTCAAGGATTTTTTCGCCGGCAAGCTCGATGCGCTGCCGGGCGAGCGGCCCTGTATCTCCGACTGGGCCAATCACCTCTCGACGATTTTCCCCGAGGTGCGGCTCAAGCGGTATCTCGAAATGCGCGGCGCCGATTGCGGCCCATGGCGCCGGCTGCCGTCGTTCTCGGCCTACTGGGTCGGCCTGTTGTACGACGACGACGTGCTCGACGCCTGCTGGGACATGGTCAAAGCCTGGACCGCCGAAGAGCGCCAGAAATTGCGCGACGACGTGCCCAAGCTCGGCTTCCAGGCGGAAATTCGCGGTCGCAACGTCTTCACGCTGGCGCAGGAAACGCTGCGGCTTGCGGCGCGCGGCCTGGTGAAGCGCAATCAGCTCGACCGCAACGGCCGCGACGAGACGCGTTATCTGCGCCCGCTTGAGGAAAGCATCGCGCGCGGCATTACGCCGGCCGAAGAATTGCTCGAAAAATTCCACGGCAAGTGGGACGGGTCGGTCGAGCCGATGTTCGACGAGTACGCGTACTAGGCGCAGCCATTAGGTACGACCATGGCGAAATCCACGCCAGCCACAGTCGCTCTCGAAAAAGCCGGCGTCGCCTTCACGCTTCACGAATATGATTACGACCCGAATGCGGCGCGCATCGGCATGCAGGCGGCCGAAGCGCTCGGCATCGAGCCGTCGCGGCTTCTGAAAACGCTGATGGCCAAGGCGGGTGACGCGGTGGTCTGCGTATTGGCGCCGTCCGACCGCGAAGTGAATCTGAAAAAACTTGCCGCTGCCGCCAAAACCAAAAGCGCGGCTATGCTGGGCGCAGCCGAAGCCGAACGCATCACCGGCTATCACGTCGGCGGCATTTCGCCGTTCGGTCAGAAAAAGCGCGTGGCGGTGTTCATCGAACAATCGGCGCTGAGCTTCGAGCGCATCGTCATGAACGGCGGCCGGCGCGGATTGCAGGTTGAGCTCGCGCCCGCCGATGCGGTGCGGGTGCTCGGCGCGACGGTGGCGGAGATTTGTTGAGTTCTTCCCTCGCCCCGCTTGCGGGGAGAGGGTGGCGAGCGAAGCGAGCCGGGTGAGGGGGAGTTGTCGCGGCGCCGTGCTCTGCCCCTCACCCGACATTCTCGCTTCGCTCGAATGTCGACCTCTCCCCGCATTGCGGGGAAAGGTAAAAGCTCACTCCGCCGCCTGCGCTTCCGACAGGTTATCCAGCGACGACACAATGTGCTCGGCCAGCGCATCGGCCAGCGATTTGCTTTCATGCGCGTTGCGTACCAGCCCAATGCGGCAGCTCGGCAGTTCGGGGAAGCCTTCGGCGGCGGTGAGCACGCGCATGCCGGGACGCAAACCGGACTCAGGCAGCACCGACACCGACAATCCGGCGAGCACGGCGGCGGCGACAGCGCCGGCGCTCGAGCTCGAATAGATCACGCGATAAGGCCGCCGCACCGATTCCAGTTTTTCGACGGCAATGCGCCGCCAGCTGCAGGTCGGACGTCCGAGCGCGAGCGGCAGGCGTTCCTCGGTATGGGTCGAATGCCGCGCCGATGTCACCCACAGCAGCCGTTCGCGGCGAAAGGTTTCGGCGGCGCGCTTGGTCTCGCAGTTGGTGACGATCGCCAGATCGATCTCGTTGGCGTCGATGCGCTCCAGCAGATCGACCGACGGCTCGCAGATCACGCTCAGCTCGACGCCTGGATAGGCGCGCGAAAACCGCGCCATGATCTCCGGCAGATAACGGTCGGCGTAGTCATCCGGCACGCCAAGGCGAACGCGGCCCGACAATTCCGCATCGGAGAATGCGGCAATGGTTTCGACGTTGAGTTTGACGATGCGCCGCGCGTAGTCGAGCAGGCGCTGGCCGTCTTCTGTGAGCTTGGAGGCGCGGCCGTCGCGCGCGAAGACGGGGCGGGCGAGACGCTCTTCCAGCCGCTTCATCTGCATCGACACCGCGGACTGGGTCTTGTTCACGACCTCGGCGGCTTTGGTGAAGCTGCCGGTCTCGGCGATGGCGATAAAGCTGCGCAGTTGGTCGATGTCGAGCAGCGTGGTCATGGTGGAAATCCTTGAAAAAGCGGCGGTATTTGCCCGCAGGTTCATATCATCCAGACTGATGGGTTAGATTAGAAACATTCGTTTTACTAATCAATCCCGCGGGTCCATTTATTCATTCGATCACAGGAATCGGGTGCCGGTTTCGGGTGGTTGCGATGGGCGGCGAAGATGATCTTCACGCCTCAAATCGCGAACTGGATGGAGGCTGACATGAGCATGAATATCCCCGTTTTGCCGATCGGAGCCGGTGCGCTGTCGCGCGCTTTCGCGTCGCTGGTGGCTGTCGCTGGCCACTGGGCCAAAGTCGTGGCCAAGGCGAGCCGTAACCGCCGTGAGGCCCAGAAACTGGCCGGTCTCGATCGCCGCATGCTCGCCGACATCGGCATCACCCGCTCGGACGTCAACGACGCCTTCTCCGAGCCGTTCTGGGAAGACCCGACTGCGCTGCTGCGCGAGCGGGCCATCGAGCGGAGGATGAATCGCGGTGTGTCACGCACGCAGCGCGGCGCTTACGTCGAATTCGGCGTGCGCCCCGTCGGGAAGCCGCGCCACGCCGTCTGAAGTTTAAAGCCAAACGGCCGATCCCTCTCATCGGCCGCGATCCGAGACCTGCGAAAATCCCCTCTCGCGGAACGGATCACGCGCCCGCCGGCCCCTCCGGCGGGCGCAAACTTTTTGCCCACACGGTTTGTTGCAACGACTTTTCGCCTTGCCCTGCGTTACCATGGCCTGAGGGAGCTCTCGGGACATGCGGTTACTGCTCGGTCTTATCGGCGCGCTGGCCGTGCTGGCACTTACAAGCGCCGCGCACGCGCAAGTCGGCTTCGATCGCCGCGGCGGCGACTACACATCGTTCACGATCCGCAATGGCGATCCGGAGCAATGCGCTGCGCGCTGCGAGCGCGACGGCCGCTGCCGCGCCTGGAGCTTTTCCTATCCGCGCACGGCGGCGACGGCCGCGACCTGCTGGCTGAAAAACAAAGTCACGCCGCGCAACGAGGATACCTGCTGCATCTCGGGCGTCCGCGGCGCCGGCATTGTCGAACCGCGCACGGGACCGGTGGAATTCTCCATCGACCGGCTTGGCGGGGATTATCGCGATTTTGACATCGCACCCGATGCGAATGGCGACGCCTGCAAGGCGGCCTGTGAGGCCGACAACAAATGCCGCGCCTGGACCTACGCGCGGCCCGGCTATGTCAGCGTGTCGCCGCGTTGCTATCTCAAGGAAAAAGTCACAGCCCCGCGGCCCAAGCCGTGCTGCATTTCGGGGGTCGTGCGCTAGCGCGTGATCCCGAAAAGTGGGAACCGGTTTTCGGACAAGATCACGCGCAAAAGAGAACTAATTCACGCTGGTGAAAAACCGTGACAGCCGCAGGCCCTTGGCCCAGGTCCACACCGGCTGGTTTTTCATGCCGAGATCCCACGAACCGACGATGCCATCGACGCGGCCGACCAGATTGGCAACCGGCAACATGCCGACGCCACCCTGATCGAGCGGCACGCGGCTGTCGGCCGAGTTGTCGCGGTTGTCGCCCATGACGAACAGATGATCCGGCGGCACCGCGGTTTCCGGGATATTGTCGAGCGGCCCGACCTGCGTCAGCTTGAAGACCGGATGTTCGCGGTTTCCCGGCAGCGTCTCGATGAAACGCGCGGCCGGAATCTGCGAACCGTCTTCGATTTCTGACTGTCCGGTGCCATCCGGACGAATATCGACCGGCGTGCCATTGATGGAGACACGGCCATCGCGCAATGAAACGCGGTCGCCGGGCAGGCCGATCACGCGCTTGACCCAGACCTGGCTACGGTCGCCCGGCCAGCGGAACACCACAACATCGCCGCGCTTCGGCAGGGCGCCGAGATAGCGATCGTTGGTCGGCAACACGACGAAAGAGGGCAGAGACGCGGCGCTGTAACCGTAGGCAAATTTGGTCGCCAGCAATTCGTCGCCGATCATCAGCGTCGGCTCCATCGAGCCGGACGGCACGTAGAACGGCTCGGCGATCGCGGTCTTTGCCGCGGCGACAATCAGCAGAATGGCGGCGAGTTCGGCGGCCGATTTCAGCAGCGAATATTTGCGCGGCGTGACGGTGGTGTCGGTCATGCGGTGCCTCCGACCGTAATGCGATCCATGCGCAGGCTCGGCTGACCGACGCCAACGGGTACGCCCTGGCCGTTCTTGCCGCAGGTGCCGATACCGGGGTCGAGCGCGAAGTCGTTGCCGATCATCGAGATGCGATGCAGGTCGGTCGGGCCGTTGCCGATCAGCATGGCGCCTTTCACCGGCGCGGTGACCTTGCCGTTTTCGATCTTGTAGGCCTCGGTGCACTGGAACACGTATTTGCCCGAGGTGATGTCAACCTGACCGCCGCCGAAGTTGACGGCGTAGAGCCCATTCTTCACCGAGGCGATGATCTCCTGCGGATCCTTGTCGCCGGCCAGCATCGCGGTGTTGGTCATGCGCGGCATCGGCACATGCGCGTGGCTTTCGCGCCGGCCGTTGCCGGTCGGCTTCATGTTCATCAGCCGCGCATTCTGGCGGTCCTGCATATAGCCGACGAGGATGCCGTCTTCGATCAGCACGGTGCGGCTGGTCGGCGTGCCTTCGTCGTCGATGGACAGCGAGCCGCGGCGCGACGCAATCGTGCCGTCGTCGATGACGGTGACGCCCTTGGCGGCAACGCGTTGGCCCATCAGCCCTGCGAAGGCCGACGTCTTCTTGCGGTTGAAGTCGCCTTCTAGACCATGACCGACGGCCTCGTGCAGCATGACGCCGGGCCAGCCGGAGCCGAGCACGACATCCATTTCGCCGGCGGGGGCTGCGACCGCGCTGAGATTGACCAGCGACTGGCGCAGCGCTTCGTCGACCGCCGATTGCCAGCTGTGGGTTTCGATGAAACGTTCGTAGCCTTCACGACCGCCGACGCCGTGGCTGCCGGATTCCTGCCGGTCGCCGTCACCGGTCACCACCGACACGTTGAGCCGCACCAGCGGGCGGATATCGCGATAGGTCTCGCCGTCGGCGCGCAGAATCTCGACTACCTGCCAGGTCGCGGCGATGCTGGCGGTCACCTGCCGCACGCGCGGATCCTTGGCGCGCGCATAGGCGTCGATGGTCTCGAGCAATTTCACCTTGGCTTCGAACGGCTGCGCCGCGAGCGGATTGTCGTCGCCATAAAGCTTGCGGTTGGTGCGGCCGGGCGCGTCGGCATAGGTGCCGGTGTGGCCGCTTTTCACCGCGCGTACGGCTTCGGCGGCGCGTGCCAGCGCGCCTTCCGACAGATCGGAGGCATGCGCATAGCCGACCGCTTCGCCTTTGACGGCGCGCAGTCCGAAACCTTGCGAGGTGTCGTAGGTCGCCTGCTTGAGCCGGCCGTTGTCGAAGGCCATGACCTCGGACTGGCGGTATTCGAGGAACAATTCGCCATCGTCGGCGCCTTCGAGACCGCGCCCGATCAACTGCTTGACCTTGGATTTGTCCAAGCCTGCGCGATCGATCAACGAGGAAATATTGTCGTCCATAGCTCATGCTCCGGTGGCGGCCCTGAACCTATCAGATAGGTCGTCTGTGGTGATTTGGCGAGGGCCGGGAAGGCGGCCTTCCGGCCCGGTTTGGCGGGCGGCCCGCATTGTTCGGCTCTTTCCTGCTTGCTAGCGTCCGGCCATGACCGGGACTTTCCAGACCATCGAACTGCATTCCGGCGGGCCCGTCGCGGTGCTGACGCTGAACCGGCCGCAACGGCTCAACGCCATCAACAAGCAGATGCTGGGCGAGCTGCAGGCTGCGCTCGATATCGTCGAGGGCGAGGAGGCAGTACGCGTGCTTGTGGTGAAGGGCGCTGGCGGCAATTTCTCGTCCGGCTTCGACCTGAAAGAGCAAATGGAGGCGCAGCCCTCCGGCACAGAACAGTGGCGCGAAATTCTCGACCGCGATTTCCAGGCGGTGAAGCGCTTCTGGTCGCTGAAGAAGCCGACCATCGCGGCGGTCAATGGATATTGCCTCGCCGGCGGCTGCGAACTGGCGCTGTGTTGCGACATCACGATTGCAGCCGACGATGCCACCTTCGGCGAGCCGGAACTGAAATTCGGCGCCGGTATCGTCGTGATGATTTTGCCGTGGCTGGTGGGACCGAAACGCGCCAAGGAAATTTTGCTGACTGGCGCGGACCGCATTCCGGCCAAGGAGGCGCTCGATATCGGCCTCATCAATCGCGTCGTGCCGGCGGCCGACGTCGAAGCGACCGCGATGGCGATGGCGCGGCACATTGCCGTTATCGATCCGGACCTCGTTCAGAAAACGAAACGCGCCATCAATCGCCAGTTCGAGATCATGGGCCTGACCGAAGCGCTCGATGAAGCGCTCGATATAGATCTGTCGATTGAAGGCGAGGGCAGCGCCGACAAGAAGCGCTTCATGGAGATCGCGCGCAAGGACGGCCTACGCGCCGCCATCGCCTGGCGCGACGCGCGTTTCGCGCAATGAGTTTAAGGCTCGACGCGCTGCTGTTGGAGGCCTGCGCCAAATTCGGTGGCGCGCCAGCGCTTGAGGATACGCAGCAGCCTCTCAGCTACACTGAACTCGCGTCCGCCGCGCGTGCTGTCGCTGAAAACCTGCGCGGGCAGGGTATTCGCGCGGATGAGCCGGTGCTGGTGGCCATATCCAACGCACCACAGAACATCGCCGACTTTCTCGGTGTCTGGGCCGCCGGTGGCGTCGTCGTTCCGGTCAGCCGCGACGCGCCTGCGGTGGCCATCGAAGCCACACGCGCCGCGGCCAAGGCGCGGTTGATGGTGCGTGAAGCGGAAGCGGTGCGCCTTGGCGATCATCCGCCGCCGGACCGTCCGCTACTGAAGGATGCGGCGCTCGTCATCTTCACCTCCGGTTCAACCGGCACGCCCAAAGGTGTCGTCATCGGCCACGACGCCTTCGCGCGGAAGCTTCTGGAGATCGACAGCAATCTCAACTTCTCACCAGACACCCGCGCGCTGCTGGTGCTGCAGATCACCTTCATTTTTGGCATCTGGTTCACGCTGCTGACGCTTCTCAAGGGCGGCAGCGTCTTCATGTGTCAACGCTTCGACGCCGCGATGCTCGTCGACGATCTCGTTACAAAACGCATTACCGATGCCGCCTTCGTGCCGACCATGTTGCGTAAGCTGCTGGCGACCGACGCGGCGCTGAACTCACCGCTGCGCACCAGTCTTGCTCTCAGGGACGTGCGTACCGGCGGCGAACCGTTCAGCCCGGCGCTGGGCCAGCGCGTCGGCGAACTTTTTCCAACGGCGTCGATCACCGATATTTACGGGCTGACCGAAACCGCCAGCTCTGATTTCTTTCTGGCCTCGCCGAAGGGCGCCGACTTCCCGAGTGGCATCGGCCGCATCTCGCAGAGCGAGCGCTTCCGTATCGCCGACGCGCAAGGCCGCGAAGTGCCCACGGGTGAGGCGGGTGAACTTCAAATTCTCACGCCCTTCATCATGAACGGCTATCTCGATCAGCCCGAGCTGACGCGCGCCGCCTTTGCCGATGGCTATTTCCGCACCGGCGATATGGCCCGCCTAAAACCCGACGGCACGCCGGAACTGGTCGGCCGCAGCAAGGATCTGATCGTTCGCGGCGGCGCCAAGGTATCGCCGCTCGAACTCGACGGTGTGCTGGCGCAGCACCCGGCGATTGCTGCTGCGCTCACGGTGGGTGTCGCCGACGACATCGCTGGCGAACGCATTCATGTGCTGATCGTGCCACGAGCCGAACCGATTGACGAAAAAGAATTGCGCCGCTGGGTCGCCGAACGAGTCGAGGCCTACAAGCGTCCGGACGTCTATCACTTCGGTGCTGAATTGCCGCTTGGCCGCACCGGCAAGGTCGATCGCGACGCCTTGCGGCGAAGCCTCAATAAGAAGCGCTAGCGTTTCGCCCGCGTCGCGGTCCAGATCAGATGCTGGGCGCCGCCGCGCGGGCCCTTGGCGCGTGCGGCGATTTCCTTCACCGCGAATTTCGTCTTGCGCAGCCGCGCGGCGAATTCCGCGTGCGGCGCCGACGACCAGATCGCCAGCACACCGCCGGGCTTGAGCGCCGCATGCGCCGCGCGCAATCCCTTGTCGTCGTACAGCGCGTCGTTGGCGATACGGCTCAGCCCCTCGGGTCCGTTGTCGACGTCGAGCAGAATGGCGTCGTATTCCAGCCGCGCGGCGCGGATCAGTTCGCCGACATCCTTCACATGAATTTTCGTGCGTGGATCGTCGAGACAGCCTTCGAAGATTTCCGCCATCGGGCCGCGTGCCCATTTCACGACCTCGGGCACGAGTTCGGCGACCTCAATGCGCGCCTGCGGTCCCATGATCTTGAGCGCCGCACGCAGCGTGAAGCCCATGCCGAGTCCGCCGATCAGAATTTTCGGCGCCTTGGCGCTGCGCAGGCTGTCGCAGGCCATGGTCGCCAGCGCCTGCTCGGTGGCGCTGAGCCGGTTGCTCATGAGCTGATTGTCGCCGAGCGCAATGACGAATTCGGTGCCGCGCTGCTTCAGCGTCAGCACCTCTTAGCCGTCGGGCACTTTCGCTGCGTCGAGAATTTTCCACGGAATCATGGCGCCCCTGTCGCAGCTTGCCATCGCCGC
>CAISIV010000153.1 GCA_903885555.1 uncultured Hyphomicrobiales bacterium
CGCGGCATGATGCCGAACCCGAAGGTCGGCACCGTGACCATGGACATCGCCACCGCGGTGAAGGCGTCCAAGGGCGGTTCGGTCGAGTTCCGTGTCGAGAAGGCCGGCATCGTCCAGGCCGGCGTCGGCAAGGCCTCGTTCTCGGAAGAAAAGTTGGTCCAAAACATCATGGCGTTCGCCGATGCGGTGCAGAAGGCGAAGCCGGCTGGCGCCAAGGGACACTACATCAACCGTGTCGCCATTTCCTCGACGATGGGCCCGGGCGTGAAGGTGGACTCGACGACCTTGTTCGCACCGAAGGTCTGATCGAACCGAACGGAAAAAATGCGAAAGCCCGGTCCGGTTGGACCGGGCTTTTTCTTTGAGACCACGCGCCCGCGCGCTAATCCGCGAAAGTAAACTCAGCGCCGGCGCGAACGTCCGACGGCGTCACATCGAAATATCGCCGGAACGCCCGGTTGAAATAAGAAACATTGCTGAAGCCCGTCGTGAGCGCGATCTCGGCAATTCTCCGGTGAGCGAATGCAGGATCGGCCAGCATGCGGTGGGCGGCGGCAAGCCGCTGCATTCCCATGTACTCGGAAAAACTCGTGCCGGCCTCGCCGAACAGCATCTGGATGTAGCGTGGCGTTACGCCGTGCCGCGCGGCGATCGAAGAAATACTGAGATCGTAGTTTTCCGCTTGCCTTGCGACGTCGGCCTTGATGGCGTGGAGCCGCGCGGTGCGACCGCCACGTTTGCGCGCCAACTCGCCGGCATCTTTCGTGGGACCGAGCGCCAGCACGATGAGATCGTGGATATGCGAGACGACCAGATTCTGCGCCTCGGGCTTCGCGAGCGCCTGCGGATTTTCCAGCACGCTGATGTAGTTCCTCAGCAGGCTCAGCGCGATGTTGTTCGACACGACTGGCTGTAGAACCGCCGCGTTCATATCCTGCAAGGCGGGCGCGAGCGCGGCCTGCGGAATCCGAATGGTGGTGAAGCGCGAATAGCCTTTGTTGGTCGTGCCGCCGACAGTGTCGGTGGCGAACAACACGGCCTGTCCCGGCTCGATGATGCATTCTCGTCCCAGCATCTGCGCACGGTCGACGCCATTGTGATTGAACACGAAAACGAGATCGTCATTCTTGATGAGGTGTTGCGGACGCCAATAATGCGCGCCTGAGCAAACGCCGCTCGCAACTCCTAATCCAGGCAGGACCCGGACAATCGCGTGCGATTGAAAGGGCTGGTCCTTCAGCGGTTCGATGTCGAGGTCGCAGATGGCTCTGCCGAAAAGGTGGCGCCACGCCTCGACACGGTCCGCATGCGCGTGGTCGGCGGTCGAAAATTGCAAGGTTATTGGCGCCTGGTCGGCCATCAAGCGCGAAAACCCCTTCGTGGGCTGCAGCGAGCGTCCATTTCTACATTTATCTTTGTGAGTTCGCTTTAGGTCAAGACGCCCCTCGCCGGAATTCCTAAGTTTTCGCTCGGACGGACAATTGTTACGTGGGGGGAGGTTTGCGTTTTCAGCCGAGACGAGGGCCGTTGGCGGAGGGCCGCCGGCGCGGGGAGTCTCGTTGCGCCCGTGGCGATCGGCCGCGGCGCGGCCCGGCGCGGTCGCGCGGCTTGCTGCGGGCGCTGCTCGGCTCCACATTCCTGATCGCCGCCGCTTCCGCCGCGCAGGCGCAGGACGCCACTTGGCTCGCCGCTCCCGGCTCGAATAATTTCAACACCGGCACAAATTGGGATACCGGCACCACGCCCGGCTCCGGCGCCACGGCGTTTTTCGGACCGTCCAACACAACTTCGGTGACGCTCACGACAACGGCCGTAGGCGGCATCACGCTCAACGCCGGCGCGGCGAATTATACATTCGGCGTGGCCAGCGGAACAGCGACAGTCGATGGCGCCGGGTTTGTGGTGAATGGTGGAACGGCCACGCTAAATATAGATACTGGTGCTACACGACTAATTTTTTCCAACAACAGCAGTGCTGGTACGATCGCAATCAATAACAATTCTAGCCAGACCGGCGCCGGCGGGCTTAATTTTTTGCATTTCAGCACGGCGGCTAATGCGACGATAACGACAGCGTCTGGCTCCATAACGCTCTTTGACAATCACAGCACGGCCGGAAACGCGACCATCACTACGCAGAACGGCGCAGGCACCAGTTTCACCGGTTCTGCGGCGGGCGGAACGTCACGGCATATTATCGATGCCGGCGGTGCGGTCGATATCGCCACCGTTGCGAGTGGCACGATCACGCTGGGCTCCATCGAGGGCGCCGGGACGATGCATATCGGTCCGAATATCCTCACTATCGGCAGCAACAACCTGTCGACGACGTTTTCCGGCGCCCTCACTGGCAGCATTGGCCGATTTATCAAGGATGGCACCGGCACGTTGACGCTTTCTGGCTCCTCAAGCACCTACGGAGGCGACACGACGATCAACGGCGGCACGCTGGCCGTTAACGGAAGCCTGACCAACTCAAGCGGAATCATCGTCAACAATACCGGCACGCTTGGCGGCACCGGGGCTGTCCCCACCGTGACGGTCAACAACGGCGGCGCGCTGGCGCCCGGCAATTCCATCGGCACGATCAACGTCAATGGCAATGTCACCTTCAATGCCGGGTCGACCTACAATGTCGAAGTGTCGCCGTCGGCCGCCGACAAGACGGTCGCGACAGGCACGGCCTCGCTGACCGGCGGCACGGTGCAGGCGACATTCCAGGCCGGCAGTTATCTCACCAAGCATTATACGATACTGACGTCAGCCGGCCTCGGCGGCACGACGTTCTCGGGGTTGAACACCATCAGTCTTCCGACTGGTTTCACCGCCGTTTTGAGCTACACGCTGACAGACGCGATCCTCTATTTGACCGCCGACCTTGGTGCGTTGCCGACCGCCGGTCTGTCCGGCAGCCAGCAGGGCGTGGCCAACACGCTCAACAACTTCTTCAACAATGGCGGGGCGCTGCCGCCGGGCTTTGTAACGTTGTTCGGTTTGAGTGATCATGCGCTCACTAACGGATTGTCACAAGCCTCCGGCCAGCCGGGGCCATCATCTGCGCAGTCGGGCATCACGGCCACCAGCCAATTCATGACGACAGTCTTCGACAATGCTTTCGATCAGGGCGGCGCGTCAGGCGATTCCGGCGCGCCGCTCGGTTACGCGGCCGAGCGCAAAGTTTCGCGCCAGTCGGCTGAGGCTTATGCCGCCGTGATGCCGCGCGATCGTGCTGCGGATTTCGACAACCGCTGGCGGGTGTGGGCGACGGCCTATGGCGGCGCAAGCCGCGTCAGCGGCGACAGCAGTGCAGGGACGGCGACGACCAGCAGTCGCGTCTATGGTGTCATCGCTGGCGCCGACATGCGCGCCGATGCGGAGACGCGATTGGGCTTTGCGCTTGGGGGGGCGGGCACGAGTTTTGCGATCGATGGCGGATTGGGAAGCGGCCGCACCAATATGTTCAATGCATCGATCTACGGCAAGCGCCAGTGGGGCCCTGCCTATGTCGCGGCTGCTTTAGGTTACGCATGGCAGGACGCATCGACCGACCGTACCGTGACGATTGCCGGCACCGATGTGCTGCACGCTTCGTTTCACCCGCAGGCGCTCACCGTGCGGCTGGAAACCGGCCGGCGCTACGTCATGCCCGCTTTCGGCGTGACGCCTTACGCCGCGTTGCAGACGACGACCTTCTTCATGCCATCCTATAGCGAGAGCGCGACCTCGGGCTCGAACCAGTTCGCGCTGAGTTACGCATCGAAAATCATCACCGCGACGCGCGGCGAACTTGGCGCCCGCATCGACAAGGCCTATGCCGTGCAAGGCGGCGTCTTCACGCTTAAGGCCACGACCGCCTGGGCGCATGACTGGAACACCGACCGCGCCGCCACCGCGACGTTCCAGGCGCTGCCGGGGACGAGTTTCACCGTCAACGGCGCGCGGCCCTCGGCTGACGCGGCGCTGCTATCGCTCGGCGGCGAGATGGATTGGGGAACCGGCTGGCGCGTCGCGGCCAATGTCGACGGCGAATTTGCCCGCGGCAGCCAAAGCTACGCCGCTAAGGGCGCCCTGAAACGGGCCTGGTAGGCGTCGCTAATTGCGCTTTCCGGAGCCCGAAAAACCCTCTTGGCAAACCTGTTAAGAGGGTCTAAATGAGGTCCATCGGGCGTGCCGGCCCAGTTTGTCGGCACGCCTTTGCGCGTCTCTCAAAATCGATGGTGGTCGGAAAGAATTCCTTTTAGAAGCCCA
>CAISIV010000154.1 GCA_903885555.1 uncultured Hyphomicrobiales bacterium
CCTGAAGCCGTCGACGGCCAAAAGCGCCGGCCCGGCCGCCGGGCAGCCGATGCAATTAGCGCCGCCGGCTGGCAAGCACGCGGCAGCCGATCCCAAAGGGCTCAGCGCCTTCGCCCAAGCTCCCATTGGTTTGCGCGGCTCGCTGAATTCCGCAAAAGCCACCTTCAAGCCGCTGGTGCGCCCGGCCGCCGGGCCGTTCTCGGTCGCGCCGACCAATGCCACCTCCGCTGCCGACATTGCGCTAGTCAAGCAGGTGATCGACGCCACGCGGAAATCGAATGAAGTGGTCGCCGACGTCGCCAAGAATTCGATCACCGATCCGGTCGCGCGCAAGCTCGCCGAATGGATCATGCTGCGCAGCGACAACACGCGCCCGACCTTCCAGCGCTACGCCAATTTCGTCAACGCCAATCCGAGCTGGCCGCATTCGCCGCTATTCCGCCGCCGCGCCGAGAACGCGCTGTGGAACGACAAGCTCGACGACGCCTCGGTGCGCGCTTTCTTTGCCGGCAAGGAACCGACCACCGCGAAGGGCCGCTACATGCTGGCGCGCGCGCTGCTCGCGCAAGGCGATCGCGCCGGCGCCGAGGCGCTGGTGCGCCAGGCCTGGCGCAACGACGATTGCAGCCCGGACGTCGAGAAGAAAGTGCTCGAGATGTTCGGCGGCATGCTCACCGCCGCCGATCACAAAGTGCGGATGGACCAGCGCTTCTACCTCGACGATATCGACGCCGCCATGCGTTCGGCTGAACGCCTCGGCGGCAACGATCTGTTGATCGCGCGGGCCCGCGCTGGCGTCATCAAGAAGGCCGGCAATGCCAAGGCGCTGCTCGATGCCGTTCCGGCAGCAGCGCGCGGCGACGCCGGTTATATTTTCTCGCGCGTGCAATGGCTGCGCAAGAACGACAAGGCGGAAGAAGCCGGCAAACTGATCCTCACCGCGCCGAAGGATCCGGCTGCGATGGTCGACCTCGACCAGTGGTGGATGGAGCGGCGCCTGCTGGTGCGCAAACTACTCGACGAGAACGATGCGCAGACTGCCTACCGCGTCGCGCGCGAGGCGCCCCCGCCGCCCAAAGGCAACTACCGTGTCGACCAGCACTTCACGGCCGGCTGGATCGCGCTGCGCTTCCTGCACGACCCGGCCACCGCCGCCGAGCATTTTGCCAAGATCGATGACGGCACGAATAACCCGCACGCGCTGGCGCGCGGCGGTTACTGGCAGGGCCGCACCGCCGAAGCCATGGGCCAGCGCGCCCAGGCCAAAGCATTTTATGAAGCAGCCGGGCAGTATACCGCGACCTATTACGGCCAATTGGCGCGTGGCCGGCTCGGCCTTCCCGATATTGGCCTGCGAGGGCCGCCGACCTTCACGGCTGAAGAACAGGGTGTCCTGAACAATCTCGAAATCGTGCGCGCCGCCGAAATTCTCTATGCGCTGGACGAGCGCGACATGCTGGCCTCGATTTACGCCGAGCTCGGCGAGAGCGGGACCGACATCGCGGGCCTCGCGATGATGGCGGAAGCCGCCGGCAAACGCGGCGACGGCCGCGCCATGCTGCTGCTCGGCAAGGCCGCATACGGCCGCGGCCTGCCGCTGGATTACTACGCCTATCCGATCATCGGCCTGCCCGATTACGCACCGATCGCGCCACCGGTCGAACAGGCGGTGGTCTATTCGATCGCGCGGCAGGAGAGCCACTTCAATCAGAAGGTCGTCTCGCCGGCCAACGCAATGGGCTTCATGCAGGTCACGCCGGTCGCGGCCCAGGATACGGCCAAGCGCTACAAAGCAACTTACAACAAGGGCCGCCTGCTCAGCGACCCGGTTTACAACATGCAGATGGGCGCCGCCGAGCTGTCGATGCTGCTCTCAAGCTATAACGGCTCCTACATGATGTCGTTTGCCGGCTACAATGCCGGCCGTGGCCGCGTGCGCCAGTGGGTCGCAGCCTACGGCGACCCGCGCGACCCCAAGGTCGATCCGGTCGATTGGGCCGAGCGCATTCCGATCGCAGAGACCCGCAATTATGTGCAACGGATCATGGAAAATCTGCAGGTCTACCGCGCCCGCTTCGGCGGCGGCAGCAAGCTCCTGATCGAGGCCGACCTCAAACGCGGCGGCACGAACTAGCCTCTTACAACGGATCGACGGCAAAGGCCGCGGGCGCTTCGCCATTGCGCGCACGCCGCACCATCGTCGTGTAAGCCTGCTCCAGATGGCGCGTGAAGCGAGCCGTGTCGAACAGCGGCGAATTCAAGCGATTGAACGCCAAGCGGGTTCTGACATCGCCCATCATCAACGGATCGCGCGCCAGCTTCAGCGCCAGCGCCTCGTAGTCGGCAAGGTTGTCCGTCACCAGTTCGGATAGGCCGATCGTATGCAGCAGGCTCCCGGCCACGCGCGCCGGGAATGCTGTCCCGGCGCAGGTAACGACCGGCAAGCCCGCCCAGAGAGCGTCCGCGGCGGTGGTGTGCGCGTTATACGGCAAGGTATCGAGGAACAGGTCGGCGGCGCGGTGCCGCGAGAGGTGGTCCTCCACGCGATCGACGCGTGGCGCGAAAATCAGCCGCGCCGGATCGACGCCGGCGTGCTTGGCATAGGCTGCGAGATTGTGCCAGGTCGGTTCGCTCGCAGGCGAGAGCCACGCAACGCTGCCCTCCACCGCCGCCAGCAACCGCATCCATATCGCAAAAACCGGCGCGGTAATCTTGAAGGAATTGTTGAAGCAGCAGAACACAAAGCCCCGTTCCGGCAACCCGACATCAGCGCGCGACGGCGGCGCGACCGGCATATTGCGCTTGGTCACCATGTCGCTCGCCAGGTAGCAGTCCGGCATTTCGACGATCTTTTCCGTCCACCATTGCTGCTGCTCGCGCGGCAGGACGAACTTGTCGGCGATGGCGTAGTCGATGAAACTGGCGCCCATGGTCACCGGCACGCCGAGATAGCTTGCCTGCACCGGCGCCGGACGCCGCGCCAGAATGCCCGGCCGGGACATCTCCGTGTAATTGTTCAGGTCGACTGCAACGTCGATCTCCAGACGCCGCATCAGCGCCGCCACGTCGTCGTCCGAGAGCGACCGGACGTCATGAAACTGGTCGAAGGACTTAACGATACGAGCACGTATGTCGCTGTTGTCATCCGGCCCCAGCGAAATGCCGACGATTTCGAATTTTTCGCGGTCGTGCAGTTCGAACACTTCCGTGATCAGATAAGGGATCGGGTGCACGCGAAAATCCGTCGACACATAAGCGACGCGAAGCCGGTCATGAGTGTATCGCTCGCCCCGCCATACGGGCGGCAACTCCGGAATCTTGCTGCGCGCGTAGTTGGTCATACATCGCAGCAGCGGTTCGGGATCGACGCCGATTTTGAGCAGCGTGAAAGGCTCTATCTTGCCCTCGAGCGCCGCGGGCAGCAGTCGCGCGACCAGATCGGGAAACCCCTCCCAATCGCACAAGCCGGATTGGCAAACCGTCAGGGCATCTAACGCCAGCGCGTAGTCCGGCTGGATCGCGAGCGCCCGCTCGAGATCGGGCTTGGCCTCGTCCAGACGCCCGCGCAGCATCGACGTGACACCGCGATTATAGATGGCATCGACATAATCCGGCGCGATTGCCAGCGCGCGGTCGTAACTGGCGGTCGCTTCCGCCCAGCACCCCAGTTCCTTGAAGATATTGCCGCGGTTGTTGAGCGCGTTGAGATCATCGGGCTTGATCGACAAGACGCGTTCAAAGCACGCCAGCGCCTCGTCCCAACGCCGCAGTTTTGTCAGGACATTGCCGCGGTTGGTCAGGACGCCGATGTGCTGCGGATTCTTGGCCAGCACCCGGTCGTAACTCGCCAGCGCCTCTCCGTCGCGGCCCAGCATCAAAAGCACGTTGGCGCGATTGTACTGCGCGTCTTCCAGATCGGACTGTCGCGCCAGAATCCGGTCATAACTCGCCAGCGCCTGATCGATACGACCCAGTTCGGTCAGCAGGACACCGCGATTGAACTCGGCCTGGACATCGTTCGGCCTCAGCGCAACGACCCTGTCGAACTGGGACAATGCGTCGCCCCGGCGATTCAGCGCGTAGTAGGCGCCGGCGAGAAGATTCATCGCCTCGACAGACCCCGGATCGAGCTGGATGGCCCGCTCCAGGGCAGTCACAGCCTCCGATGGCTTGCCCTGCTGAAGATGAATATTACCGAGCAGGAAGTGCAGATCAAAACGGTCCGGCTGGGCGCGCAGCGCTTTCCGGCAAACTGCTTCGGCTTCCGGAAACCGCCCGCTGCGGCAGAGACCGATCGTTTGCTGAATGACATCCATCGACGGTCTCGAATGGCTTTGGGCGTTACGGGGACGGCCCGCAATCTGCTAAAGTACCAGCGAGCCCGCAACAAGAGGCCAGATGTGAGCCACAATGGATAGCATTAGTGTGATCAGCCGCTTTATCTCGGCGCCCGATGGCCTGATGCTGCACGCGCGCTGTCACGGCACGACCAGCTCCCGGCTGCTGCCGGTGGTTTGCCTGCCGGGCCTGGCGCGCACGGCGGACGATTTCGACCGGCTCGCTGGCATTCTCGCCGGCAAGCACGGCCGGCGCGTGATCGCGGTTGACTATCGCGGACGCGGCCAGTCCGGCTACGACAACGACCCGGCCAATTATTCATTCCCGATTGAACTGGCCGATGTTCTCGCCGTCCTGACGGCGCTCGACGCCCTGCCTGCGATTTTCGTCGGCACCTCGCGCGGCGGCATTCTGACAATGCTGCTCGCCGCGATACGGCCGACCGCGATCGCAGGCTGTGTGCTCAACGATATCGGCCCGGTGATCGAGCCCAAGGGCCTGATGCGCATCAAGGGCTATGTCGGCAAGCTGCCGCAGCCACGATCCTTCGAGGAAGGCGCCGAGATCCTGCGTCGTCTGTTCGACGCGCAATTCCCCACGCTGACCCACGA
>CAISIV010000155.1 GCA_903885555.1 uncultured Hyphomicrobiales bacterium
AAGGAGTGCGGCACGCGGATCGAAGCGCCGCGGTCAGCTACGCCGTAGCTGAACTTGTTCCAGGGCGCGGTCTCGTGCTTGCCGGTCAGACGCTTGTCGTTGTCCGGGCCATAGACCGTGATGTGGTCCATAAGGTTCTTTTCGAAAGCCTTCATCATGGCTTCGAAATAGTCCTTGCCGCCGACCGTACGCATATACTCGGTCGAGAAGTTGGCATGCATGCCCGAGCCGTTCCAGTCGGTGTCGCCGAGCGGCTTGCAGTGATACTCGATGTCGATGCCGTAGCTCTCGGTCAGCCGCTGCAGCAGGTAGCGGGCCATCCACATTTCGTCGGCGGCTTTTTTGGAGCCCTTGCCGAAGATCTGGAATTCCCACTGTCCCTTCGCCACTTCGGCATTGATGCCTTCGTGATTGATGCCGGCGGTGAGGCAGAGGTCGAGATGCTTCTCGACGATCTCACGCGCGACTGCGCCGACGTTGCTGTAACCGACGCCGGTGTAGTACGGGCCCTGCGGCGCCGGATAACCGGCGGTCGGGAAGCCGAGCGGGCGGCCGTCCTTGTACATGAAGTATTCCTGCTCGAAGCCGAACCAGGCGCCGGCATCGTCAAGACTGGTTGCGCGCTTGTTGGTCGAGTGCGGGGTGACGCCGTCCGGCATCATGACTTCGCACATCACCAGCGCACCATTGGTGCGCGCGCCGTCCGGATAAACCGCGACCGGCTTGAGCACGCAATCCGACGAACGGCCTTCGGCCTGCATCGTCGAGGAGCCGTCGAAGCCCCACAGCGGGAGTTGTTCGAGCGTCGGGAACGAAGCGAATTCCTTGATCTGCGTCTTGCCGCGAAGGTTCGGGACCGGCGTGTACCCGTCGAGCCAGATATACTCGAGCTTGTACTTTGTCATTGCGTCTCTCTCTGTTGAAACGATCGAGGGGTTGAAACCCAAAGGTTTGGCCGCCCGAGACCACCCGGCACAGGTGACCGACGATAAGTAAGCATTTTGTATGCCACTTCGGCCGTTTTGCCGCAGCTGGACGTCGTGGCGCGTGCATCTGCCGTCTGATGCCGCCGTTTCCGCGATAATCCGCTCGGATTCAAACAGTTTACCAACGAATCAGCGCTACGCTTTTGGGCAGATGGAACTTGGCGTCGCGCAGAGAGTTCACGTTTGACGGTTTTGCTACCGGCCGAAGCAAGGACTGCTGCCTAAAGAAGCACACCCGTATCTGCACATATGTTTAGCAAATGCCACTTTATCGCGCAAAAGCCACGATGTTTCTGATAGAAGAGTCGCTAAGGCGTTCACACGCAAACCAACTAGAGGAGCGACGATTACCATGACGACGAATAGTTCTCAGACGTCGGCCCAGATCATTCCCTTCCCGAAGGGCGGGCGGGCTTCTGTCGGCAACAAGTTTACCGCTGAAACCTCGCCGGTGACCGAGATGCTGAGCGGCAGCTGGTATCACGACGAAGCGATCCAGGAAGCCAAGGCCGCCAACTGGTCGCAGAAGCACTAATGACGATCAAGACAGCGTACGAGTTTCCGAACCCTGAAAAATAACCAAGGGCCGAAGCAAAAAGCTCCGGCCCTTTTTCTTTGTCTGTTTACGGTCACACGCCGAAAATCGACCAGCCTAATTTTTTGGTCAGTGCTTCCAGCGCGATGCGGCCGAGATGCGAATTGCCATTGGCATCCAGCCCCGGCGACCACACCGCGATCGATGCTTTGCCTGGCGCGATCGCCAGAATGCCGCCGCCGACACCGCTCTTGCCGGGCAGGCCGACGCGATAAGCAAACTCGCCTGAGCCGTCGTAGTGCCCGCAGGTCAGCATCACGGCGTTGATGCGCCGCGCGCGCTCCGGATGCACGACGGACATGCCGGTCTCAGGGTTGCGGCCATTGTGGGCGAGGTAGCGCCCGGCGGTCGCCAGTTGGCGGCATGACATGGCGATGGCGCACTGATGGAAATAAACGCCGAGCGTCAGGTCGGCGGGGTTCTCGATCACGCCGAAAGACTTCATGTAGTTGGCGAGCGCGATATTCCGGAATCCAGTGCGCTGCTCCGAGGCCGCAACCGCTTCGTCGATCGTGACCGAATGATCGTTCGCCAGGAAGCGCATGAAGCGCAGGATCTCACCCAATGCCTCGCGCGGCTGATGGCCCGACAGGATCATGTCGGTGACGGCGATGGCGCCGGCGTTGATGAAGGGGTTTCGCGGGATGCCCTTTTCGTATTCGAGCTGGACGATGGAGTTGAAGGCGCTGCCGGACGGTTCGCGGCCGACACGCTGCCACAGCCGGTCGCCGTAACGCCCCAAGGCCAGCGTCAGCGTGAAGACCTTCGAGACGCTCTGGATCGAGAAGGGCATGTCGGCGTCGCCGCCACAGGCGACATGGCCATGGTCGTCGATCACGACGATGCCGAAGTGTTTGGGATCGACCCGCGCCAGTTCCGGAATGTAGTGCGCGACTTCGCCGCGGTCGGCGCGCTCACGCATCTCGTCGGCGATTTCCTTGACGGCTTTTTCGATCGTATGAGCGGTGTGGTTCATGAAGTTCGCTGCTGACGACTTGCGAAAAGGGCGCCCCACCGGGGCGCCCTCATTGGTACATCGCGTTGAAGCGACGGTGAAGGAAACTTAAGCCGAATAATACATCTCGTATTCGACCGGATGCGGGGTGTGCTCGAAGCGGATCACTTCCGTCATCTTCAGTTCGATGTAGCTGTCGATGAAGTCGTCATCGAACACGCCACCGGCCTTGAGGAATTCGCGATCCTTGTCGAGGCACGCGAGCGCCTCGCGCAACGAACCGGCAACCGTCGGGATCTTCTTCAGTTCGGCCGCGGGCAGGTCGTAAAGGTCCTTGTCCATCGGGCCGCCCGGATCGAGCTTATGCTTGATGCCGTCGAGGCCCGCCATCAGCAGCGCCGAGAAACCGAGATAGGGATTGCACAGCGGGTCCGGGAAGCGGACTTCGACGCGCTTGGCCTTCGGGTTGGTGGTGTAGGGGATGCGGCAGGAGGCCGAGCGGTTACGCGCCGAGTAGGCGAGCAGCACCGGCGCTTCGTAACCCGGCACCAGACGCTTGTAGGAGTTGGTGGTCGGGTTGGTGAAGGCGTTGATCGCTTTGGCGTGTTTGATGACGCCGGCGATGTAGTGCAGGCAGGTGTCCGACAGGTCGGCGTACTTGTTGCCGGCGAATACCGGTTTGCCGGCTTTCCAGATCGACTGGTGGCAGTGCATGCCCGAGCCGTTGTCGCCGTAGATCGGTTTCGGCATGAAGGTCGCCGACTTGCCATAGATCTGCGCGACCTGCTGGATGCAGTATTTGTAGACCTGCATCATGTCGGCCATCTGCGTCATCGGCGAGAACTTCAGGCCGAGTTCGTGCTGGGCGGACGCCACTTCGTGGTGGTGCTTTTCGACCTTGGCGCCCATGCGCGCCATGGCGCCGAGCATTTCCGAACGCATGTCCTGCGCGGAATCCTGCGGCGGCACCGGGAAGTAGCCCTTCTTGACGCCGATGCGGTGGCCGAGGTTGCCGCCTTCATAGTCGGTATCGGAGTTGGACGGCAGTTCGATCGAGTCGACCTTGAAGCCGGTGTTGTAGGGATCGGCCTTGTACTTGACGTCGTCGAATACGAAGAACTCGGCTTCCGGTCCGAAATAGATCACGTCGCCGAGGCCCATGGATTTCACCATGCCTTCGGCCTTCTTGCAGATGCCACGCGGGTCGCGGTTATAGGGCTCGCCGGTGGTCGGCTCGAGCACGTCGCACACCAGGACGAGGGTGGTCTCGGCAAAGAACGGATCGATACAAGCCGATGCCGGATCCGGCATCAGGTTCATGTCGGACTCGTTGATGGCTTTCCAGCCGGCGATCGATGAGCCGTCGAAAGCCTGGCCTTCGGCGAAGGTATCTTCCTCGATCATGCTGACGTCGAAAGTGACGTGCTGCCACTTGCCGCGCGGATCGGTGAACCGGAAATCGACGTATTTAACGTCGTTATCCTTTATCATCTTCATGACGTTCTTAGCGGTGGTCATGGAATGCGTTTCCCCTTGTTCAGACTGGACATGCCCCGCCAGGCACGGCCCGCGGGGAGCTTAGATGGCGTCGGTTCCGGATTCGCCGGTTCTGATCCGGATCGCTTCCTCGATGTTCGATACGAATATCTTACCATCGCCGATCCGGCCAGTTTGCGCGGCACGCCGGATCGCATCGACTGCCTTGTCTAGCATGTCGTCGCCAAGAACAATTTCGATTTTCACTTTGGGGAGAAAATCCACCACGTATTCCGCACCGCGATAGAGCTCGGTATGGCCCTTCTGGCGTCCGAAGCCCTTGGCCTCGGTCACGGTAATGCCCTGAAGCCCGACCTCTTGGAGGGCCTCTTTGACCTCGTCGAGCTTGAAAGGCTTGATGATGGCCTCAATTTTTTTCATTGGCTTTCCTTACTCCCTGGCCCGTCGTGTGCGTGCGGCGAGCCGCGCTATCGGTTAGCAGGTCCCGTGCCAAACCGGCAAACGCATAAAATCCGTGTATCGTCAGCGGTTTGCCTCAGCGATAGTATGACAATCGTCCGTCTGCCTAAAGTGTAGTGCCTTTCGATTAATCACTCTGTATAAAAAATGACCAGTAGCTAAAGTTATGTTGCGCTGCAATGAATTAGCTCGATTTGTCCGGGTGCGGCACGGCCGATAGTGTCGAGCGGCAATGAATGAACTTCTCACCACATCCGAGATGGCGGAGGCCGACCGGCTGACGATTGCCGGTGGCATCGCCGGGATCGTGTTGATGGAAAATGCCGGCCGCGCGGTCGCCAAGATGGTTCCCGCAGATCTCTGTCGCGTTGTGGTTGTGACTGGTCCCGGCAACAACGGCGGCGACGGCTTCGTCTCGGCTCGCGTGCTGGCCGAGCGCGGCCACGATGTGACGGTTGCCTTCGTCGGTGACCGCGCCCGCCTTAAGGGCGATGCCGCGCTTGCCGCCGGACGCTGGCAGGGAGCGACGATCGACGCGTTACCCGCCATTGTCGGCAAATGCGATGTCATCATCGACGCGTTGTTCGGCGCGGGCCTCGACCGCTCGGTGGAGGGCGCCGCGCGCGCCATGATCGAAGCGATTAATGCCGCCGGCGTGCCGGTGATCGCGATCGATCTGCCGAGTGGCATCAATGGCAGCAGTGGTGCCGTCATGGGTGTCGCTGTCCAAGCCACAAAAACCGTGACCTTCTTTCGCCGCAAGCCCGGGCATCTGCTGCTGCCGGGGCGGCTGCATTGCGGGCCAGTCAGCGTGGCCGGTATCGGTATTGCGGCCAGCGTGCTTGAGACGATCAAACCAATGGCCTTTGCCAATGGACCGGAACTGTGGGGCCATGCCTTTCCCGTGCCGCGGCCGGAGGGGCATAAATACGCGCGCGGCCATGCGGTCGTGGTGTCCGGCGGGCTATCGACGACAGGGGCGGCGCGCCTGGCGGCGCGTGCGGCGTTACGGGCAGGGGCCGGCCTCGTCACCATCGCTAGCCCGAGCGACGCCCTAGCCGTCAACGCCGCCTCAAGCTTGGCGGTTATGGTGCGGGCGGTCGATGGCGCGGCCGCGCTGGCCGAGTTTTTGTCCGACAAGCGCCGTAACGTGGTGGTGCTGGGGCCGGGCGGTGGCGTCGGCCCCGCGATGCGCGAGCAGGTTCTGGCGGCGCTCGGCAGCGGTGCGGCTATGGTGCTGGACGCCGATGCCCTGACCAGCTTTGCGGAGGACCCGGCAGCGCTGTTTTCAGCCATCGCGGCGCGGCCCGAGTGTAATGTTGTCTTGACGCCGCATTCGGGAGAGTTTTCTAGATTATTCAATTTATTAGAGATAAATGCTCATGTTTCTGCAAAACTTGAAATGGTACGGGAGGCCGCACGTGTGAGCCACGCCATCGTGCTGCTGAAGGGCGCCGATACCGTCGTCGCCAGCCCGGAGGGGCGTGCCTCGATTGCTGACAACGCGCCGCCCTTTCTCGCGACCGCAGGCGCCGGGGATGTCCTCGCCGGCATGATTGCCGGGCTGATGGCCCAGGGTATGGCGGGGTTTGACGCGGCCAGCGCGGCCGTCTGGCTGCACGGCGAGGCGGCCACGGAATTTGGCCCCGGGTTGATCGCCGAGGACCTGACCGAGGCGCTGCCTGCGGTCTATCGCCGCCTGTTCGCGCGTTTGACGGGCTAGATCGGCCGCCGACGAAGCCGCGCTGAGGCGGCCGGCGCCGGCGGATAGTCGTGGCTATTGCTGGACCAAAGTCCCGTTGTTGTTGGCAATGTTGTTGAGCGACAGACTGGTCGAGTTCGAACTGCCGCTCGTGGTCCGGCACAATGCCGACAGCAACGCGTTCGGTCCCGTGATGAGGATCTGGATATTGCCGCAGCTCTGCTGGAACGTGCTGGCGCCGCCGCCCTGAGTCAGGATGCCGTTCTGATTGCTGATGCCTTGCAGCACCAGCGTTGTCTGGTTCGGCGTGCCATTGGCCCGCAGACAAACGGCCGAGATGGCTGCGTTGTTGCCCGAGTAGACGAAGCTGATGTTCGAGCAGGTGTTCTGGAAGCTGGTGGTGGCAAAGGCGGGCCCCGAAGCCGCGGTCATCAGGGCGCACGCAATCAGAAGCCGCTTGTATCCCATGACGTTCTCCCACTTTCGATTTTGTTGGTTGGTTGGCCGCTGCGGCGGTTGTGATCCCGGTCGCGAAACAAGTAATAATTGTATAATGAGAATAATACAACCAAAGACTGCGTTATGGCGGCTTTGCAGCCCCCGGGGAATACCCCGCTTCAGGTTCTGCGGCATGGTAATGCCGGACGATAAAACCGGACGGCGTTCCCCATATCCCGGCTGCGCCGACGCGACACGCTTGCGCCCGTAGGGAGGGCGCGTTAAGCCGTGCCCGCGCCAAATCTTGCTGATTGTGGCGCCAGGATCGTCCTGAAACGGCCCTCAGCGCGGGCGTGGCGGAATTGGTAGACGCGCTGGATTTAGGTTCCAGTGGCGAAAGTCGTGGGGGTTCGAGTCCCTCCGCCCGCACCATGCCGAGGGCTCATCTGACACTGCGGCGCGGTTGGCCGAAAGCCGGTAAGGAAACCGGCGAGTCAAACTGACGCGACGCGCAACAACAACGAAGTGTGGTCAATGCAAGTTACCGAAACGCTGTCCGAAGGCCTCAAGCGCGAATTCAAGGTGGTCGTTCCGGCCGCCGAACTCGACGCCAAAGTCAATTCGCGCCTCGACGAGATGAAGGACAAGGTCCGCATCAACGGCTTCCGCCCGGGCAAAGTGCCGGTGGCGCATCTCAAGAAGATGTACGGCCGCTCTGCCATGGCCGAAGTGATCGAAGCCACGGTCCGCGACACCAATAACCAGATCGTCACCGAGCGCGGCTTCAAGCTTGCGTCCGAGCCGAAAGTGACGATGCCGTCCGAGGAAGCCGCGGTCGAAAAGCTGATCGCCGGCGAGAGCGACCTCGACTACACGGTCGGCATCGAGATCGTCCCCGACATCAAGCTCGCGGACTTCAAGACCTTCAAGCTGACCAAACTGACCGCCGAAGTCGCCGACAGCGAAGTCGACGAGGGCATCACCCGCATCGCCGACCAGAACAAGCCCTTTACGCCGAAGCCGGACGGCGAAGCTGTCGCCACCGGCGACCGCGTCTTGCTGTCCTACGCCGGTACGATCGATGGCGTTGCCTTTGATGGCGGCACCGGTGAATCGCCCGTGCTGGTGGGCTCGAACACCTTCATCCCCGGCTTTGAAGAACAGATCATCGGCCTCAAGATGGGCGAGACCCGCACCATCAAGGTGACGTTCCCGCAGCATTACGGCTCCGAAGCGCTGGCCGGCAAGAATGCCGAATTCGTCGTCTCGGCGAAGTCGATCGAAGTGCCCGGCACCGTTGTGACGGACGATGAGTTCGCTAAGTCGCTCGGCCTTGAATCGATTGCCAAGCTGCGCGACGCCGTCAAGGAACGCATCGCCCAGGATCACACCGCGATGTCGCGCCAGAAGCTCAAGCGCGGCCTGCTCGACGAACTCGACAAGAGCCACAAGTTCGAGCCGCCGCCGTCTTTGGTGGAAGAAGAGTTCGACCGCGTCTGGAAGTCGGTGCTGTCCGAACTGGAAACCGAGAAGAAGACCTTCGCCGACGAAAATACCACTGAGGACAAGGCCAAGGCCGAATACCGCGCCATCGCCGAACGGCGGGTGCGCCTCGGGCTGGTGCTGGCCGAGATTGGCGAGAAGAACGCAATCACCGTGACTGAAGAGGAATTGAACCGCGCGCTGATGGATCGCGTCCGCCAATTCCCCGGCCAGGAACAGAAGGTCTACGACTACTACCGGCAGAATCCGCAGGCGGTTGCTTCGCTCCGTGCGCCGATTTTCGAGGAAAAGGTGGTCGACTTTCTGGTCGAACTGGCCGACGTGACCGAAAACAAGGTGTCGCGTGAAGAGCTGTTCAAGGAAGACGAAACGGCTGCCGCCTGAGTAGGGGCGGCCGCCGCTCCTTGCGGTGGGCTATTACAGGAAATAGATCGTAGCGACGCGACGGGGGCGGCTAAGCTAGCCTGTGTCCGTTCGTGATTCGCGTTCAAGGAGCCGAAATGAGAGATCCGGTCGATACCTACATGAACTACCTGGTGCCGATGGTGGTCGAACAGACCAACCGCGGCGAACGGTCCTATGACATCTATTCGCGGCTGCTGAAGGAACGGATTATCTTCATTACCGGCCCGATCGAGGACAATGTTGCGACGCTGATCGTGGCGCAGCTTTTGTTCCTCGAAGCGGAAAACCCGAAAAAAGAACTGTCGATGTACATCAACTCGCCGGGCGGGGTCGTGACCTCGGGCATGGCGATTTATGACACCATGCAGTTCATCCGCCCGCCGGTGTCGACGCTCTGCATCGGGCAGGCGGCTTCCATGGGCTCGCTGCTTCTCGCCGCCGGCGCCAAGGACATGCGCTTTGCGCTGCCCAACGCCCGCATCATGGTTCATCAGCCGTCCGGCGGGTTCCAAGGCCAGGCGACCGATATCATGTTGCATGCTCAAGAGATTCTGAATCTCAAGAAGCGGCTGAACGAGATCTACGTGAAGCATACCGGCCAGGCGCTGAAGAAGATCGAGGACGCTCTCGAGCGCGATTACTTCCTGACAGCCGATATGGCCAAGGATTTCGGCCTGGTCGACAAGGTGATCGCCGTCCGGCCGGAAGAGATGGTCCCCAAACCCGCCTGAGTTTCTACTTTAGGAACTTTACGGCGACGCCGCCCGGATGGTTCCAGTTTGGGCGGGCATGGAATGCGGTGTCCGGGGAGGGCACTGAAACGCAGGCGTAAGCGCAACGTTATCGTTAATAGAATGTTGATTATCAGGTCGTTAGCATGCTTGGCTTAGGGTGCTAGGGGTGCAGTTGGGTTTGCAGGCCACCCGGTAATTGGCCGCCGTGTCGGACGTCCGGCGCGAAACTTGCTTCGTATCTTGCGTAGTGGCGAACATTCATTAGCTTCGCCAGTCACGGAGTGCGGACGAGAGTTTACGGAGAATGGAATGAGCAAAGTCGGCGGCAGTGATTCCAAGAACACCCTCTATTGCTCGTTCTGCGGCAAGAGCCAGCACGAAGTCCGCAAGCTCATCGCCGGTCCGACGGTGTTCATCTGCGACGAGTGCGTCGAGCTCTGCATGGACATCATTCGCGAGGAAAACAAATCCTCGCTGGTGAAGTCGCGCGACGGCATCCCGACTCCCAAAGAAATCTGCAAGGTGCTCGACGATTACGTGATCGGTCAGATGCATGCCAAGCGCGTGCTCTCGGTCGCCGTGCACAACCACTACAAGCGCCTCAATCACCAGACCAAGCACAACGACGTTGAGCTGGCGAAATCG